>NZ_LIPP01000063.1 GCF_001418335.1 Streptomyces aurantiacus | reverse complement strand
GCTCCGCCACCACCTCAGCCGACGCGGCGGCCAATGCCTCCTCCGGTACCTCCTCCGGCGCCTCCTCCAGGATCACGTGCGCATTGGTCCCCGAGATACCGAAGGAGGACACCCCGGCACGTCGTGCCCGCTCGCCTCTCGCCCACGGAGCCGGTTCGGTCAGGAGCCGTACGCCGCCGCTGTCCCAGTCCACGTGCGGGGTCGGTTCGTCGACGTGCAGGGTGGGGGGCAGTTGCTCGTGCCGCATCGCCATCACCATCTTGATGACGCCCGCCACACCCGCCGCAGCCTGCGTGTGACCGATGTTCGACTTCACCGAGCCGAGCCACAACGGCCGGTCATCGGGTCGTCCCTGTCCATACGTGGCGAGCAGCGCCTGCGCCTCGATCGGATCGCCCAGCGTGGTGCCGGTGCCGTGCGCCTCCACCACGTCGATGTCCTCGGGACTTCGGCCCGCTCCGGCCAGGGCGGCGCGGATGACCCGCTCCTGCGAGGGGCCGTTCGGGGCGGTCATGCCGTTGCTGGCACCGTCCTGGTTCACGGCCGAACCCCCGAGCACCGCAAGGACCTGGTGGCCGTTGCGCCGGGCGTCGGAGAGTCGCTCCAGGACGACGAGTCCCGCGCCCTCGCCCCAGCCCGTGCCGTCGGCGGTGGCGGTGAACGGTTTGCAGCGGCCGTCGGGGGCCAGCCCGCGCTGGCGCGAGAACTCCACGAAGGTGTTCGGCGTGGCCATCACGGTCACGCCTCCGGCGAGGGCCAGGTCGCATTCGCCCTGGCGCAGCGCCTGGGAGGCCAGGTGCATCGCGACCAACGAGGAGGAACAGGCGGTGTCCACCGTGATGGCGGGGCCTTCGAGGCCGAAGGTGTAGGCGACCCGGCCGGAGGCCACGCTCGGCGTACTGCCGGTCATGATGCGTCCTTCGAAGCCGTCCGGTTTGCGGGCGAGGAAGCGGGAGCCGTAGTCGTCGTACATGATCCCGGTGATGACTCCGCAAGGGGTGCCGCGCAGAGTGGCCGGGTCGATGCCCGCGTGTTCGAAGGCCTGCCAGGCGGTTTCGAGGAGCAGTCGCTGTTGCGGGTCCATCGCGACGGCCTCGCGTGGGCTGATGCCGAAGAAGGCTGCGTCGAACCGGGCCGCGTCGTAGAGGAATCCGCCTTCCCTGGTGTAGCTGTGGCCGATCCGGTCGGGGTCGGGGTCGAAGAGGCTCGCGGTGTCCCAGCCCCGGTCGTCGGGGAACGGGCCGATGGCGTCCGTACCGGTGGCCACGAGCTGCCACAGCTGCTCGGGCGAGGTCACGCCACCGGGGTAGCGGCAGGCCATGCCGACGATGACGACGGGGTCGTCGTCCGTGGCCGCGGCGCGCGCGGTGGCGACGGAGGCGGCCTGCTGGCCGGCCTGCTCGCCTGCCTGCTCACCGTCGGGGAGGTGGGAGCGCAGGTGCCCCGCCAGCGCTTCGGGGTTGGGGTAGTCGAAGACGAGGGTGGCGGGCAGCCGTATGCCGGTGGCGGTGGCGAGGCGGTTGCGCAGTTCCAGGGCGGTCAGCGAGTCGAAGCCCAACTCCTGGAAGGCGCGGCCCAGTTCGATGGACCGGGGTGAGGGGTGGGCCAGGACGGTCGCGATCTGTTCGCGGATCAGTTCGCTCAGGGCACGGTCCCGGTCGGCGGCCGACAGCGCGGCCAGACGGGCGCTCCACGAGGAGGGGGTTGTCTCCTCGGCGGTGGCCGCGCTCGGGCGGGATGCGCGCACGAGGCCGCGCAGGACGGGTGACAGGGTGCGGGCGGTGGCCTGGCCGCGCAGCACGGCGCGGTCGAAGCGGGTGGCGAGGACAGTGGGGCGAGGGGTCGTCAGAGCCGTGTCGAAGAGGGCCAGGGCCTGCTCGTCGGTCAGGCCGGCCACGCCGGTGCGGTGGATGCGCGCACGCTCGGTGGAGCCGAGCCGGGCGGCCATGCCGCCGGACGCGGACTCCCACAGGCCCCAGGCCAGGGAGGTGGCGGCGAGCCCCTGGGAGCGTCGGTGTTCGGCCAGTGCGTCGAGGAAGGTGTTGGCAGCCGCGTAGTTGGCCTGGCCGGCACTGCCGAGGACCGACGCGGCGGAGGAGAACAGGACGAAGGCCGACAGGTCCAGCTCGCGGGTGAGCCGGTGCAGTTGCCAGGCCGCGTCGGCCTTGGGAGCCAGGACGGTGTCGAGCCGGTCGGGGGTCATCGCCGTGATGAGGCTGTCGTCGATGACGCCCGCTGCGTGGACGACGGCGGTCAGCGGGTGGGTGGCGGGGATGTCGGCCAGGAGGCCGGCCAGCGCGTCGGGGTCCGTGACGTCGCAGGCCGCGACGCGCACCTCGGCGCCACCGGCCGCGAGGTCGCCGCGCAGGTCGGCGACGCCCTCCGCGTCCTCGCCCCGGCGGCCGGCGAGAAGCAGGTGACGGACCCCGTGTGCGGTGGCCAGGTGGCGGGCGACGGCTCGGCCGAGGCCTCCGGTGCCGCCGGTGATCAGGACCGTGCCCTCGGGGTCGAGGCCTGGTGCCGCGACATCGGGCCGGTGCCGGGCGACGGCGAGGCGCGGTACGAGGGCGGTGCCCGCGCGCACGGCGACCTGCGTCTCGTTGTGGGCCGTCGCGGTCGCCAGGACGGCGGGCAGGGCACGGCGTGACGCGGCCTCGTGGTCCACGTCCAGCAGCAGGATGCGGTCCGGCTGTTCGGTCTGGGCGGCACGGGCCAGACCCCACAGCGGTGCGGTGGCCAGGTCGGCCGGGGCGTCGTCCGCGTGGGCGGAGACTGCGCCGCCGGTCAGGATGACGAGCCGAGAGGCGGCGAGGGTGTCCGAGCTGAGCCAGTCGGACAGTAGTCGCAGGGCTCGGTGGGTGTGGGCCCGTGTTCGTACGGGGACGTCGTCCGGGTCTCCGAAGTCGATGGCGGGGAAAGGGGTGACGAAAGGGGTGAGGAAGGGGGCGAGAACGAAGTCCGGTACGGGCTCGCCCTCCGCGACTGCCGATGTCAGGGCCGCCAGGTCCCGGTGGTGCGCCGCGTGGGTGAAGTCCGTCGCGTCGGCTCCGAGCACGGCCCAGGTGCCGGCGGCCGGCGTCTCGGCGGGCAGCGGCAGCATCTGCCAGTCCAGGTGGTGCAAGGGTGGTGTGGTGGTGGGGCGGGCGGAGTGCCAGCGGTCGGCGGGGATCACCCGCAGCCGGAGGGTGTCGACGACGGCCACCGCGGCGCCGTCCGTGTCGGTCAGGGTGAGCCGCAGCTGATCGTCGCCCCTGGAACTGAGGCGGACGCGCAGCCTGGTCGGACCGGTGGCGTAGTTCGGACCGGTGGCGTAGTGACGGATGCCGGTGAAGGAGAACGGCAGCCGTACCGGGGCGTCTCCCTCACCCCCGCCCGCGCCCTCTCCCTCGCCGTCTCTGCCCCCGTCGTTCCCGCTCTCGTCGTTCCCGCTCTCGCGGTAGAGCTCGTCGACGGTGTGCAGCGCGGCGTCGAGCAGTGCGGGGTGGAGCGTGAACGCCTCGGCGTCGTCACGCTGTTCGCCGGTGAGGCGGACGTCGGCGTACAGGTCGTCGCCGCACCGCCAGGCGGCGTGGACGGCGCGGAAGGCGGGGCCGTAGCCGTAACCCTGCTCGTCGAGGCGGGCGTACAGGGCGTCGATGTCGAGTGCGGTGGCGTCGGCGGGCGGCCAGACCGCGGCGTCGGTGGCGGGTGACTCGGTGCCCTGGCCGGGGGCGAGCACGCCGGTGGCGTGGCGGCGCCAGCCGTACGCACTGCCAGACGTACTGCCGTCGTCGGTGCCGTCCACGTCGTCGGTGCCGTCTGCGTTGTCCATGCCGTTTGTGTTGTCTGTGTTGTCTGTGTTGTCGGCGACGCGGGCGTGGATGGCCAGGGTGCGGCGGCCGTCGGTGTCGGGGGCGGCGAGGGCCAGTTGGACGCTGACCGTGCTGGTGTCGTCGAGCAGGAGCGGGGCTTCCAGCGTCAGGTCGTCGACGGTGTCGCAGTGCGCGTACCGCCCTGCGAGCAGGGCGAGTTCGACGAAGGCGGTGCCAGGTAGCGGGACGCTGCCCCCGATGGCGTGGTCGGCGAGCCACGGGTGCGTACGCAGCGAGAGGCGCCCGGCGAACAGGAGACCGCCGTCGGCCTGCCTGATGACGGCCGGCAGGAGCGGGTGGCCGGTCTCCTGGAGGTCGGCGGCGCGGGCCGGAGCCGACGCGTCGGGGGCGGAACGCCAGTACCGCTGCCGCTGGAAGCGGTAGGTGGGCAGCGCCGCCGGTCGGGCCGCGTCGGCCGGGAAGAAACCGGTGAAGTCGGCCGGCTGCCCGTCGGCGTGGAGCGTGGCGAGGGCGGTGAGAAGGGTCCGCGTGTCGTCGTGCCCGGAGCGCAGGACGGCCGCCGTGACCGGCTCGGCAGGGGGCGTGAGGCAGTCGTGGACCATGGTGGCGAGAACGGGATCGGGCCCCAGTTCCAGGTAGCGCACCACGTTCCGGGCGTCCAGAGTGCGCAATCCGTCGAAGAAGCGGACCGGTCGGCGGATGTGCCGCACCCAGTACTCGGGGTCGGACAGCAGCTCCGCGTCGGCGAGCGCCCCGGTGAGGTTGGAGACGACTGGGAGCGTCGGCGCCTGGAAGGTCAGGGTGCGGGCCACCCGGCGGAAGTCGTCCAGCATCGGTTCGAGCAGGGGCGAGTGGAAGGCGTGGCTGACGTTCAGCCGCTTGGTCTTGTGCCCGCGCCCGCGCAGTATCCGCTCCAGGTCCGCCGCGCCCGTGGCCTCGCCGGACACGACGACGGACGTGGGGCCGTTGACGGCGGCGAGCGAGAGGTGCTCCTCCCGGCCCGCGAGCAGCGGCAGTACGTCTTCCTCGCCGGCCTGGACGGCGAGCATGGCGCCCCCGGCGGGCAGGGCCTGCATCAGCCGTCCGCGGGCGGCGACCAGTGTGCAGGCGTCCGGCAGGGAGAACACCCCTGCCGCGTGCGCGGCGGCGATCTCGCCCACGGAGTGTCCGGTCAGGTGGCTGGGGGTGACACCGAAGGAGGTGACCAGCCGGTACAGGGCCACCTCCAGGGCGAACAGGGCGGCCTGGGTCATGCCGGTCCTGTTCAGCGCGGCGGCCTGTGCGGTGCCGGCCGGCGCGAACAGTGCCTCGCGCAGCGGCTGTTCGAGCAGTGGGTCCAGGTGGGCGCAGATCTCGTCCAGGGCTTCGGCGAAGACGTCGAAGGTGTCGTGGAGCCGGGCGCCCATGCCCGGACGCTGGCTGCCCTGGCCGGTGAACAGGAAGGCGGTGCCGCCGGAGCGGGCCTGGCCCGGGGCGCGGGTGAGGGCCGGGTGGCTGCGACCCGCGGCGAGGGCGGCCAGTGCCTCGGCCCGCTCCTCGCGGTCGGCGCCGAGCACCACGGCGCGGTGCTCGAACAGGGATCGGCGCAGCAGCGCGCTGCCGACGTCGGCCGCGGAAGCCTCCACGCCGGTGGTGAGGTGACCGGTAGTGAGGTGACCGGTGGCGAGGTGACCGGTGGCGAGATGGCTGGCAAGCGCCTCGGCCTGGGCGCGCAACGCGGGGGCGCTGCGCGCGGAGAGCACCCATGGCAGCTCTGCCCGGTTGCCGTGCGTGCTGCCGGCCGGTCGGCTGCCCGGTCGGGCCGCGGAGTGCCGTGGGCCTTCGCTGTCCCGGGCGGCCTCCGCCGGGTCGACGGCCGGGGCCTCCTCCAGGATCAGGTGGGCGTTGGTGCCGGATATGCCGAAGGAGGAGACACCCGCGCGTCGGGTGCGCTCGCCCCTCGGCCAGGCGACCGGCTCCGTGAGCAGGCGCACCGCGCCCGACTCCCAGTCGGCGTGCGGGGTGGGTTCGTCGGCGTGCAGGGTGGCCGGCAGTGTCTGGTGGCGCAGCGCGAGGATCATCTTGATCAGCCCCGCGGCACCCGCCGCACCCTGAGTGTGGCCGATGTTGGACTTGACCGAGCCGAGCCACAACGGCCGGTCGCCGTACCGCTCCTGGCCGTAGGTGGCGAGAAGCGCGTCGGCCTCGATGGGGTCGCCGAGCCTGGTCCCGGTGCCGTGCGCCTCGACCGCGTCCACCTCGGCGGGTGAGAGCCGGGCCCCGGCCAGCGCGGCTCGGATCACGCGCTGCTGGGAAAGGCCGTTGGGCGCGGTGAGCCCGTTGCTGGCACCGTCCTGGTTGACGGCCGAACCCCGGATCACCGCAAGGACCTGATGGCCGTTGCGCCGGGCGTCGGTGAGCCGCTCCAGGACGAGCAGGCCCGCGCCTTCGGAGAAGGCGGTGCCGTCGGCGGCGGCCGCGAACGGCTTGCACCTGCCGTCGGCGGCCAGGCCGCGTTGCCGGGAGAACTCGGTGAACACGTACGGAGTGGTCATCACCGTGACGCCGCCCGCGAGCGCCAGGTCGCACTCACGCTGCCGCAGGGCGTGGGCCGCGAGGTGTACGGCGACGAGCGACGACGAGCAGGCCGTGTCGATCGTCACCGCCGGGCCCTCAAGGCCGAAGGTGTAGGCGAGACGGCCCGACAGCACGCTGGGGGCGTTGCCGGTGACCAGGTAGCCCTCGGCGGCGGCGTCGATGTGCGGGGTGCCGAAGCCCGGCAGTGCCGCGCCCGCGTACACGCCGGTACGACTGCCCGCCAGTGACCGCGGGTCGATGCCCGCGCGCTCCAGCGCCTCCCAGGCGCACTCCAGGAGCAGCCGCTGCTGCGGGTCCAGGGCCAGGGCCTCACGCGGGCTGATGCCGAAGAACTCCGGGTCGAAGAGGTCGGCGTCGTGGACGAAGCCGCCCTCCCGGGCATAGCTGGTGCCCGGGTGATCGGGGTCCGGGTGGAAGAGCCGCTCCAGGTCCCAGCCCCGGTTGTCGGGGAAGGGGCCCAGGGCGTGGCCGCCCTCCGCGACCAGGTCCCACAGGTCTTCCGGGGTACGTACTCCGCCGGGGTAGCGGCAGCCCATCTCCACGACGGCCACCGGTTCCTGGCCGCGTTCCTCCGCCTCGCGCAGCCGCCGGCGGGTGGCGTGCAGGTCGGCGGAGACCCGTTTGAGGTAGTCGACCAGTTTCTCTTCGCTCACCATGTGCGCTGCCGCTCCCCGCCCGTGGTCGCAAGGTGTGTGGTCTCAGGGTGTGTGGTCACAAGGTGCTCGGTCGCAAGGTGTTCGGTCGGCAGGTGTTCGGTCGGCACGTTCCTCACACCCCCAGTTCGTTGTCGATGAAGTCCAGTACTTGCTCGGCGGTGGCCTCCTCCAGGCCGTCGACGTCGTCGCCGTCGCCGTCTCCGTCTCCGTCGCCGGCCGTCGGTGTCAGACGGGCGAGCAGCGCCTCCAGGCGGGCGGCGACCGCGACCTGGTCCAGGCCCCGCGCCACGGCGGCGGTCAGGCCGTGCTCGACGCGGGCCACCTCCTGGAGGACCTGGGCGGTGATGTCGCCGGTCGCGGCCGGTGCGCCGTCGGGAGCGAGCCGCTCCACCAGGTGGGCGGCGAGCACCTGGGCCTGCGGATAGTCGAAGACCAGCGCGGCGGGCAGCTTGAGGCCGGTCGCGGCGGCGAGCCGGTTGCGCAGTTCGACCGCGGTGAGCGAGTCGAAGCCGAGTTCCTTGAACTGTGTGTCCACCCGCACCGCGCCGGGGTCGGCGTGGCCGAGCACTCCGGCGGCGTGGGAGCGCACCAGGCCGGTCATCATTTCCAGTCGCTCCTCACCGGTCAGGGTGGCGAGCCGGGCCGGCCAGTGGGCCGCCTCACCTGCAGCGGTCGTGGCCGCGACAGGCCGGGCGACGGAGGGTTCCCCGGCGGCGGCCGTCAGCGTGCGTAGGACGGTGGGGACCGCCGCGCCGGACCCGGCCGGGACGCGGGCGTCCAGATCGAGGGCGAGCAGGTCGGGGCGTCCATGGGCGCGTGCGGCGGTCAACAGGGCACAGCCGCGCGCCACGCTCGTCGGTTTGATGCCGTACCGGTCGATACGGGCCCGGTCGGCCGCGGTCAGTGTTCCGGTCAGGCCGCTGGTGGCCTCCCACAGCCCCCACGCCACGGACAGTCCGGCGAGGCCCTGCGCCCGGCGGCACACCGCCAGCGCGTCGCAGTAGGCGTTCGCCGCCGCGTAGTTGGCCTGGCCCGGGGTGCCCAGGGTGGCGGCGAAGGAGGAGAACGTCACGAACAGGCCCAGCCTCATCTCGCGGGTCGCTTCGTGCAGATGACGTGCGGCGGCGGCCTTGGCCGCCCACACCCGAGCGAGGCGGTCGGGGTGCTGGGAGTCGATCAGGGCGTTGTCGAGCACACCGGCGGCGTGGACGACGCCGGTCAGCGGATGCGCCGGATCGATGCCGGCGATCAGTGCGGCCACCGCGTCCGGCTCGCTCACATCGGCCGCCACGAAGGTGGCCTCCGCTCCGAGCTCTGCCAGCCGGGCGGCCAGTTCGGCCGCGCCGTCGGCGTCTGGGCCGCTACGGCCGGCCAGCAGCAGGTGGCTGGTCTCCCCGGTACGCGCCAGGTGTTCGGCCACGGCGGCACCGAGGGCACCGGTGCCGCCCGTGATGAGGACGGTGCCGTCGGCGGCGAGCGGGGCCGGCACATCGAACACCAGCTTGCCGGTGTGCTGCGCCCTGCTCATGTACCGGAACGCCTCCCGCGCCCGCCCCAGCGGCCAGGCGCCGACCGGCAGCGGGACCAGCGCACCGGAGGCGAACAGTCCGCCGAGGCGGTCCAGCATCTCCCCGAGCCGCTCGGGCCCGGCGTCGGCCACCAGGTCGAACGCCGTGTAGGTGACTCCGGGATGCTCCAGCGCGACCGCTCCGGGATCGCGCACGTCGGTCTTGCCCATCTCCACGAAACGGCCGCCCTCCCTCAGCAACCGCAGCGAGCCGTCCAGGAGTTCACCGGTGAGGCTGTTGAGTACGACGTCCACGCCACGGCCGCCGGTGGCCCGCCGGATCGTGTCCTCGAAGCCGGGGTCACGCGACGAGGCCCGGTGGCCGGCGTCGATGCCCATGTCCTCCAGCACGGCGTGCTTGGCGGGGCTCGCGGTGGCGTACACCTCGGCGCCGAGATGGCGGGCGATCTGCACCGCCGCCATCCCCACCCCGCCCGTGGCCGCGTGGATCAGCACCGACTCCCCCGCCCGCAGCCCGGCCAGGTCCACCAGCCCGTACCAGGCCGTGAGGAACGCGGCAGGGGCAGCGGCCGCCTGCCGCGTGCTCCAGCCGGCCGGGACGGGGGCCAGCGCCCGCGCGTCGGCGACGGCCCACGGCCCGAACGCGCCCTCCAGCATGCCCATCACACGCTCACCGACCGCCGGACGGGTGACACCGGGCCCGACCTCCGTCACCACCCCGGCCGCCTCGGTACCCGGCAGGGCGTCCGGATCCGGGTACATGCCCAGAGCGATCAGCACATCGCGGAAGTTCACCCCCGCCGCGTGGACGGCGACACGGACCTGTCCCGGCCCCAGTGGTCGCAGTGCCTCCTCGCAGGCCACCGCCGTAACGGCGTCCAGCGTCCCGGACTCCCCGCCCACGAGCCGCCAGGCGTGCGCTCCGGGCGGCCCGGTCAGCTCGGCGGGTTCAACGGCCCGCGCCCACCGGGGCACGAACACCCGGTCGCCGCGCAGGGCCAACTGCGGCTCGTCCGCGTCCCCGGCACGGCGTACCGCGTCCACGACGGCAGCGCGGTCCACACCGTTCACACCCTTCACACCCTTCACGCCCTTCACGCCGTTCACACCGCCGAACGGGCCGTCGGTGTCGAGCAGCACGAACCGGCCGGGGTGCTCCGACTGCGCACTGCGCACGAGGCCCCACACGGCCGCGCCCGCCAGGTCCGTCTCACTCGGCGGGCCGGTCCCGTCGACGGGGCCGGCCACGTCCACCGCGTCCCGGGTCACGATCACAAGCTGTGCCTGCTCCAGGCGCGGCGCGGCCAAGAACTCCTGGAGGAGACCCAACACCCGCCCGGTGACGGCGAGTTCGTTCGCGCCACCGGTTTCCGCGCCACCGGTTTCCGCGCCACCTGTGTCCACGGCGGCCAGGATCACGGTGGGCGCGGAGGCACCGGCGGGGGCACCCACCTCCCCGTGACGCACCGGATCCAGTTGGAGGTCTTCCAGCACGGCCACAGAGGAGCCTTCGGTCATGCCGTGGCCGGCCACGGCCGGTACGGGAAGCGGGGTCCAGAGCAGTTCGTAGAGCCCGTCCGTGCCCGGTCCGGCGGCGGCCCGTACCTGCGCGGTGCCGGTCGACCGCAGCCGCAGCTCCGCCACGTCCATCACCGGCTCGTTCGCGGGATCGGTCAGCGTCAGGCGCACCGCGTCCGCGCCGCCCTCGCCCGCCTGGGCGATCCGTACCCGTACGGTCGTGGCCTCTGTGGCCCACAGCGACACACCGCTCCAGGTGAACGGCAACAGCACCTGCCCGCCGTCGTACGCCTCCTGGTCCCGCCGCGCGATCAACGGGTGCAGAGCGGCATCCAGCAGCGCCGGGTGGATGCCGAAACCGGCCGCAGGACCGGCGTGCTCGGGCAGTTCCACCTCCGCCAGCAGATCCCGGCCGTGCCGCCACAGCGCACGCAGTCCCTGGAACGCCGGGCCGTACGCGTATCCGGCGGTGGCGACCCGCTCGTAGAAGCAGCTCACGTCCACCGGCTCGGCCTCCGCCGGCGGCCACGGCCCGGCCTGGCACGGCGGACGGGCGGCCGGCTCGCGGCCCAACTCGCCGACGGCATGGCACACCCAGGCGGTGCCCGCCTGATCCGGGCGCGCGTACACGCGTACGTCACGCCGGCCTTGCTCGTCCGTCGCGCCGACGACGACCTGGACCCGCAGGCCCCCGTCCTCCGGCAGCACCACCGGCACTTGCAGGGCCAGTTCCTCCACCGCGGCACAGCCCACTTCGTCGGCGGCCCGCAATACCCACTCGACCAGCGCCGCCCCCGGTACGAGCGATGTCCCGGCCACCACATGCCCGCCCAACCAGCCGCCACCTCCGGCGGAGATCCGGCCGTCGAGCACCACTCCCCCATCGGCGAGGGCGACCGCGGTGGGCAGGTGCGGGTGCCCGGACCCGGACCCGGACCCGGACCGGCGAGCATCGATGCCGCGTGCCACCGTGTCGACCAGCCAATAACGCTGGCGTTGGAAGGCGTAAGTGGGGAGGTCGACGGTTCGG
>NZ_LIPP01000062.1 GCF_001418335.1 Streptomyces aurantiacus | reverse complement strand
GGGCGATCTCGGCGCCGCCTGCCTGGTTGACGACGCGGATGAAGGCGCCCCTGACCTGGCCGAAGCTCTGGCCACGGTTGGCGGCGTCGTGGATGGAGACGGGGAAGACGATCTTGGCGACCTCGGGGGGCACGGTGGCCAGGTTCACCTTGACGGACTCGTCGTCGCCCTCGCCCTCGCCGGTGAGGTTGTCGCCGGTGTGCTCGACGGAGCCGTCCGGGCTCTTGAGGTTGTTGTAGAAGATGAAGTGCTGGTCGGAGAGGACCTTGCCCGACGCGTCGACCAGCAGCGCGGAGGCGTCGAGGTCGTAGTCGGTGCCCGTGGTGGTCCGTACGTCCCAGCCGAGGCCGACCAGTACGGCGGTCAGGCCCGGCACCTCCTTGCTGAGCGAGACATTGCCGCCTTTGGCCAGAGAAACTCCCACTGCCAACTCCTTGTTTGGTGCGGACGTACAGCGTGGTAAAAAATCTACAGCACTGTAGAAAATAAGGAAGGAGACAGGACATGACGGACCAGCGACAGCGCCCCCCGCGACGGGGCCAGGGCGAGCTGGAGGCGCAGGTCCTGTCGGCCCTGCGCGCGGCGGAGAGTCCCGCGACCGCGGGCTGGGTGCAGGAGCGGCTCGGCGGCGACCTCGCCTATACGACGGTGATCACGATCCTGACCCGGCTGCTGGACAAGGGCGCGGTGACCCGGGAACGGGAGGGCCGGTCCTTCGCCTGGACCGCGGCCTCGGACGAGGCGGGCCTCGCCGCGCGCAGAATGCGCAAGGTGCTGGACGGCGAACGCGACCGGGAGGCCGTGCTCGCGAGCTTCGTGACCTCCCTGGAGCCGAACGACGAACGGCTGCTGCGTGAACTGCTGGGCCACCCCGACACGGAGAGGGAAGCCTGAGACCCATGGGGGTGTTCGTCTTCCTGCCGCTGATACTGCCGTTGACGGCGTGGCCGGTCGCCCGGCTTGCCGAGCAGCACCTCCATCCGCGTACCGCCACCCGGCTGCTGACCGGCGTGGCCGTGGTCATGGCGGTGTGCAGCACGGTCTGCCTGGGCCTGCTGATGGTGGTCGGCACCGCTCAGCTGCCCGGCAATCCGCTGCCCGACGGCTGGTCGGACCCCGAGGTGCGGGCGGCCGTCCCGTACGACGAGGTGGCGGGGAAGGCGGCCATACCCGCGCTCCTCGCCGTCGCGTCGGCCTGCGGCAGGGCGTCGTGGCGACACGGCCGCACCCGCCGCCGCGCGCACCGGGCGCTGGCGGGGGTACGCGGCAGGGAGGTGGCGGTACTGCCCGACGAGACGCCGTACGCCTACGCACTGCCCGGCACCGGCACCGGCGCCGATACGCACCGGAACCGGGTCCGGGAGCGCGGCCGGGTCCGAGGACGGGTCCGGGGGCGGGTAGTGGTCACCACCGCGCTGCTGTCCCGGCTCGGGCCCGCCGAGCGCCGGGCCCTGTTCGCCCATGAGCGGGCACATCTGGAGGCCGGGCACCACCGGTTCCTGCTGGCCGTACGGCTGGCGGCGCGCGCCAACCCGTTTCTGCGCCCGCTGCGCACGGCGGTGTCCTACACGACGGAACGCTGGGCCGACGAGGACGCGGCCCGCGCCGTCGGTGACCGCCGGGCCGTGGCCGTGGCGATCGGCAGGGCGGCCCTGGTGTCCAGGGATACTCCGGGCCCGGACCCGGCCCCCGCCGCGACGCTCGCGGGCTTCGCGGCCAGATCCGGACCCGGACCCGGACCCGGACCGGTTCCGCGCCGCGTCGCCGCCCTGCTCGGTCCGGCGCCGGCCGTCCGCAGCTGGCCGTCCGTGTTCACCGGAGTAGGCCTCGCAGCCTGGACGGCGGCCGTCGGTACGGCCGTCTCGGCGATGTCCTCCGCGAACTCCGCGGTCACGATGATCCTCATCCTCCACGCGGCGACACCGCTGTAACGGCGATCCCGCCACGAAGCC
>NZ_LIPP01000061.1 GCF_001418335.1 Streptomyces aurantiacus | reverse complement strand
CGGTGGGGGGTGGGGCGCGGTCTGTTCTCGGACGGCCGACACGGCACTCTTCCTCCGGTGCGTTGGCGGTCAGGAGCCGGAGTTCATCGCCGTGGTGATGGCGTCGGACGCGGTGGCGGCTTCCTTCTTGGCGTCGCCTCCGGTGAGAACGGCCGTCATGTAGTCCTTGATCGGGTTCTTGGCCTCGACGGCGGCCCAGCCCGGTGTGTTGGGCGTGGCATGGCCTTCCGCGGCGCCGACCGCCATGGCCGAGGCGCCCGGGTCGGAGGCGACCGCGTCGGACAGGGTGGTCTTGTTCGGGACGTAGCTCATGGCGACGGCGAGCTTCTTCTGCCAGGCATCGCCGGTGAGTTCCTTGATGAACGTGTAGGCCGCGTCCTGCTTGGCGGAGGCCGTCGGGATGACGAGGTCGGAGCCGCCGGTGAAGACGGCACCCGGTGTCCCGGCGGTCTTCCCCGGGATCGGGAAGAAGCCGAGCTTGCCCTTCAGTTCGGGGTTGTTCTCGATGACGACGTTGGCGCCGCCGGGAGTCGAGATGACCTGGGCGACCTTCCCCTTGGCCATGACGTCCGCCTGCGGAGGGCTGTCCTCGTCGGAGTCCTTGGGGCCCTTGCCGAGTGCCTGGAGCTTCTCGTAGAACTCCATGCCGCGGACCGCCTCGGGAGTGTCGAGGTTGCCCTGCCACTTGCCGCCCGACTCGGTGGCGAGCTCGCCACCCTCGTCCCAGACGAAGCCCGCGAGGGTGTACCACATCTGACCGGGCAGATAGATGCCCTGCGTGTCACCGGTGTTGAGCTTCTTGGTGGCGGCGATCCACTGGTCGCGCGTCTTGATGGCGGCTGTGTCGACGCCCGCCTCCTTGAAGAGGTCGGTGCGGTAGACGACGACACGGTTGGCGGCGTAGTACGGGATGCCGTACTGCTTGCCCTCGTAGGCGCCGGGCTCGGCGAGGCCCTTGAGCCAGTCCTCGCCCCCGAGCTCGCCGACCTTGTCGCTGAGGTCGAGCAGTCCTCCGCTCTGCGCGAACTGGGCGACCTGGGTGTTGCCGGTCTCGATGACGTCCGGTGCGTCCCGGCCTGCGAGGGCCGCGGTGACCTTCTCGCCGATGCCGTCCCACTCCTGGATCTGCACCTTGACCTGGATGTCGGGATGAGCGGTCTCGAAGCCCTTGACGAAGTCCTTCTGGAACCGGTCCGAGACGCTGTCGCGCATCAGCCAGACGTCGATGGTGGTGCTCCCGCCGGAGCCGCCGCCGGAGTCGTCGGAGGAACTGCTGCAGGCACTCAGTCCGGCGGTCACCACAAGCACGGACACACCGGCGAACAAGCGGAGCTTCACGGTTCACCTCTGGAGGACAGGAGCCAACCACCTGACCAGTGAAGTCCACTGGACAGCTCACCTCTTGATGCGGGGATGAAACTGGCATAGACCAATCGGTGGCGTCAACCCCCTTGGCAGCAAGGGAATTTGACGTATGCGCCGGTCGATGCTCCGGCGATCACCGTGGGGAAGCGGTTACACTTCGTCCGACCAGGGGAGCAGCTGCGTTCGGCAACTGGTCAACTGGTAAAGGGGATTTCGCGTATGGGGGGCACGCCATGAAGGAAGACGCGCCGGGTGCGGTGCTCAAGCGGGAGCGGGTCCGCGACTTCGTCCTCGACCTCGTCGAGTCGCGCAGCCCCGGTGACGCGATCCCCTCCGAACGCGCCCTGTGCACCCGTCTGGGGGTGTCCCGCCCGACCCTGCGCGCGGCGGTCGACGAACTCGTCGCCGCAGGACTGCTGGTACGGGAACACGGCCGCGGCATGTTCGTGGCCCCCGAGAAGATCACCCAGGAACTCGTCTCCGGTCACGGCCGGCAGACCATGACGGCACCGCCGGCCTCCGGGGCCTGGTCCAGCCGACTGCTGGAGTTCACCACCTTCCCGGCCGGCGCGCGCGTGGGCCGCAAACTGCGTATGTCACCCGCCGCCGAGATCGTGTACGTGGCACGGCTGCGCCTGGTCGACGGCGCCCCGATGGCCATCGAGCACCTGCACATCAGGGCCGACCTGGTCCCCGCCCTGTCCGCCCGGGAACTGGAAGCCGGCGACCTGTACGAGCACCTGCGCGAACAGCACGGCGTGCATGTCCAGGAGGCGGTACAGGCGATCGAGCCGACCGTCGTCACCCGGGCCGAGGCCGAACTGCTCGACGTTCCCGAACTGTCCCCGGCGCTGCTCTTCGAACGGCTCACCTCGGACACCACGGGCCGGCCCGTCGAATACGTCCACTCGGTCTACCGCGGCGACCGCTACCGCATCGTCTCCCGGCTCACCCTGGACCCGTCGGCCGCGGTGCCACCGGCTCGGCTCGGCCACCATCCCGGCATCCCCCCGGGTGACTTCGCCCACCGCGAGACCATCGCGGCCTCCACCCGGGGGGACATCCAGTCGGCATCGTGAGGCGAGTGCGCCTGTTCCGCGTCTCGGGGCGTCTCGGGGTGCCTGTCGCCCGAGACGGGCGTGGATCTGGTGATTCGTAGGGGTCCCGGACTACGCGGCGTGGCAAAGGGGAGGCAGACTGCGTACAGGCATTCTCACGATCAAGAGGGACAGGCATGATCACGCTTACGAAGGAAGACGGCCCGGCGGACCTGGACGGAGTGACTCATCTGTCGATCGGGGTGTCCTGGGACCCGACCGTCGGCAGCAGCGGCGGTCTGATCGGCAAGCTGCGCCAGACGAAGGGCACGGACCTCGACCTGATCGCCATCGCGATGCAGGGATCGGACCCGGTGCGGCTGGCCGGTCTCGACTCACTGGACCCGCTGGGCAACGGCTCGTTGGTGCACACCGGCGACAACCAGACCGGCAAGGGCGCCGGTGACGACGAGACGGTGACCGTCGAGTTCGCCCGCGTCCCGCAGAACATCACCTCGGTCGTCTTCGTCGCCGCCGCGTACAAGAAGGCCAGCTCTTTCCAGAAGGCGCGGAACATCAGCTTCAAGGTGTACGACGCGAGCGGGGGCAGCGTGCAGCAGGTCGCGGACATCTGGCCGAGCCTGCTCAGCAACGACAACGGCTGCGCCGTGGCCAAGGCGATCCGGGTCGGCGGGGTCTGGAAGCTCCAGGTGATCAACGAGACCGGGAAGATCAAGCAGGGTGACGAGCAGGCCCTGATGCGCTTCGCCGCCAGCAAGTAGGTCACGCCGGGCGGGTCCCGCCGAGCAGGTCCCGCCAAGCGGTTCACGCAGGGCCGAGGTGGGGCGGTGCCGACACGTGTCGGCACCGCCCCACCTCCCCTTTTGCCGGGTGCGACGGCCGAGAGTGTACGTTCGTACGCTCTCGCTGTAGGGTCACTCGCATGACTGTTGACGTACTGCGCCGACCCGCGTCCGCCGAGCGGCAGGCGCGCGTTGCCGTTGCCGTGCTGTTCTTCACCAACGGCGCCCTGTTCGCCAACCTTCTGCCGAGGTATCCGCAGATCAAGGCGGATCTCGGGATCGGCAACGCCGCCTACGGCCTGGCCGTGGCGGCGTTCCCGGCGGGCGCCATCGCGGCCGGCCTCGCGGCGGGGGTGGCCATTCGCCGGCTGGGCTCGGCGCGGGCGGCGGTGGCCGGCACCCTGCTGACCGGCGCCGGAATCCTCGTCGCGGGCCTGGCCGACTCGGTGGTGCTGTTCGCGGCGGCGTTGTTCCTGGCCGGAGCGATGGACGCGGTCACCGATGTCGCGCAGAACGCCCACGGACTGCGGGTGCAGCGCCGCTACGGACGCTCCATCATCAACTCCTTCCACGCGATCTGGTCCATCGGCGCCGTCGCAGGCGGCTCCATGGCCGCCGCGGCGATAGCGCTCGACCTGCCGCGCGGGCAGCACCTGGCGATCTCGGCGGTGGTGTTCGCGGTCGCGGCGTGCGTCGCCCTGCGCTTCTGCCTGCCCGGCCCCGACGTCGAGCCGACGTCGGAGACCGAGTCGGCGTCGGGGGTCGAGCCGGTGTCGGGGACGGATGGGGCGTCGGGGACGGACGCGGCGGTGGCGTCGGACGGCGACGGCCGTGGAGCACGGCAGGCGAAGCGTCCGGCGGCAGCCCGACGTACCGCGTACGTCCTGGCCGCGCTCGTGCTCATCGCCACGGCCGGCACCCTCGTCGAGGACGCGGGCAGTTCCTGGGCCGCCCTCTACCTCTCCGACTCGCTGTCCGCGTCGGTGACGCTGGCGGCCTCCGGCTACATCGCCCTGGTCGGGGCCCAGTTCATCGGCCGCAGCATCGGTGACCGGCTCGTCGACCGGTTCGGCCAGCGCACCGTGGCCCGTACCGGGGGGCTCATCGTGGTGGTCGGCATGGGCCTGGCGCTGGCCGTGCCCACGGTGCCCGGCACGATTCTCGGCTTCGCCGCGGCCGGGTTCGGCGTGGCGACGCTGGTGCCCGCGGCGATGCACGAAGCCGACGAACTGCCCGGCCTCAAGCCCGGTTCGGGTCTTGCCATCGTCTCCTGGCTCATGCGCCTGGGCTTCCTGCTCTCCCCGCCGGTCGTCGGCCTTGTCGCGGACTCGGCGAGCCTGCGGGCGGGCCTGCTGGTGGTGCCCCTCGCCGGACTGCTGGTGCTGCTGTCCGCCGGAGTGCTGCAGTCCAGGCGGCGGTAGGCGGACCTCCCCGGAGACCTCCCCGGAGACGTCCCCGGGGACATCTCCGGTTCACGGGCCGCGGACCGACGTGAAGTGTACGATCGTACGCATGTCGACGGACCACTTCGCGCAGGATTCCCGCACGAACCTCGAACGCATGGCGGCGGGCGACCTCTACATCGCCGACGACCCGGAGATCATCCGCCGGTACCAGCGCGCCGTGCGCCTGGCCGCCCGCTACCAGGCCGCCTACGTCGAGGACCCCGATGCCGCCCGGCCGATCCTCGCCGAACTGCTCGGTTCCCTGGGCGAGGAGGTACATGTGCGGCCGCCGCTGTACGTCGACTACGGCAGCAACATCACGATCGGCGCGCGCACCTTCGTCAACTACAACCTGACCGCGCTGGACGTCGCCGCGATCACCATCGGCGAGGACTGCCAGATCGGGCCGAACGTTCAACTGCTCACCCCCACCCACCCCTTGGAGCCGGGGCCGAGGCGCGACAAACTGGAAGCCGCCCGGCCGATCACCATCGGGAACAACGTGTGGCTCGGCGGGGGCGCCACCGTCCTGCCCGGTGTGAGCATCGGCGACAACTCCGTCATCGGCGCGGGCGCGGTGGTGACGAAGGACGTGCCCGCCGACGTCGTCGCCGTCGGCAACCCCGCCCGCCCGGTCCGCACCCTCTGAGGGCTCCCGCCATGGCCACCGGACACACCGACCCGCAGCGCCGCGAACGCATCATCGCCGCGACCCTCGATCTCATCGCCGAAGAGGGCATCGCCCACGTGTCCCACCGGAAGATCGCCGCGCGCGCCGGTGTTCCGCTGGGATCGATGACGTACCACTTCAGCGGCATGGACCAGCTGCTCAGGGAGGCGTTCACCCGCTTCGCCGACCACATCGTCGCCGTCTTCGACTCCCACCTCGCCGCTCCGGCCGACCGCGACCAGGCCCGCGAGGCGGTGACGGATCTCGTCCACGCCCTCTCGGAGGGGAGCCAGCGTGACCTCGTACTCACCCAGGAGCTGTACGTCCTCGCCGCTCGCCGGCCGGTCTACAGGGAACTCACCCATGAGTGGATGGGCCGCAGCCGCGTCCACCTGGAGAAGCACTTCGACCCGGACACGGCCCGTCAACTCGACGCCCTCATCGAGGGTCTGACCCTGCACCGCGCCCTGGACAACGAGCCACACGACCGGGCCCTGACCCTTGAGGCGATCACGCGCATCACCACGACAGGCACGTAGAACCCGCTCGCTGTGCGAGGCAGGAGCGGTACGTGAGGCGGCGGGCATGCCGCCCACCGGCTCGGAACCGGTGGTGGGCACCGGCTCGGAACCGGTGGCGGGATCGGTCAGTAATCGAGAAGCGCCGACGCCCGCGCCGCGGCTAGCGTGATGGCCCCGCGCAACAGTATGGAGAAACGATGAGCATGGCTCCGAAGACGGATGCGCAGTCGTCCGCGCCGCACGCCGCCGACAGCCACGACCTGATCCGCGTGCACGGCGCGCGCGAGAACAACCTCAGGGACGTCAGCGTCGACATCCCGAAGCGCCGCCTGACGGTGTTCACGGGTGTGTCCGGTTCGGGCAAGAGCTCACTGGTGTTCAACACGATCGCCGCGGAGTCGCAGCGGATGATCAACGAGACCTACAGCGCCTTCGTCCAGGGATTCATGCCGACGCAGGCGCGACCCGAGGTCGACGTCCTCGACGGACTGACCACCGTGATCACCGTCGACCAGCAGCGGATGGGTGCCGACCCCCGCTCCACCGTCGGTACCGCCACCGACGCCAACGCGATGCTGCGCATTCTCTTCAGCCGGCTCGGCGAGCCGCACATCGGTCCGCCCGGCGCGTACTCCTTCAACACCGCCTCGGTCCGGGCCAGCGGTGCGATCACCGTCGAGCGCGGCACCAAGAAGGCGGTGAAGGCGACCTTCCAGCGCACCGGCGGCATGTGCACGCGCTGCGAGGGCCGGGGCGCCGTCTCCGACATCGACCTCAGCCAGCTCTACGACGACTCCAAGTCCCTCGCCGAGGGCGCGTTCACCATCCCCGGCTGGAAGTCGGACAGCCAGTGGACCGTGCAGGTCTACGCCCAGTCCGGCTTCGTCGACCCGGACAAACCCATCCGCGCGTACACCAAGAAGGAGCTGCAGGACTTCCTCTACGGGGAGCCGGTCAAGGTCAAGGTCAACGGCGTCAACCTCACCTACGAAGGGCTGATCCCCAAGATCCAGAAGACGTTCCTGTCCAAGGACAAGGAGTCGATGCAGCCGCACATCCGGGCGTTCGTGGAGCGGGCGGTCACCTTCGCCACCTGCCCCGAGTGCGACGGCACCCGGCTCAGCGAAGGCGCCCGGTCGTCCAAGATCGACAAGATCAGCATCGCCGACGCCTGCGCGATGGAGATCCGCGACCTGACCGAATGGGTCCGCCGCCTCGACGAGGCGTCGGTGGCTCCGCTGCTCGCCGCGCTGCAACAGACCCTCGACTCGTTCGTGGAGATCGGTCTCGGCTACCTCTCTCTCGACCGGCCGGCGGGCACGCTGTCGGGCGGCGAGGCGCAGCGCGTCAAGATGATCCGCCACCTCGGTTCCTCGCTCACCGACATCACCTATGTCTTCGACGAGCCCACCATCGGCCTGCATCCCCATGACATCCAGCGGATGAACGACCTGCTGCTGCGGCTGCGCGACAAGGGCAACACGGTGCTCGTCGTCGAGCACAAGCCCCAGACGATCGCGATCGCCGACCACGTCGTGGACCTCGGCCCCGGCGCCGGTACGGCGGGCGGCACCGTCTGCTTCGAGGGAACCGTCGAGGAGCTGCGGGCCAGTGACACCGTCACCGGCCGCCACCTCGACGACCGGGCCGCCCTCAAGAAGACGGTGCGCACGCCCACCGGCGCGCTGGAGATCCGCGGCGCGACGGCGCACAACCTGCTGGGTATCGACGTCGACGTCCCTCTCGGGGTGCTCACGGTCGTCACCGGCGTCGCGGGTTCCGGAAAGAGCTCACTCGTGCACGGTTCGATCCACGACGACCAGGGTGTGGTGTCGATCGACCAGGGCGCGATCCGCGGATCGCGGCGGAGCAACCCGGCGACGTACACCGGCCTGCTCGACCCGATCCGCAAGGCGTTCGGGAAGGCCAACGGCGTCAAGCCGGCGCTGTTCAGCGCCAACTCCGAGGGCGCCTGCCCGACCTGCAACGGCGTGGGCGTCATCTACACCGACCTGGCGATGATGGCCGGCGTCGCCGCCCCCTGCGAGGAGTGCGAGGGCAAGCGGTTCCAGGCGGCGGTCCTGGAGTACCACCTCGGCGGCCGGGACATCAGCGAGGTGCTCGCGATGCCGGTGACCGAGGCCGCGGAGTTCTTCGGCGCGGGCGAGGCGAGCACGCCGGCCGCGCACCGCATCCTGGCGCGGCTCGCCGACGTCGGGCTCGGCTACCTCAGCCTCGGCCAGCCGCTCACCACGCTGTCCGGCGGCGAGCGGCAGCGGCTCAGGCTGGCCACCCACATGGCCGACAAGGGCGGCGACGGGTCCGTCTTCGTACTCGACGAGCCGACCACCGGTCTCCACCTCGCCGATGTCGAGCAACTGCTCGGCCTGCTCGACCGACTCGTCGACGCCGGCAAGTCGGTCATCGTCGTCGAACACCACCAGGCGGTCATGGCGCACGCAGACTGGATCATCGACCTCGGCCCCGGCGCGGGCCACGACGGCGGCCGCGTCGTCTTCGAAGGCACGCCCGCCGATCTCGTCGCCGGCCGTTCCACCCTCACCGGCGAACACCTCGCGGCCTACGTCGGCGCCTGACCGCGGCCCTCGACCGGCACCGGGCGAGGTGTTGCCCTGGCAGACGGACAGGGCAAGGTGATTCGGCGTACCCGGCGGGCTGACATGGTGTGACGCCCGCCGGGTCGCGCGCGGCGCCGAGCGGCAAGCCTGGTCGTGTTCCTAGACCACTGCTGCGCCGCGTGGGGTTGTTGATGGGCGTTTGGTGCTCGGCGGTGGTGCACTGCGGGCGTGGAGCTCGATGGCCAGGGGTGTGGCGGTGAACATCGAGGAATACGTGCCGACGACGATGCCGATGAGCAGGGCGAGGGCGAAGTCGGTCAGGGAGTCGCCGCCCAGCAGGGTGAGGGATGCGAGGATGAACACCGCTCCCATGCCGGTGTTGACGGTGCGGGGGAGGGTTTGCAGGATCGCGGTGTTCGCGAGGGCCGCGAAGGGGGTCTTCTTCCGGTTGCCTGCCGACAGTTCCCTGATCCGGTCGAAGACGACCACGGAATCGTTGACGGAGTATCCGATCACGGTCAGCAGCGCCGCGAGGAAGACTCCGTCGATCGGCTTGCCGAGCCAGGCGAAGACACCGATGAGGATCAGCGTGTCGTGAGCCATCGCGGCGACCGCGGACACTCCGAGGGTCCAGCGGAAGCGAACCGCGAGATACAGCAACTGCGCGGCCAGGGCCGATGCGAGGGCGATCAGAGCCCCGCGCCGCAGCTCGTCACCCATGCTGGGACCGATGAGCTCGTCACGGATCTTCTCGGCATGACCGGCCCGACCGGCCTGACCGTCACGATTGGCCTGGTCGGCGAGATCCCCGACCGTCTTGTCCACCTTCGCCGCCTCGGCGTTGGACAGTTGCTCGGTGCGCACGGTGAGGTCCCCGTCGCCGGAAGTCTGGACGACCACGCGGGGCATACCCGCGTCGGCCAGCGCGTCCCGGGCGCGGTCGGCGTCGACCGGCGCGGAGGTGGCGTACTCCATGAGCCGTCCGCCGGTGAACTCGACGCCGAAGTCCAGCCCCCGGACCGCGATGCCCGCGGTGGCCAGGACGAGTGCGACGGCGGACGCGGCCAGCCAGGCGCGCCCACGCCGCATCAGGTCGGGCTCGCGGCGGCCGAGCCAGTCGCGGACCTTCCCGGTGTCCGCGATACCGGTGAGCCGGGGACGCCGTCGTACGGACCGGCGGGCGACCGCGTGGTCGGCGAGGACGCGGGTGACGACCAGGGCGCTGACCATCGAGGCGAGTACGCCGATGCCCAGGGTGACGCCGAAGCCGCGGACCGGCCCGGAGGCGAGGAAGAAGAGCAGGCCGGCGGCGATGAGGGTGGTGATGTTGGAGTCGGCGATGGCACTGAAGGCGTTGCGGAATCCCGCGGTGAGGGCGGAGCGCAGGCCCTTGTCGCGGGCGGCGTACTCCTCACGGGCCCGTTCGAAGACGAGCACGTTGGCGTCGACGGCCATACCGATGGCCAGGACGAACCCCGCGAGCCCCGGGAGGGTGAGGGTGGCGCCGAGCGCGGCCAGAGCGGCGTACGAGATGACTCCGTAACAGGCCAGGGCCAGGGCCGCCAGGGCGCCGAGAAGCCGGTAGACGCCGATGATGAACAGCGAGGTCAGCGCGGTGCCGATGAGGGCGGCGCGGGCGCTGGCCTCGATGGCCGTGGCGCCCAGGGTCGGGCCGACGGTGCGCTGTTCCACGGTCTCGACCGGCACCGGCAGGGCTCCGCCGTTGATGAGCAGGCCCAGTTCGCGGGCTTCGTCCCGGCTGAAGGAGCCGGTGATCTGGGTGGATCCTCCGGCGATGCCCGTTCGGCAGGCGACGGTGGGGGTGACCTGGGGGGACGAGATGACCTTGCCGTCCAGCACGATGGCGACGCGGCGGGCCGGATCACCTGCCGGGTGACATGCCGCCGCGCCGGTCAGCTCGGCCCAGGCGTCGCTGCCCGCCCCCTTGAAGTCGACGCCGACGTACCAGCCGATGCCGCTCTGCTGGTCGATGCGCGCCTCGGCGCTGTCGACGTCCGCGCCGGTGAGGGCCGACGGGCCCAGGCGCACGGATTCACCGGCGTCGCCGGATTCGTCGGGGAGCACGAGTTCGGACGGCCGCGTGGACGGCTGTTCGGACGGCCGTTCGGTCTGCGTCTCGGGCGCGGCTTCACCGGAGTCGGCTGTGGTATCCGTCGGGGAGTCCGCTGTGCCGAGAACGGGGTGGAAGGCGAGCTGGGCGGTACGGCCGAGGACGTCGGCGGCTTCGCGCGGGTCCTGGACACCGGGCAGCTCGACGATGATCCGGTTGTTCCCGGAACGGGCGATGGTGGGCTCGGAGACGCCGAGCGCGTCGATGCGGCGGCGCAGTACCTCCACCGTACGGTCGGTGGCCGTGGAGTCGGCCTCGGCGGTGGGGGAGTCGCGGGTTTCCAGGACGATCTGGGTTCCGCCGCGCAGGTCGAGTCCGAGGCGGACCGGCACGGTCAGGGTGATGTAGAGCGACAGGGCGAGAACGGTCAGGGCGAAGAACGCCCGCACGCGGATGGCGCGCGTCAAGAGTGCCTCCAACAGGCATACCGCGGCCGGGAGAAGGACGCGGCAGGGATCGACTGGGTGACGTCAGATACCGGTTGAAGACGGCGGGCTCCGCCCGCTGTGCCGTGCGGAACGCTGTGGAGGTGCGAAGGCGCCGGGTGAGGCCGACGGCGACGGCCCGGCCTCGGGCAGCGGCACCACGAGGCTGGGCGGAACGGACACCCCGCCGGGGGACGGGGCGTGCCACTCGCCCGGCGTGGCCCGGCCCACTCGGGGCGGCTGGCCGCAGGTCCCGACGCACGTGTCGCCGACGTTGCTGACGGGGTCGGCAGTGGTGGCGGCACGCGTGGCTGAAGGGCCGGTGGCCGAACGGTCGGTGGCCGAAGGACCCTGGCCATCCTCGGCCGGTGCCGGGCTGTGGTGTACGGAGGCCGTGATCGGCGTCAGCGCGCTGATGGAGGCCGCGCCGGTGGAGGCCGTGGCGGGGACGCCCTGAAGGCCGAGTACGCCGAGGAGTGCGAACAGTGTCGCCAGCAGCATGCCGGTGACAGGGGCTCGGTTCCGGCTGACGGGGGCGGCTGCACGGGGTCGCCGCTGTGTCACGCGATGCACGCGATGCACGCGGCGCATGTGATGCCCCCTCCCCGCCCGTGGTTGCTGGATCGGTCGTGGTCGTAGTCGTGGTGGCGCCCCTTGAGGACAACGTACCAACGGAGGAACGTACGAGGGACGGCGAAGGTTCGCGCCGACCGGAACGGATGGGCCCAGGTCAGGCCCGGTCGTCGTCCTCGTCGTCCTCGCCGCTGTCCGGTACCCAGCGCAGGACGTCGCCCGGCTGACAGTCGAGTGTGCGGCAGATCGCGTCGAGGGTCGTGAACCGTACCGCCTTCGCGCGGCCGTTCTTCAGTACGGCGATGTTGGCGGGCGTGATGCCGACGGCGGCGGCGAACTCGCCCACCGACAGGCTGTGTCGGGCGAGCTGGACATCGAGGTCGACGATGATCGCCATCAGACGACCGCGGCGATCTCGGTCTGCAGATCCGTCGCCTTGCGCAGGAGGCTTCGCATGATGACGGTGAGCATCGCGAACGCCACCCCCACGCCGACGGTCGCGATCGCGGCACCCAAGGCGCCGATGAGCTCCATGCCGTCGTCCGGAGAGGGGATGTCGGCCAGGGCGAGATGTCCGGCGACCCCGGTCACCAGCAGCGTCGCCACGAGCGAGGACCCGATGACGGTGTCGACCCACCGGAAGGCCAGCGGCGTGAAGATCGCGTCACGCCGCACCATGGTGAGCAGCATCCACACGGCGACGAGGGCGACCTGGACGCAGGCGACGCCGATGATCGCCACCGTCACATAGGGCGTGGCGAACGGGGCGTAGGGAGGGAAACGGTCGACCTCGTCGGCCGCCGTCGTCGGGATGACCACGATCTGGCCGAACAGCCCGACCGCGATTGCGAAGGCGATGCCGGCTCGGAGCGCGGCTATGAAGAGACGATGCATGGATCGACTATCGATCGGTATCGATCGAAAATCAATCGATTCTTTCTGGTCTGTGACGTCCGTCGCGAGACCGTGACGACTTACCGGCATCCGAGACGACCGCCACCTCTCCTGACGGCCACTGGCTCCCGTCACGTCGGCTGCATAAGTTGATCGGTGCCGGATCACCCCACTCCCGCGACCCGCCCCACCACGGCGATTCAGCACGCCCGCCCCGGCACGGCACCGACAGGAGCTTTCGTGACGTACGACATCACCGCCCTCCGCTCTCAGTTCCCGGCGCTGAGTGCCGGAACCGCCCACTTCGACGGACCCGGCGGCACCCAGACCCCGGCGCCCGTCATCCGGGCGATCGCCGACGCGATGGCGCAGCCGCTGTCCGTCCGGGGGCAGATGGCACCGGGGGAGCGGAACGCCGAGGCCATCGTCACCAAGGCACGTCAGGCCCTGGCCGACCTTCTGGGAGCGCAGCCGACAGGGATCGTCTTCGGCCGCAGCGCCACCCAGCTCACCTACGACTTCGCCCGTACCCTCTCCCAAAGCTGGTCGCCCGGTGATGAGGTGGTCGTCACCCGCCTCGACCACGACGCCAACATCCGGCCCTGGGTCCAGGCCGCCGCGCGGGCCGGGGCCACCGTGCGATGGGCCGACTTCGATCCCGGCACCGGGGAACTGACCGCGGCCGACATCGGCGCCGTACTGTCCCCGCGCACCCGGCTGGTGGCCGTCACCGCCGCCTCCAACCTGATCGGGACGCGCCCCCCGATCGCTGAGATCTCCCGCCTGGCGCACGACGCCGGAGCACTCACGTACGTCGACGGCGTCCACTACGCCGCCCACACGCTGGTCGATCTGGAGGAGCTGGGCGCGGACTTCGTCGTCTGCTCGCCGTACAAGTTCTTCGGCCCGCACCACGGAGTCCTCGCCGCCCGGCCGGAGTTGCTGGAAACACTGGAGCCGGACAAGCTCCTGCCCTCCACCGACGCGGTTCCGGAACGCTTCGAACTGGGCACCCTGCCCTACGAGTTCCTCGCGGGCACCGAAGCGGCGGTCGACTTCCTCGCCGGGCTTGCCGACCTCCCCGGCCTCGACGCGGCTGCCGCGGGTACCCGACGGCAGCGCCTCGCCTCGGCGTTCACGGCACTCGAAGCGCACGAACGGACGCTGCGCACACAGCTCGACAAAGGTCTGTCCGCACTCCGGGGAGTCGAGGTCCACTCCAGGGCGGCCGACCGCACGCCCACCCTGCTGCTCACGTTCGAGGGCGAGGGCCGCTCGACGGTGGAGGCGTACCGCTTCCTCGCGGAGCGCGGCGTGCACGCGCCGTCGGGTTCCTTCTACGCGATCGAGGCCTCCCGTCGGCTCGGACTCGGCGACACCGGCGGCCTCCGGATCGGCCTTGCCCCCTACAACCACACGGAGGACATCGACCGGTTCCTGGCCGGCCTGGCCGAATTTCTGGCGCTCTGAGAGTCCTACCGGCCCTCAGAGGGAGGGCGGCGGTGCCGGGTCCGCGCCCCACGCCGCCGCGCACAGCGCCCGGTCGACCTCCTCCGTGTAGTGGGCCGCCGCGAGCCAGGCGCGGGCGAAGCGGTTGACGTCGGCGGGGACGAGACGGCCGAAGACGTCGCGGGACCGGTCCGCGGCAGCCGCATGGAGTTCGTCGAGGAGGTCTCCGGCGCAGGCGAGCCCGTAACGGCTCAGGCGCCGGCCGTCGGCGGCGCTGTCCCCCGGGAAGGCGAGGACGCGGCGCCCCGCCGAGGCCGCCTGGTGGACGCGGCGGCGCAGCAGATGCAGCGGCGCCTCGTCCAGGACGGCCGGGGGCCCGGCGGGCGGCATGGCCGGGGCGGGCAGATCCGCGTGCTGGAGACGGTCGAGGCCCAGGTCGAGATGGGCCCCGGGATCACGCGGGTGGTCCGTGGCGAGAAGCAGCGCCCGGGGTACGGCGGACGGTTCGAGGCGGGCGACGACTCGCAGCCGGGTGCCCGGGGTGGCCGCGAGGAGACGGAGGTTGTCGCGGTACGGAAGCGCGGGGTGGTCGTGGGCGGCGGCGAGACGGAGAGCCAGGCCCTCGCAGTCGGCGAGCAGGCAGTCGCCCGCCGCCTCGCGGACCGTGCCGGTGAGTGTCACATCGAGGAACAGCAGACCGTCCCCGCCGGTCAGGGCACGTGACACCTGTTCGGCGACAGGCGGCGTCCACAGGCGGTCGAGCGGTGCCTCGTGCCATGTGGCGCCCGACGCGCGAACGGCCCGCACGCCCGCGCCCGCACCCAGCCGGCCCGTCGGGGAGACGGTCGCGCCGGACACGGCCAGCCCGGCCCGCGACAGCTCGCGGTGGGTGAGAGCCGTGTCCCCGATCCGTACGGCCCGATCGGCCGCACCCACGGCCCGCCCGGAACCTCCCGGCGCGACGTCCGAGAGCGTGTGGAGGCGGCCCTGCGCGTCGACGGTCCAGGTGACCGCTCCCGCGTACCCGGTCGCCGTGAGGACGGGTTCGGAGAAGAGCCCGTACAGCCGCAGGGACCCGTCCGGAACGTACGGCTGCCGTGAAGTCCCGCGCAGGGCGGCCAGTTCGGGGCCGGTGGAGCGTGGCAGGCGATGCGCCGTCCCGAGGACCTCGCGCAGAGCGGCTGCGAGATCGGTGAGACGGTACGCCGGATCGACACCGCGGGCGGCGCGCAGCTGGGTGACCACGGAGACCGCCGAGGCGGCGACCCTGGGCAGACCGCTGATCCGCGCGGTGTGAGCGGCGCGCAGCAACTCCGCCTGCAGCACGGCGCCGGCCCCGTCCGTACCGGCTTCGAGTACGGCGGCCGCGGCGCCGTACATGGCCTGCGCGGCGGCGCACTGTTCGGGGGTGGCGGCCTCGGGCTCCGCCGCGGGCCGGGTGCTCGCCGGGTCGACGGAGAGCGGCGCGTCCGCTGCGTCCGGTATCGACCCGGAGCCGGGGTCAGAGGTGGAGTCGGGGTCGGCGATCGGGGCGGCGGAGGCCGCGGCCGCGCGGTGCAGGCAGTCCGGTGCCAGCAGGCAGCCGCAACGGATCGCGTCCACGCCGGTCACGATGCCACCGGGGGCGTGCAGTTCGAGGTGCGTGTCGTCGTCGACGGCGATGCGTACCGTGTCGCCGTCGCGCACGGACGGGCGCCCCGCGAGCTTGGCGATTCCGGCGTCCAGCCGTTTACGGAGCCGGGGAGTGAGCCCCTGAACGAGTTCGGCGGTCACGGACGGCGCGACCGGAGGCAGGTCGAGGCTCATGAGATCTTCTCCCCTACCCAGCGGGCGAGTTCGAGTGGGCTGAGGGCGGCGACGGGCATGCCCGCGGCGACGAGTTGTCCGGCGACGCCGGTCGAGTACCGGGGGCGACCGGTGTCGTCCAGACTCGCGCAGCCGAGTACGTGGCAGCCCGCCCCGACGAGGCCGCGGACCTCGGCGAGCAGACCACCGAGGGGGTAGCCCTCCTCGAAGTCGCTGACGACCACGACGAGCGTGCGGGACGGCACGGTGACGAGTTCACGGGCGTGGCGCAGTCCCGCGGCGATGTGGGTGCCGCCGCCAACACTGACCTCAAGCAGCAGCGACAGCGGGTCGTCGACATGTCCCGTGAGGTCGATGACCTCGGTCGAGAAGGCCAGGAAGTGCGTGGACAGGGTCGGTACTCCGGCCAGGACCGAAGCCGTCAGGGCGGCCCAGACGGTGGAGGCCTCCATGGACCCCGACACGTCGGTGACCAGGATCAGCCGCCAGTCCGCGGCACGTTTGGCGCGCGAACGGAAGACGGGGTGCTCCGGAATGACCTGCACGGTGCCGTCCGGGCCGCGGCGCGCGGTCGCGAGGTTGGCGCGCAGCGTGCGCGCCAGGTCGAGGCCGCCACCCGGCCGCCGGCTGGGGCGCGGCAGGGTCGTGCCGTGCAGTGCGGGGCGCAGCCGCGTGGCCAGTTCCCGGGTCAGCGCCTCGACCAGGCGACGGACCAGCGGGCGCAGGGCGGCCAGCCGTGTCTCGGGCAGCCCTCCGGCGTGCCTGAGCACGGTGCGCAACAGGTCGACGGAGGGCCGGGCGCTGTCCGGATCGAGTTCGACGAGCACGTCCTTGCGGCCCGACGCGGCGGCAGCCGCCAGCACCTCTTCCCGGATGCCCGGTCCGAACAGGGCGGCCAGTTCCTCGGACCACTCGCGCACTCCCGGATACGGGGCTTCGCGGCCACCGCCGGCGCCGCGCGGGCCCGGCCCCGTCAGATCGCCCCTGCTGCCCTCGCCGCGTCCACTGCCGTACAGCTCGTCCAGCGCGGTCGCCAACGCCGAGGCCGAGCGCGGCAGTTGATCCGTACGGCGGCCGAGCACGAGCCGCCAGCGATCGGCGGGCGCGAGGACATGCTCCTCGGGGAAGCCCTGGGCAACGCCGACAGGTCCCTCAGGTCCCTCAGGTGCGTCAAGTGCGCCAGGTGCATCAAGTGCTTCGGATACTTCAGGTCCCGGAGGCGGAGGCAGCAGCCCGAGTGCGCGCAGGGCGGCGCGCGCCGCGAGGTCCGCGCTGGTCCAGGTGGCGAGTGCGGCGGGGTCGACGCCGCCGGTGTCGCTCAGACGCGTGGTGGCCGGACGGGTGGTGGCCAGGCGCTCCTCGACGATGTCGAGGAGCCGGTCGCGTGCCGCGGGACTGAGGGCGTCGAAGCCTCCCCGGAGCGCGGGGAGCCGGTCGAGCAGCTGCCGGTCGGGCATCTCGGCCACCCGGTTGAGCAGCGGCTCCAGGGCGGGAGCCGCCGCCTCCAGGAGCGGACCCGCGGCGGTCAGTACTCCGATGAGGCGACCGGTGAGCTCGGACCGGGCCTGCGGGGTACCGGCCGCGTCGACCCACGAGGCGATGCGATCCCCCAGAGCACGCGGGTCCTCGTGTCCCAGGAGAACGCGTACGGCTCCGGCGGCGCCCCGCATCAGTGGGGAGCCGTCCGCGGCCAGCCGGGCGAGCGCGTCGGTGAGCCGTATGCCGCCCAAGAGGTCCGCCCGGTGGGCGAGTTCGAGCAGCGCGTGCGCGTCGGCCGGGTCCTCGGAGCCCGTGAGACCGTCCACCTGCCGCACCGCCGCGGCGGTCAACAGGTCGGTCACCGTGGCCACCAGGGCGGCACGTTCCTTGTCGACACCCAGCCCCGCGACATGACCGGCCCGCAGCCGGTCCGACAGGGCCAGACCGGCGAGGAGTTCCGGCAGCGTGGCGGAGTGCGGCAGTACGTCGCGGACGTCGGCGAGGCGTTCGTCCGTGAGGCCGGGCAGACCGCACTCGGCCGCCTGTCGAAGGCCGTGCAGGGTCTGCGCGGCCGTGGGCCCGCCCTCGTCCCGCTCCGCCCGCAGGCGTTCACGCAGCAGACCTTCGGCGGCCTGCGCGGGGGTGACTCCGCGGACACCGGCCGCGGTCAGCATGGCCGCCGTGGCGGGGGTCCAGCGCACCTCCCAGCGGGAGGTCAGAGCCTCCGTGCCGCCGGCACCGACGACCTCCGTGGGCTCCCCGTACGGCACACCGCACACGGTCAGTCGGCGTAGCAGCAGCTCACGGCGGCGGTCCAGGTCGGAGCGCAGCGGGTCGAGTCGCAGATCCCGTGAGGCGTCGGCGCCATGGCTGTCGGGGCCGGGCAGCCGCAGCGACGCCAGCTCGGCCTCCACCGCCGGAGCGAGTCCGCTGCGGGGCGCCCCGGGTGCCGGGCGGCCACCGCGCGTTCCCACGAGCACCCGCTCCATCGCCCGTGCGACGGCCCGCCCACGCCCGTACGGCTCACCCTGTGTGAGGACGGTCTGCACCGCTTCCACCAGCTCGCCCCGGCCGGCCGCGGGGAGCGCGCGCAACCGGGAGAGGTCTCCCGCGAGGCGGCTGATCTCCCGGGCGTCGGCGGGCCCCGACGGGTGGCCGAGGGCGCGCAGTTCGGCACAGATCCGTACGGCGGCGCGGGTCAGGGCCTCCTCCAGCGCGGCCGGGTCGCCCGCCGCGCGCAGGACCAGGTGCTGCCACTCGGGGTCCCGGATGCCCGCCGGATAGCCGGACCGCTCGTCGAGAAGCGCGTAGGTGTAGGGGATGAGCGACGTCGTCCATGCCGGGACGTGGGGGCGGTTGTCCGTGCCGCCGGGTCCGGGTGCGGGCGACCGGGCTTCCGCACCCGGGTCGGGGTCCGACCCCACCGTCGACGTCAACGCCGGTGACGTCAACGCCGGGGCGTGGAAGGCGCCGACGACCACGGCGGCACGTTCGCCGTTCGCGGTGGCGGCGGCCAGCCGGGCCCGCATCCACTCCTCGCGCCGCAGGTCCAGCGCGGACACGCCTCCCGAGGCTGCCGCGTCCTCGCGCAGCGCCCAGCCCGTCAGGAGGGCGGCGCGCCGCAGCGCTTCGGGAGGCGAGCCCGGGGCGGTGGCCTCGACGAGGCGGTCCCAGAAGTCGTCACCGGTACGGCCCGTGAGCCGGGCCCGCAGGGCGCCGGCGAGGCCGGCCGTGGCCGGTGCGGCCGGTGCGGCCAAAGATGCGGGGGCGGGCGCAGGTGCGGGACTGCCGGGTGGTTGTGGAGCCGAGGCCCGGTCGGCGAGCGGCAGGTCGCACGCGATGACCGGCACGTCGTGCCGCGCGGCCCAGCGCAGGGCGGCGAGCTCGGGCGAGAAGTCGGCGAACGGGTAGAAGGCCGGGCCCCGCGCGCCGCCCCCGTCACGGGGAGCGGCGGCGAGGGCGACCGGTGCCCGGGTCTCCTCATGGCTGAGCCAGGGCAGCCATTCCTGCATCTCGTCGGGGAGTTCGACGAGCAGCACGTCCGGCTCGGCCGCGGCCAGCAGCGCGGGCACGGCCGCGGCCAGGGAGGGCGCGTGGTGCCGTACGCCGATGAGGTAGGGCGCCGCCGGGTCGGTGAGGGCCGCGACGGCTTCGTCGGGGGAGAGGGGCACGGTGGTCAGTCCTCCAGGACGGTGCGCAGGTCCCACAGGGTGCGCCAGGTGGCGGAGCCCTGTTCGGCGCGGCGCCTGACGGGGCCGTCCCAGTAGCCGCGGAGCCGGGCCGCGTCGGCGGGGTCGTCCTTGCGGACCACGCCGAGGAGATGGCCCGGCAACAGGCCGAGGACATCGCGGTCGCCGGGGAAGTAGGCGGCGGCGAGCCCCAGCGCACCCGCCACGGACACGGCTTCCGCGGTGCTCAGCACGGTGGAGGGCCGCTCGATCTCCCAGCCCTCCGCGGACCGGCCTTCCCGCAGGTCCCGGAAGGCCGTGACGAGGGCTTCCAGTACGGCGTCGTCGACCCGGAAGGACGCCCCGGCCCGCTCGACCGAGGCGCGTGCCTGGCTGCGTACGAGCGCGATCTCGGCGTCGAGGTCCGCGATCGGCCCGACGGTCTCGAAGTTGAAGCGCCGCTTGAGCGCGGCCGACATCTCGGAGACCCCCTTGTCGCGCAGGTTGGCGGTCGCGACGAGGCAGAAGCCGGGCGCCGCGTGCGCCAAGGCGTCGTCGGTGCCCGCCAGTTCGGGTACGGCGATGCGCCGCTCGGAGAGCAACGACACCAGCGCGTCCTGCACTTCGGGCAGACAGCGGGTGACCTCCTCCACCCGGGCGACGGCTCCCCGGGTCATGGCGGTCAGGACGGGCGAGGGCACCAGGGCCTGCCGGCTGGGACCCTGGGCCAGCAGCAGCGCGTAGTTCCAGCCGTACTTCAGCTGGTCCTCCGTCGTGCCCGCGGTGCCCTGGACGACCAGGCCGCTGGTGCCGCAGACGGCGGCGGACAGCAGCTCGGACAGCATGGACTTGGCGGTACCGGGCTCACCGACGAGCAGCAGCCCCCGCTCACCGGCGAGGGTCACGACACACCGCTCGACCAGGGCGCGGTCGCCGACGAACTTGCCCTCGACGACAAGGCGCCGTGGCACGCCCTCGGGCGCCTGGGCGTCGTCGGGCAGTCGCAGGGCCCGGCCGTCACTGCCCATGACGAACGTGACGACGGCGCGGGGCGTGAGCCGCCACGCAGGCGGGCGCGGCCCGTCGTCGTACGCGGCGAGGAAGGCCAGCTCGGCGGCGTGCCGGTCCTCGGGCGGGGTGATCTGGCGGCCCACGGCAGAGCCGGGGGCGGGGGCCAGGGTGGTGGTCATCGGTGGTCCGTCCGGTCGGTTCGGTAGGTCGTCAGCAACGTCATCGGCGCCATCCGTGTCGTCGGCGTCACTGGCGTCGTCAGGGGGTTCGGCCGGGTGGCTCGGGCGGTGGTCATCGGCCGCGGCCCTTCCGGGTGGCGCGGGTGGTGAGCTTCTCGTAGGCGGGCGCGTCGCCGTCCTGGACGCGGTGCCAGGCACGGGCGAACAGGTCGGGGACCGGGAGGAGAGGTACGGCACGCGTGTTCGGACGTACCGGGTACAGGCTCTCCTTCCAGGTCTCCACCGGCAGGGCCGGGGACTTGAGGTCGCGCCATCCGCAAGGCAGGAACAGCGTGCGCCCGGCGCGCGGTCGCTTCGCCTCGACGACCAGGCCGGTGGCGGCCAGTTCGGTGCGGGCCTTCTTCAGGCGGACGGGCTTCCAGCCGGTCCAGCGGGCGCAGTTGCGGTCCGTCGGATCGGGCAGGGCCAGCAACTGGAGGTAGAGCGCCGCCGCGTCCTCGCCCAGACCGTGCGCCGCCGCCACCTCGGCGACCAGCGCGGGAGCACCGACGGTCGGGTCCTGGGCGTACCCGGCGGGTCCCTCGGGCTCGATGCCGGCCCGCAGAGCGTGGGCGAGTCCGTCGTCGAGGATCGCGCGCAGCGCCTGGAGGTCGCCGTCGCGCTCCGGTCCCACCAGACCCGCCAGGAGCCCGATGGCCGGGTCGTCCGGACCGGTGAGGACGGCGGGGCGCAGCAGGACCGTCTCCCGCTCGGAGTACCAGGGCCGCAGTACGAGAGCCTCCCCGACGGGTGTCAGGCCGTGTGCGTCGGCGCCTCCGGTGGCGGGAAGCCCGTACGCCTTCCGCAGTTCCACGGCTGTCGTGCCGCCCTTGTCCGTCCACGTGACGTCGAGGTCGAGCAGCAGTCCCGGGTCGGTGAGGCGGTGGCGCAGGGCGGCGAGGCCCTCGGGCAGGGCCGCGCGCAACGGGTGCCCGTACGGCAGGGCGTAGGCGAGCGAGGCCAGGGCGGCGACGGCGCGGGTCAGCGCCTGGCGTCCGGGCAGCGCCGCCGGGTCCACCGGAACGAGGGTGCCGTCCTTGTCCGGCCGGTGTTCCGTGGTGCGGCAGATCCAGGGGGTGAGCCCCGGATTGAGCACGGCCTCGGCGGAGCCGGCGGGCAGGCCGGCGAGATCGACCGTGAGGTCCTCGGGCAGACGGACGACGGAACCGAGACGCTCGGCCCACACCCGGCCCGCGGCCGCCGTGTCGGGCCCGGTCGTCCACAGGTCGGCGGGGTCCTCGGGCAGCAGGGCGCTCAGGAGCGCGGACCGGTCCTCCCGGCCGAGTGACGACAGGCGGCCGTTGCCCAGGTCCAGCTGCCGGGGCTTGAGCCCGAGCGTGGCGAGTGTGCCGGCACCGGGCTGCCTCGGACACGCGGCGAGCAGCAACGTGGCCTGGACGGGGCCCAGACCGTCGCGGGTCGCGGCGGCGAACACGGCGGGCGCCCCGGGCAGCCAGGGGGCGGCTCCCTTGTCCCGGATCAGCCGGGTGACGGCGGCGAGCCCGTTCTCGGGGAACACCGACGGCACCGCGGTCTCCCGCTCCAGGGCGAAGTGGGCGACGGCGCCGAACGCGCCGGACGGGTCGTGGTCCAGAGCGAGCCAATTGACCCGTTGACGCTGGTGGTCGATGCTCTCGATGCCGAGGAGGACCACGGTGCGGCCGTCCCGGCGCAGCACCTGACCGACACGCTGCTGCTTGGTGTACGGCTCGCTCAGCAGGATCTCGCGCAGCCCGTGGCCCGGCGTGGCCAGCGGCCCTTCGGCGACCGCTTCGAACAGCAGGAGCAGCGCTTCCCGCCCGACGTCGGGCACGGTGGGCATGGCGGCCCGATAGGCCAGCGGCCGCAGCACGGTCAGGAGCGACGGCCACCCCATGCCCATGCCGGGGACCGTGTACTCCTCACTGCGCCATCCCTCACCGAGAGCACCCGTCCGAGCGAGGTCGGGCAGCGGCTTGCCGTCCGCGGGCCGCCCGGACAGGACGTGGTTCACGGCCCGGATCTGGCGCAGCGTTCTCCACTGGTTGTCGCCTCCCCACCCTCCCCACAGTTCACCGATGCCGGCGGCAGCCTCCATCAGGGTGCCGTCGTCGCCGTCCTCGGGGCTGTAGTCGGCGAACATGCCTTCGCTCCGCCGCCGATCGGTCTGCGGCTTCTCGACGGGCGGCTCCACGAACGTGGCGACCGAACCGACGACCCGGAGCGCGGCACGGACCAGGGCGGACACGCCGGTGAGCGTCCGTTCGTCCGTGAGCCCGGGCAGGGTCTCGGACACGGCGCGCCGGACGAACGCGTCCGCGTCCGGGACGACGGGCTTGCCGTCGACGGTGGTCCTGGCGGCGTCACCGGCCTCGACGAGCCGGGCCTCACGCTCGGTCAGCGCCTGGGCCGCGGCGGCCAGGACGTCGGCCGCCGCCTCGTCGGTGAGCGCGCGCAGCACGGCGGACGCCCGCTCGTCGCGGGGGCGCAGCGCGTGCCAGAAGGCGACCGGCGGTACGAGCCGGGTGCCGGCGGCGAACTCCCCGCCGCGCTGACCGGGTGTCACCCGGCCGAGTTCGCCGGAGGCCGAGGTGTCCTCGGCGGCGAAGAGCGCGACCTGCCGGTTCAGGAGCGTGGCCACGGGCTCGGCGCCGCCGGGAAGGCGCAGCGCACCGAGGGGGAATCCGGCCGACCCGCGGCCGGCCGACAGCAGGGTGACGGTCCGGCCGTCCGGCGTACCGGTGGTCGTCCGGGCCTCCGCTCCCGTGCCCTCCGAGCGGACCCAGCGGCCGAGGACCGTGCCGTCGGTGCCGAACGGGCTGTGTTCCAGGCCGGGTTGGAGCGGCAGGACCTCGCAGTGGTGCTGCAGAAGGGTGGCGTCCTCGCGGATGCCCGACCGCAGGAAGGCGGGCAGGGAGGCACGTCCGTGTGTTCCGGTGGCCGGGTCGTACTCCAGCCAGACCTGCTGTCTGCCCTGCCTGCCCTGGCGCCAGAGCGTCGTGCCGTCACCGATGACGGGGCGGTCGGCCGGCAGGACGGTGTCACCGGCGTGCAGGGTGCGTCCGCCGGTGGCCCGGCCGCCGGCGGACAGCGGGATGGAGGGGCTACCGGCGTCGCTGCTGTACCAGTGGGGCACTTGCTCGCCGCCGAGGGTGAACACCTCGGACGGCCGGGCCGACCAGTAGCCGCGCTGCTTGGTGTCCTGCCGCCACATCACGAGCAGTTCGCCGTCGGTGTAGCGGAACTGCGGATGCGTCCAGCGGTCCAGCTCGACGGGCAGCCGCAGGTCGTGGTCGAGGAGCACCTCGTCCGGGCCGACGACGACGGCCTTGTGGCGGCGGGAGAGGATCAGCGCGGGCCAGGCGTCGGTCAGGCGCAGATGGTCGTCGCGGTCGGGAGCGGTCTCGCTGTCCAGGAGCCGCAGCCCCTCGTCGAGGGCGGGCCAGCCCAGTTCGTCGGGGATACCGGCCCGCAGGGTGCGGCCGAGCAGCGGCGCGATCTCGTGCTCCGCGACGCGCGCGACCGATCGCGGGCTGACCCGGGCGGCGACCGGACGGAAGGGGCGCAGGCGCTGGAGCGCGTCGCGGGCACCGGGCAGGCCCGTCGACGCGGCGAACGTCTCGGCGGCGTCGTCCAGCCATTCGCGCAGCACGTCGGTCAGCACGGGATGGGCGACGAGGCTCTCCAGCAGGCCCGAGGACAGCGTCCGGTCGTTGCCCAGTGCCCCGATGGCCCCGTGCAGCAGCGGCCGGAAACGCGCGTCAGCGGCGGTGGCGGTCAGATCGCGCCCCTCGGGCTGAGGATCGCGGAGCCAGCGGTCGAGGGCCAGATGCACGTCCTTGTCCGCGTCGGGCATCGCGAGGGGAATGCCCGACGCCACGCACAGGTCCAGCAGGTCGAGATCCGCGCCGGCGTGCCAGCGACCGGTGAAGAGATCCACGGCCCGGCCGTCGGCCCGTAGCCGTGGCGCCATCCGCTCGACGAGCCGGAGGGTGAGCGGGGAACGCTCGCAGACGGTGGCACCGTGCTTGCGGTGTGCGGCCCAACGGCTGAGCCAGTCCGCCGCGTCGATGCTGGTTGCGTCGATGCCGGCGGGCGCGTCGACGCCGGTGGCCGCGCTGCCGCCGCCCTCCGCCCGCGAGCCGTCCTCGCCGTTCTCGCCGCCCTCGCCGGTGAGGAGGCGGTCGGCGCCGCTCTCCGCGAGCAGCGTCAGCCAGAACTCGTCGTTCTTGGCGTCGCGTCCCAGACCGGTCGGCATGATCTCCAACAGCCGGGCGCGGACGGCCGGTTGCCGCTCGGCGAGGATCGGGAGAGTGGCCCGGAAGGCGGTCCAGAAGGAGGCGGGCGCCCGCACCGCGGCGGGTGAGGCGACCAGGTCGGCCACGAAAGAGCATTCCTCGGTGACCCGGTCGAGACCGGCGGCCCTGATCAGGCCGCGGGCGTCCTGCGGCAGCGACGCGTACGGCGGCATGCCGGCCGCGCAACGCTCCATGCACAACTGCCGGAACTGCGCCCATGCCGTCGCCGGGTCGAGCCGGTGGGCCAGGTCCTTCACATGTTCCTTGAGCGCCTTGACCGTCAGCGCTCCGGCGAAGGCGAACTCCAGGAACACGGCACGCTGCCGCTCCTCGTCGACGGTGAGCGCGTGGACCCGCTCGGCCTCGCGGGCCCTGCCGAAGAAAGTGGCGGCGTACGTCGTGTTCTCGTGCCGCAGGAAGATCCGGGCGGCCTGTTCGTAGAAGGTGGGCAGGAAGTGTGGCACGGCCCGGCCGAGCCGTTCGCCGAGCGCTTCGAAGCCCTCCTTGGCGGTGCCGGGGCGGGACTTGGCCTGGCGGGCGAGCCGCTCGACGTCCTTGACCAGTGCCAGCGCGTGGTGTCCGTTGGCCGGGTCGTTGACCAGCGCCCAGGCGGGGAAGCCGAGGGTCTCGCGGCGTACCTGTCCGACCTCGGGGGTCTCCGGTTCCCGGACCAGACCGAGGAACTCAAGGGCGAGGTCCTCGGCCTCACCGAGAGTGCCCGGCACGAGCCGGACGGCGAGCCGGCCGTCCAGCGCGGGATGCGTGTAGGTGCGTATGGTGAGGGTGTCGGCGTCCTCGCCGGTGGCGGCCCCCACTGGCAGGACGGCGCCGGCTTCGAGCAGCGCGGCCGTGGTGGTGTGTGCGTACGTGGTCATGCCGCCTGCTCCTCGTCCTCGATGTCACGCCCGGCGAACAGGGCGGCTGCCATGCGCATGCCCTCCGACCAGGCGACGGGCCCCACCTGACCGAGCTTCAGCACCCGGCCCGTGCCGTCGGTCCACATGAGGGGACCGGTCTCGGTCTCCTCGAAACCGTCGTAGTCGCCGATCCAGACCCGGGCCTCGACGCCGCGGGAGTCCTCCCGTACGGAGCAGACGGCGTTGCCGCCGCGTACGCGGTAGCCGAACTGGGTGGTCCTGCCCTGCAGGAAGCGCAGTTGCTTGAACGCGCCGCCCGCGAACTCCTCCACGGTGGTGGCCTCGGCGTCGATGCCCGCGGGGCGCTGCCACACTTCGCGGAAGAGCTGCTGGGCCCGCTGCTCGACGCCGAGTTCGACGGCGAACTCCCGCAGTTCTGCGAGGTCGTCGAGAAGGACGGGGTGCGGGAGGTGCACGAGCTCGGGGGTGATGCGCACGCTGTCTCCGTCGAGGTCGACCAGGCCGAGGCCGCGGTCGAGGTCGGCGTCCCGGAGGAATCCGGCCACTTCACCATCGGGACCGGTGACGACGAGATCGCGCAGAGCGCTCTGCCAGGCGGGATCCGGCCACACCCGGGCGATGACGGCGAACGGCACCGGAAGCGAGCGCACCATCCACTTCTCGACGTCGGTGAGGCATTGGCGTTCGTGCCGCTCCAGCCATTCGGCGAGCTGCCGCAGTCCCATGACCGCGGGATCCTCGGCGAGTCTGGCCGGTACGGACTTCAACTGCCGTCCCGCGCCGTTGCGGCACACCACCTTTCCGCCGTCGAGGCCGACCTCGTAATCGCCGGCCGTGACCCACCCCATATGTGCCTCCCCGCACTCCAGTGATCAAGTGACGGGAACTCTAGGTGAGAGCACTGACAACGCCTCACCGGCAACCGCCACGCGAACACCGTCCTGCACACCCTCACCCCACTCGGAGCGGCGCTCCTGCGCCTGCCCGAGCCGAGAGCCGCCAGCCCTCAGGGTGATCGGCGCAGTCCGGCGACGAGGATCTTCACCAGTCGGCGTGCGTCGTAGCGGTGATGGGTGCCGGCGCCCGCACAGAGGCCACCGACACCGCGCATGAGTTCGTACGCGTCCATGCCGGAGCGAATCTCTCCCGCGTCGGCCGCGGCGTCGAGCAACTCGGTGCACACGGGTACGAGCCGCTCGACGAAGTAGGAGTGCAGGGGGTCGAAGCAGGGGTCGTCCGACTGCAGCACGGAGGCGAGTCCCTGTTTGGTGACCACGAAGTCGACGAAGAGGTCGATCCACTGCGCAAGGGCCGCGTACGGGGTCGCGCTGGTCGCCAGCAGGGAGGGGCCGGTCTCGGCGAGGGCCTCCACCTGGTGTCGGTAGACGGCGACGATGAGATCCGCCCGCGTCGGGAAGTGGCGGTAGATCGTGGCCGTTCCGACGCCGGCCTCGGCCGCGATGTCGCGGATGGGCGCCTCCACGCCGGACGCGACGAAGACCGCGGCGGCCGAGTCGAGCAGGACCTCCTCGTTGCGTCGCGCGTCCGCCCGTTTGGGCCGGGGTGCACGTCCCGCGCCCCGCTCGCTTCCGCTCACCGCACCATGCCTCTCATCACCGGCTTTACTAAACGGGACAGTGTCCCGTATGTTCGGTCCTTGATACGGGACAGTGTCCCGTTTTCCTCATGATGGCAGACCGGGGAGCGGCGGCCAAACCGCGCACGGCCGCCATGCCGAACAGCCGGAAGAAGGAATTCACCCATGACCGCAGCAACCCCATCAACCGCGTCAACTGCATCAGGCGTATCAGACGCGTCAGGCGTGGCGGTGTCCGGCGTCGTCCTCACCGCACCCACCCCCGTCGTCTCGGTGAAGCCTGTGGTGCTGGAGGCGCCGGGCCGTGGCGAAGACCTGCGGGTGCGGGTCTCCGCGCCGGCGGCGGGGGACGACCTGCCGATCGTCGTCCTCTCGCACGGCTTCGGCTCGTCGCTGAACGGCTACGGCCCTCTGGCCGACTTCTGGGCCGCCCACGGCTTCGTGGTGATCCAGCCCACCCACCTCGACTCCAGGACGGTGGGCCTTCCCCAGGACGATCCCCGCACCCCGCGGCTCTGGCGCTTTCGTGTGGAGGACATGAAGCGCGTCCTCGACGGGCTCGACCTGCTGGAGGCCGCCGTTCCCGGTCTCGGCGGTCGCCTCGACCGGACCCGTATCGCCGCTGCCGGGCACTCCTTCGGCGGTCAGACCGCGGGCAATCTCCTGGGCCTGCGGGTCCTGGATCCGGTGAGCAAGAAGGAAGAGGACCTGTCCGACGCGCGGATCAAGGCGGGTGTGCTGCTCGCCACGGCCGGAAGGGGCGGGGCCGACCTGACACCGTTCGCGGCCGAGCACTTCCCGTTCATGAACCCGAGTTTCGAGAATATGACCACGCCGGCCCTCGTGGTCGCCGGGGACCAGGACGACTCCCCGCTGTCCGTCAGGGGACCCGAGTGGCTTGCCGATCCGTACTTCCTGAGCCCGGGTGACAAGAGCCTGCTCACTCTGTTCGGGGCGGAGCACTCCCTGGGCGGGATCGCCGGCTACGAGGTCCAGGAGACGACGGACGAGAACCCCGAGCGCGTCGCCCTGATCCAGCGGGTCACGTGGGCCTACCTCCGGCACGCGCTCGGCATCGAGGACGCCGGCTGGGCGGCGGCACGAAAGGCCCTGTCGGACGGCACCGACCCACTGGGCCGGATCGAGTCCAAGTAAGGCCCTGCGCGAGGGGGGCCGGAGCGGGCGATGTGAGGGGCGGGCGGAGTCAGGCGCTCACCGCCCTTGCCTCGGCCCCTGCCTCGACTTCCGCGTCGAACTGTTCGCGGTATGCGCGGGCGGAGGCCATCACTTTGTCGAGGGTGTCGCGGGTCTGGAGGAGTTCCGTGATGTGCGTGGTGAGCCGGTCGCGTTCCTCGCCCATGCGTTCGAGGGCGGCGTCCGAGTTCTCCTCGCTGGGGGCGTCGACGCAGGGGAGCAGCGCGGCGATGGTCCGGCTGGACAGGCCGGCCGCGTAGAGCCGCTGGATGAACGTGACGCGTTCGACCTCGTAGTCCGTGTAGTGGCGCTGCCCGCTGCTACTGCGCGTGCTGGTGAGCAGTCCCTGCTCCTCGTAGTAGCGCAGCGACCGGACGCTGACGCCGGCCCGTTCGGCGAGATCTCCGATGCGCATGTCGCTCTCCCTGTTGTTGCCTGCGTCGCTGTTGTCTGCGTCACAACACTTGCCTCTGACGTCAGTGTCAGGTTTTAGCGTAACCGTTGTGCCCGGGACCGGGCCACGGATCGTTGAGGAGTCCTGAAGTGACGAGCCTGTTCCAGAGCTATGAGCTCGGTGACCTGACGCTGCCCAACCGAGTGGTGATGGCGCCCATGACCCGGGTGAGGGCCGCCGCCGGCGGTCTGGCCACCCCGTCGATGGCGACCTACTACGCCCAGCGCGCGACCGCCGGGCTGATCGTGACGGAGGGCGTCCAGCCGAGCCTGATCGGGCAGTCCAACCCCGGCACGCCCGGCCTGCACACCGAGGAGCAGCAGGCCTCGTGGCAGCCGGTGACGGACGCCGTGCACACCAACGGCGGACGCGTCTTCGCGCAGCTCATGCACGGTGGACGCGTTTCGCATCCCGACACCACCGGCACGCAGCCCGTCGGCCCGTCGGCCGTGCCCGCCGTCGGCGACGTGTTCACGCCGACCGGGCCGCAGCCGGCTCCCGTACCCCGCGCCCTGGAGACCTCGGAAGTGCCGGAGCACGCCCGCTCCTACGGCGACGCGGCACGCCGAGCCGTGGCCGCGGGATTCGACGGCGTGGAACTGCACGGAGCCAACGGATACCTGATTTCCCAGTTCCTGTCGTCCAACGCCAACCTGCGGACGGACCGCTACGGAGGCTCCGTGGCCCACCGGATCAGCTTCGCCGTCGAGGCGGTGTCCGCGACCGTCGAGGCGGTCGGCGCGGCCCGCACAGGCATCCGGCTCTCCCCGGCCGGGACCTTCTGGGGCGTGCGGGAGTCGGAGGTCACGGAGCTCTACACCGCCCTGCTCGGCGAGTTGGCGCGGCTGGAAGTGGCGTACGTGCACATCGAGGCGACCGCGGACGAAGAGGTGCTGGTGGCGCTGCGCCGTGCCTGGCCGGGCGCTCTCATCATGAACCCGGTCCTGCCCATGGGGCCGAAGCAGACCGGCCGGTCCGACGCCGATCACTGGCTCGGCCTGGGAGCGGACCTCATCAGCTTCGGCCGCGCCTTCATCGCAAACCCCGACCTGGTGGAACGCCTGCGCACGGGTGTCCCCATCGCCCCCGTCGACGAGGCGACCTACTACCAGGGCGGCGACGCGGGATACCTGACCTATCCGGCACACCAGTACGGGGCCTGACACCGGCCGGCGGGCGCGGTCAGCGGTGCGGTGGTCGCGTTGTTCCTGCGGCTCGCCTGCTCGTCTGCTCGTCTGATCGCCGGCTTGCGGAGCGCCTCAGGGGCGTACCGGTGCTTCGAGTTCTCGCTTGAGGTTGCGCAGGGTTCTGTCGATGTTGCCGGCCTGGAAGGCGGCGAACGTCTTGCCGCCCGTGGCCACCCGGTCGAAGGTGTTGGCCACGAGCGTGGGCCAGGAGCGCCGGTCGTCGGTCCAGGTCTCCGTCACCCGCGTGCCGCTGCCTGCCGCCTCGAACCGGTATTCCCATGTGGCGATCGGCGCCTTCAGACGTGGCCGCTTGAGCCCGATGGCATGCACGCGGAAGGCGAAGCGGCTGCCGGGATCCGCCGCGGTGACGGTGCAGCGGGTGGTCCAGCGGAAGCCGCCGCGCTTGTTGTGCCCCTCGAAGACCGTGCCGACGTCAGCCGGCCCGTCCCCGCCCGAGACGGTCGCGCCGAGGTTCTCGGGGCTCCAGCGGCCCATCTGCGCGGGCCGGCTGAGCTCGCCGTACACCCTTGACGGTGATGCCTCGACCAGGATGCTGCGAGCGACGGTGAAGGTGCGGGGCATGGGCGCTCTCTCCCTGGGCGCGGAAGCTACTGGCAAGTAGGAACACTACTCCGGGCCTGTGTGCGGTGACGTTCGCGGTGGCGTTCGCGGTGACGATGTCAGTTACCCGGCGTTCCCGGCGCTGTCCGCGGAGATGCGGAACTCCAACTCGGGCCGGTCCCACACCACGGCCGGCGGATTCGCGGACGCGGTCCCGACGTGCACCGCGCCCACGCTGCGGTAGAAGCCCTCGGCGGGGGGATGCGACACCACCCGCACACGGTCGAGCCCGGCGGCACGAGCTTCGGACTTCAGGTGCGCGACGAGCAGCCGCCCGACCCCGCGCCCCTGCGCCCGGTCGGCGACGAACATCAGGTCGAGCTCCGGCGGAGCGAGGACGAGCGAGTAGAACCCGAGTACTTGGCCGCCGCCTTCACTGCTGCCGCCGCCTTCACCGCCCCCGCTGCCTTCACCGGTGGCGTCGGCGGTGTCGGCAGTGACAGCCACGAAGACGCGGTGGGTCTCGATGTAGTCCGGGCCTACGCGGTAGCCCGCCACCATGGCCGCGTACTGCCCCTCGTAGGCGCGTGAGCCGCGCACGAGCCGTGTGAGCCGTTTGGCGTCCCGCGCGGTGGCCCGCCGGACCGAGATCGCCCCACCTGCGGTTGTAAGACTCCGATTCACTCAGTGAATATTACGTGCCGGGGAGCGCAATGACGACTCCGGTAGCGTCCGCAGCGAAAACGAGTGGAGCGTCGGACTCGTCGGCCTCTACCTTCGACCGCATGGCTGACGAGTGCTTCGGACATCCACGGCTCGCCGCGATCTATGACCCGCTCGACCCGGACCGCAGCGATCTCGACGCCTATACCCGCATGGCGGAGGAGTTCGGAGCGCGGCGGGTGCTGGACATCGGCTGTGGGACGGGAGTGTTCGCCCTTCTCCTGGCCGATCGGGGTATCGAGGTCGTCGGGGTCGATCCCGCCGCGGCGTCCCTCGATGTCGCCCGGGGCAAACCGGGCGGCGAGCGGGTGCGTTGGATCCGCGGCGACGTGACAGCACTCCCGCCGCTGCGGGTCGACCTGGCGACGATGACGGCGAACGTCGCCCAGGCCATCGTGGCTCCTGAGAGCTGGCGGGAAACTCTGCGGGCGGCTTACCGGGCCTTGCGGCCGGGCGGGCGGCTGGTGTTCGAGACCCGGGATCCGGCCAGGCGTGCCTGGGAGGACTGGAACCGTGAGCAGTCGTACTCCGTCACGGAGATCCCGGGCGTCGGCACAGTCGAGAGCTGGCTCCAGGTGACCGACGTGAGCCGGCCGTTGGTGACGTTCCGGTCGACGTATGTGTTCGCCGCGGACGGGCAAGTGCTGACGTCGCACTCGACCCTGCGGTTCCGTGAGCGGCAGGAGGTCGAGGCCGATCTGAGCGCGCAGGGCTATGTGATCGACGACGTACGCGACGCTCCTGATCGTCCCGGCCGGGAGTTCGTCTTCCTTGCCCGGCGCCCGGCGGCCTGAGGCGCGCCCGCATGAGGCCGGGCGCGGGGGAGCGTCGGCCCCGCGGGTGTGGCCTCAGTCGGTGGCGGCGGTGAAATGGTCGGTGCCCAGCACCGTGAGCAGGGCGAGCTTCTCGTGGCTTTCCGTACCCGGCGTGGCAGTGAAGATGAGAAGCGACTGGCCCTGGTCCGGTTCGAGCAGGAGTTGGCAGTACAGCTCCAGCTCTCCTACCTGGGGATGGACGAATCGTTTGGTCTCGCTCCACCGCAGGCCCACCTCGTGGCGTTCCCACAACCGGGCGAACTCGTCGCTGGTGCGCAGCAGGACGTCCGCAAGGTCCGCCGAGGGGGAGCCGGGCCCGTCCCGGGTGACAGCCGCCCGCAGTAGCACGACGTTGATACGGCTGTTGTCGGCGTACTGCTCGGGGTGGTACCGGCCACGGGAGTCCGGGTCGGTGAACCAACGGTACGTCGCGCTGCGGGCGTTGCCGCTGTAGTGGGTCTGGTCGCCGAGCAGTGCCACCGCGGACGGCGTCTGGAGCAGCGTCTCGCCCAGCGGGCCCATGACCTGCGCGGTGGTGCCGGCCAAGCCGTCCATGACCCGCATAAGGCCGGGGCTCACATGCTGGAGCCGCACGTCACGGCGGGCGGTGCGGTAACCGGCGAGCAGGAACAGATGATCGCGTTCGTCCGGGGTCAGCCGCAGGCCGCGGGCGATGGCCGCGGTCATCTGCTCCGACGGTTGCGGTCCGTCGCCGCGTTCCAGCCGGGCGAAGTAGTCGGCGGACATGGTGCACAGCTCCGCCACCTCCTCGCGCCGCAGGCCCGGAGCGCGCCGGCGTTGCCCGCGGCGCAGCCCGACGTCCTCGGGTTGCAGCGCCGTACGCCGGGTGCGGAGGAAGGCGCCCAGAGATGAGCGATCGAACGTATGGTCCATGGTCCCCATCCTTGGCCGTCCGGCGCGGCTCAGCCACGACCTCCGAGTCAGCGGTTGCGGGGGTCCCTCATCCGGGAGTGATCCCGGTCAACGGCGCTGCCGGGTGTTGAGCCGGGCGGCCTGTCGCGTCAGGTGGTCGCGCTCGGCGAGGTTGGGGGCCTTCTGGGCCGCCTCGGCGTACAGCCGCGCCGCCGTCGCCAGGTCTCCGTCGCGTTCGTGGAGGTAGGCCGCCACCGCGGTGTGGCGCGGCAGTGCGTCGTCCAGCGCGGCGAGCGCCGCCAGTCCGGCGCGGGGACCGTCGGCCTCCCCGACGGCCACCGCGCGGTTGAGCCGGACGACCGGGCTGTCGGTCAGGCGCGCGAGCTCGTCGTACCACTCGACGATCTGCACCCAGTCGGTCTCCGCGGCGATCGGCGCGTCGGCGTGCAGTGCCGCGACGGCGGCCTGGGCCTGGTACTCGCCCAGCCGGTCGCGGGCGAGGGCCGCTTGCAGGATCTCGACGCCCTCGGCGATCGACTCGGTGTCCCACCGGCCGCGGTCCTGCTCGGCGAGTGGTACCAGGCTGCCGTCGGGCGCGGTCCGGGCCGCGCGCCGGGCGTGGTGGAGCAGCATGAGGGCGAGCAGCCCCGCCACCTCCGGGTGGTCGATCACGGCGGCGAGCTGCCGGGTGAGGCGGATGGCCTCGGCGGCGAGGTCGACGTCACCGGAGTAGCCCTCGTTGAAGACCAGGTAGAAGACGCGCAGCACGGTGGCCACGTCGCCGGCCTTGTCGAACCGCACTCCGGAGACCGTGCGCTTGGCCCGGCTGATGCGCTGCGCCATGGTCGCCTCGGGCACCAGATAGGCCTGGGCGATCTGACGGGTGGTCAGTCCGCCGACGGCGCGCAGGGTGAGCGCGACCGCGGACGACGGGGTCAGCGACGGGTGGGCGCACAGGAAGTAGAGCTGGAGTGTGTCGTCCACCGTGGGCGCGGGCCCGGGTCCCGGCTCCTCGTCGACACGGTCCTCACGCCGGCGGCGGGCGGTGTCCGCACGGGTCGCGTCGAGGAACCGGCGCCAGGCCACGGTGACCAACCAGCCCTTCGGGTCCCGCGGCAGCTCGGCCGGCCAGACGCGGACCGCCTCGATCAGCGCGTCCTGCACGGCGTCCTCGGCCGCCGCGAAGTCCGCTCCGCGGCGGACGAGGATTCCGAGCACACTCGGTGTGAGGCTCCGGACCAGGGCATCACTCATCGGAGAGGTCACTCCGTGATGGTATGCGCCCCGGTCAGGAACGGGCGCAGCTCCAGCCACTCGTGGATCGGCTTCCCGCCCGCCCCGGGGGCGGCCGACAGCTCCCCGGCCAACTCGACGGCGCGCTCATGGGTGTCGACGTCGATCACCATCCAGCCGGCGATGACGTCCTTGGTCTCGGCGAACGGGCCGTCGGTGACCGGCGGGTGCCCTTCGCCGTCGTACCGGACCCACGTCCCTTCGGGGGCAAGTGCCTGACTCTCGACGAACTCGCCGGTTCCCTCAAGCCGGTCCGCGAAGTCCTGCATGTACTGCACGTGGGCCGAGATCTCCTCCGGGGTCCACTGCGCCATGGGCACGTCGTTGACCGCCGCAGGCGCGCCGCGGTAGTGCTTCAGCAGCAGGTACTTGGCCATGGTGGTTCTCCTCGGTACGTACGGATGCGGCCCATTGTGGTCGCCTTCACGACGAGGACGGAGCCAGGCACGGGTTCTCGACATCGGCGCCCGCTTTTCTTTCATGTCCTCCACACCGCGGAGACTCCTGCTGTCAGCGGCCGGTGGAGCCGTCGATGTGCTCTCGGAGGATGTCGGCGTGGCCGGCGTGCCGGCCGGTCTCCTCGATCATGTGCACCAGGACCCACCGCATGGACGGCGCCGGTCCCGGGCGCGGGGACCGCGGAGCGGGCAGCGCCAGGTCCGGGCAGGCCTCGATGACCTGGTTCGCCTGCTCGATCGCCGTCCGGTAGCCGGCGAGCACGCTGTCGGCCGTCTCCTCCGGGGACGGCCGCATGGTCCGGCCCCAGTCGTCGGGCTGCTCGCCGAGGAAGTAGAACCGTTCGACGTACGTCACATGCTTGACCAGCCCGAGGAGGTTGGTGCCGGAGGGCACACCACCGGTGCGGACCTGCGGTTCCGGCACGCCCGCGGCCTTGTCCGCGATCGCGTTTCGCAGCTGGTCGAGGAATCCCAGCAGGGTGGCCTTCTCATCGGCGCCGGTCCGCGGAGGCCCGGTGTCCTTGCCCCTCGGCCCGGGTTTCCGCGCGCGGTCGCGTTGCGACGTGTCGCTCCGGTCCGAGGTCTCGTCCGACATGTCGTTGAGGGGGTGGGCGCTCATGCGGCGGTTCGCTGGATGAGCAGGACGTTGTCGGTGACGGTGGCGGTCTCGCCGGCGGGGCCGACGGCCTGGCGGCGCGGCATCTCGGCACGCACGACGGGCCACTGCCCGGGGTCGAGGCCGAGGTCGGCGGCGACCTCGCCGGGTGTGGGGTAGTGGGTGTCCGGGTCCCGGTTCCAGGACCAGGGCGCGGTGGAGCCGTGGTCGACGATCAGGAGCAGACCCCCGGGACGCAGGGCCCGGGCCGCGGCGCGCAGCACACGGCCGCGGGGCAACGGGAAAGGGGTCTGGAGGTACTGGGCGGAGACGAGGTCGAATTCTCCGGCCGGGAAACTCCGGGCCAGATCGTGCTGTTCGGCGGTGACCCGGCCCCCGACGCCGAGATCACGGGCGTGCGTACGGACCCCGTCGACGGCGGTGCTGGAGATGTCCACGGCGGTGACCTGCCAGCCGTGCCGGGCGAGCCAGACGGTGTCGCCGCCGGCCCCGCAGCCCAGATCCAACGCGGCTCCGGGTGCCAGTGGTTCGGCCGTCTCGACGAGCAACGGGTTAGCGCGCTCACCCCAGATGCGCCGAGTGCTGTGGTGCTTCTCCCAGAACAGCTCGGCGTCGTCGCCCGGCGGGTTCGCGGCACCCGCGGAGCCGGTGTGAGGGTGTCGGCCTCGGGTGGTGTCCATGTGCTGTGGCTCCTTCGTCGGTCAGAAATGCCGGCATCCGGGCGGTGCCGGACACCGGGTTCTTTCGGCACGGCCAGCATCGGGACCGCCGACTCGGCCACGCAAGGAAAGTTGCGGATCCGCACGAGGAGGCCATGAACAGCACCGAAAGGGACGCCCTCGCAGAAGTAGAAGTAGAAGTGGGAGTGGGAGTGGGAGTGGGAGCCGGGGTCAGGGGGCCGGGGACCGAGGTGCGCGCGTCGCCGACCCGTCCCGTAGCCGGAGGCTGATCAGCGCTGTGACGACGAAGACGGCGGCCTCGTAGGTCATGGCGTGCCGGATCGCGTCGGCCGGGCCGGCGGCGGGCGCGAAGTAGGCCAGGCCGGCCGCCGTCACCCCGATCGACCCGCCGAGTTGCTGTGCGGTGGGCAGCAGCCCGGACACCGAACCGGCCGCGGCGCCACCCACCCCTGCCAGCACCAGCGTGAACGCCGAGGCGGTGAACGAACCGAACGCGGCGCCGCCGACGGCCAGCACCGGCAACGCCACCCAGCGTCCGGTCGAGGACCCCACGAGCGGAGCGAGCGCCAGGGCCATCCCCGCCAGGGCCAGCGACGCGACCGTGAGCACGGTTGATCCGTGACGCCGCGCGGCAGCGGGCGCACCCCGGCTGCCCAGGACGGCCGCGGCCGCGAACGGCGCGGAGGTCAGCGCGGCGGCGAGAGCGGAATACCCGGCGGCGGACTGCAGATGCAGGAACAGCAGGTACGTGAACGACGGCACCCCGGCGTTGAACACGAACACGAGCAGAACTCCCCATCGCGCCGTCCGGTCACGGAACACGGACGGATGGATGAGGGGGTCCGGCCGGCGGGAGAGGGCCCACGCGAAGTATCCGAGAGAGACCGCGGACACGGCGAAACCGGCCCACGTCCACCACGGCCAGCCGGCCTCCCGTCCCAGTGCCAGCGGCAGCACGAGCGCGCCGAATCCCACGGTGGTCAGCACCGCGCCCGCCCCGTCGACGCGCTGTCCGTCCGCGCCGCGTGTACGGGGCAGTGCGCGCGCCCCCACCAGGGAGACGAGTGCTACCGGCACCGTGACCAGGAATATCGGGCGCCAGCCGAGTCCGAACAGGTCGGCGCCCACGAGGAGTCCACCGATCAGCGGACCGGCCAGCGACGCCACTCCCATCGTGGCGCCGAACAGGCCGAGGGCACGTGGCCGCCGCGCCGCCGGGACGGCGACCTGGATGATCGACAGGACCTGCGGGGCGACGAGGCCACTGCCCGCGCCCTGCAGCAGCCGGGCCGTGATGAGCGTTGCGGTGTCGGGGGCGCACGCGCAGGCCACCGAGCCGATCGTGAACACCACGGTGCCCAGTACGAACAGCCGACGGTAGCCGTACCGGTCACCCAGCCGCGCGGCCGTGATGAGCAGGCACGCGTACGTCAGGGTGTAGCCGGCGAGGACGAGCTGCACCGCCCCCGGCCCGGCGCCCAGGTCGTCCCGTATCGCGGGGGCGGCGACCTGGGCGATGGTGACGTTGAGCAGCTGTACGAAGGTCGCGCTGAGCACCACGGACAGGACGAACCGCTCCTCGCCCATGGACCGCTCCTTGCCCGTGGACCGCTCCTCGCCCACGGACCGGCCCTTGTTCACGGGGACAGGACGAGGGCCGCTCACAGGACGAGTGCCGCGGCGAGTTCGCGCGGCCGGGCGGCGAACGGGCTGTGGCTGCCCGGCAGGGTGCGTACGGTGAACGGATTGTCCGGCATGGCCCGGTCGGCCTCCGCGATCATCAGGTCCTGCACGGCCGGCGTCAGTGCGCGGTCGTCCGCGCAGCGCAGGAACGTCCGCGGGATCCGTCCCCACCGGGCCGCGGTCACGGTGACCGGGGTCGTCGGGATCGCCAGCGGCAGGTCGGGGCTCAGCGCGGTGCGCCAGCGGTCGAAGTGCTCGCGGGGCGTGTCGTGATAGTGGGTCTGCCGCAGTTCCTCGACGTAGGCCGGGTCGGCGGAGAGCGGGTTGATGCGTACGGCGCCCAGCTTCTGCGGATCGCCGACGTGAAGGGTCTGCCCCCGCGCGGTGGCGTTCTCGGGTGAGCCGAGATAGTCGTAGAACCGTGGGCGTCCAGCAGGGACGAAAGCTGACAAGTAGACGATCCTGTCGACGAGTTCGGGTGCTCGCTCGGCGGCCAGTGACGCAGGGCCGCCGCCCGCGCTGTGCGTGACGAGTACGACACGCGGGTGGTGGCGGACCTGGCGCAGCGTGTCCACCACGGTCTCGGCGCAGTCGTCCGTCGTCAGAGCGGCGAGCCGGGATTCCTCGGTCGGCAGACCGGGCTGGCCGGGCAGGAGGTAACCGGTGGGCAGAGGCGCGTCGAAGCCGTGCCCGGGCAGGTCGACGGCCACACTCGCCGCGCCGAGTCCGGCCAGGGCGCGCTGGGTGGGCGCCCACTGCCCGGAGCTGTGCCAGGCACCGTGGACGAAGACGAAAACGGTGCCGGTCAGGGGAAGGTCTGTCATGCCTCCATCTCAGATCACCACGGCTCTGTCATCCAGCGAAAGATCTGACAAGCTGGGTGACGATACTTCTGAGATATCGACGGAGGTCGATCATGGAGGTCGATCATGGAGGCTGATCATGGAGGCGCGACATCTGCGGTACGCGCTCGCGCTCGCCGAGCACGAACACTTCGGCCGGGCGGCCGGCGCACTGGGGATCGCGCAGCCTCCGCTGTCCAAGCAGATCGCCGACCTGGAGCGCGAGGTCGGGGCCCGGCTGTTCGACCGTACGCGCCAGGGCGTGTTCCCGACGGCGGCGGGCGACGCGTTCCTCGCCCGGGCGCGGCGGGCGCTCGACGAGGTGGCGGCGGCCGTGGTCGAAGCGGGACGGGCCGCGCGCGGTGAGACGGGCCGGCTTCGGCTGGGTTTCATCGCCTCGGCCCTGCTCGAACCCCTGCCGACCGTCCTGGGCCGGTTCGGGCGCGAGCGGCCCGATGTGCGGCTGGAACTCCATGAGATGGCGACCAGTCGCAGTACCGCCGCGCTCGTCGCCGGTGAACTGGACGTGGCGATCACGCTCGGCCGTCCACGGGGTGCCGGAGCCGAGCGCCTGGTGTCCGTCCCGGTCGGGCACGACCATCTGATCGCTGTCGTGAGCACCGCGCACCCCTACGCCGGCCAACCGTCGGTGAGTGTCGACCAGTTGCGACAGCAGCCGCTGATCGTGGCGCCCGGCGAGGACGAGCCCGTCGTCGGCGCCGGGCTGCGCGCACTGCTGGGCGAGGATTCCCCTGCTCTCGGCGGTGCGACCGTCGCGAGGGACATCCACACGATCATCGGGCTCGCCGCGTCCGGGGTGGGTGTCGGTCTGGGACCCTCCCGCATGCTGGCGGCCCCGCGCCCGGGAGCGTGGTTCTGCGAGGTGACCCCGCGCACGCCCCTGCCCGACCTGGTCCTGTCCTTCACCGCCCGGGATCGCTCCCCGGCACTGAGCGCCTTCCTCGACATCATCCGGAAGAACTGCCCCGACGTCGGAGCCGCACTCGACCACCGGCTCGGCGCGCACTGCGAGCAGCGTGGACAGGACCTGGCCGACAGCTAGTTGATGCCGATAGCTAGCTGATCTTGAGGTTCGTCACGTACCAGGCGTCCTCGATCTTGCCGGCCTGGACGCTGATCTCCAGCTGGTCCGCCGTCACCCCGGTGGAGTGGGACAGGACGACCTGTTTGAGGGTCTGCCCGTCGATATTGATCTTGTCGGCGGGGAACACCACCGTGTCGCCGGTCGGCGGGACCTTCGTCACGTCCACCTTCGGGTCGTCGGTGGCCGGCTCGGGCGTGAACGACTCACGGATCGACCCGAGGGTTTTGTCCATCTGCTTCCTCTCGGGCGCGTCGTCGGCGCATGTCTCCTCACTGCCGACTTTCGCGGGCTTCGAGTCGGCGGCGGGGTCCGCCATCACCAGACACGCGTCCTTCGGCTCACCCTTGATGACCGCGGCGACCCACGCGGCGACAGCCCCCTCGGCCGTGGACTGGTCGGCGGCCGAAGCCCCCGATGACGCCGAGGCGTCATCGCCCGTCTTCTCCGCGTCGGATGCGGGCGAGCTGCTCGCGGACGAACTGCTCGCTGACGACTTCTCGTCCGAGGCCGAGTCCTTGTCGTCCGAACACCCCGCGAGCCCCACGACCGCCGCCACTGCGACCCCCGCGATCGAACCGACCCTTCTCGCCCTCTGATCCACTAACAGCACTCCGGCAGCCTTCCTGTGTACGTTCATGCGCTTCAACGGCACCACGAGTCGTCTCTCGTCGCGTCTCCGCTTCAACCATCAAGACGGGGCGGAGAGGGCAACGGTTCATTTCTGAAACGGTCATCGAAGTGCGTCGACGACGCGAGACGGCTACCGCGTCGGCGGGATCCGGTAGACGGAGACGTGAGAACGCGACTCGGCCGTGAACGGGGCCCCGCCCCAGTCCGCGTGCCTGGTCTCCAGCGCGAATCCGGCCAGTTGAGCCATGAGGTCGAGTTCGGCCGGCCAGATGTAGCGGTGCGGGCTGCGGAACAGTCGCGCCCGCTCGGTCTCGTCGAACCGGAAGTGGTGCGACACGACGTGCTGGCGCAGGACGTCGTAGGTGTCCAGGCCGACGTAGTCGGGGTCGGACCGCCAGACGGTGGCCGTCTGGCCTGGCGGGAGCTTGCGCAACTCGGGTACCCAGAGCTCGATCACGAACCGGCCACCGGGCGTGAGATGCCGGGCGGCGTTTCGAAAACACTCGACCTGCTCGGCCTGGGTGAGCAGGTTCGAGATCGTGTTGTAGACGAGATAGACCAGGCTGTACTCACCTGGGGCACCCGGGGCGCCCGGGGCCTCCGGGATGCCGGGCGTGTTGAGGGCTCTGGGCGCGGCAGCCGTCGCCATGTCACCGATGACCACGGGGATCGTCGCAGCGTCCGCCTTGGTGCGCAGTTGCTCCACCATCGGGAGTGACAACTCGATGCCGGTGACGGGCACTCCGCGCCGGGCGAGCGGTACGGCCACCCGTCCGGTCCCGATGGCGAACTCAAGAGCGGCCCCTTCCCCCGCGAGGTGGGCGAGGCGGTCCACGGTCGGCTCCAGCGTCTCGGGCGCGAACATGCCGGTGCCGGGCGTGTCGTACCGCTGAGCGGCGTCGGCGTCCCAGATCTCCTCCTGCTGCATTTCGTCAACGCTCGCCGCCGGCCCCCGCGTTGTCCAACGAATTAAGGAATTGAGGCACCACTCAGGGACAGGTGGCCGGCCGACCGGTGGTCCGGTCGTCCGGGGTACGGCGCTGTCGTCGGGGGTGACGTCGGCCGGTGTCGGTGGTAGGGGGTGTCTATGGCCCACGTCTGTGGGCCGGGGGCGGGGGTTCGGTGTGCGGGCGATCGTCGTGGGAGCGGGCATCGGTGGACTGGCGGCGACGCTGAGCCTGCGCCGCGCGGGCCATGAAGTGACGCTGGTCGAGCAGACGCCACGGTTCACCGAGATCGGTGCCGGTATCCAGCTCGCGCCCAACGCCACCCGCGTACTGCGCCGGCTCGGCCTGCTGGACGCGGTCTCCGCGTCCGCGTTCCGCCCCTCCGAGGTGCGCTTTCGCACCTGGTCCGACGGGACCGACGTCTGCCGCCACGTACTGGGACCCGAGGTCGAGGCCGCGTTCGGGGCGCCCTACCTGCTCGTCCACCGGGCTGACCTGCACAAGGTTCTGGCCACCGCGGTGCCGCCCGGATCGGTGCGCCTGGACACCACGGTCGTGGGCATCGACCAGGACGACAGGGCCGCCTACGTGACCACGGCGAGCGGTGAGCGCCTGGGCGCCGACCTGGTCGTGGCCGCCGACGGGATACGGTCCGCCGTCCGCCAGTGGCTCTTCGGCGCGGACGAGGCACTCTTCTCGGGCACCGCCGCCTACCGGGCGCTGCTCCCGGCAGGCAAGGTGGCCGACCTGGATCTCCCGGAGCTCGCCGTCTGGATGGGCCCGAGCCGGCACTTCGTCCACTACTGGGTGCGCCGCGGTGAACTGCTCAACATGGTGGCCGTGTTCACGGCGAAGGCGGCACAGGAGTCGTGGACCGCCCGGGCCGAACCGGGGGAGCAGTCGGGCGAGTTCGAGGGGTGGGACCCCCGCGTGCTCGCCGTCCTGGAACGCGCGGGGCAGGTGTTCCGCTACGGCATCCATACGCGCGCCCCGCTCGCACGGTGGAACGTCGGGCGAGTGACCCTGCTGGGCGACAGCGCCCACGCGATGGTGCCGTTCCTGGCCCAGGGCGCGGCGCAGGCGATCGTGGACGCGGCCGTGCTCGGCGACGTCCTCACGGACGCGACGCCGGCCGATGTGCCCGACGCGCTCGACGCGTACGTGCGCCGACGGCTGGCAACCGCCACGAGCGTGCAGGCAGGCGCGGCGCGGGCGGGCGAGGAGTTCCACCTGCCGGACGGGCCCGAGGCCCAGGCGCGCAACGCCCGCATGGCGGCGTACGCGGCCGGGAACAGGTTCATGCCGCAGGCGGCCGGGTGGGCGGCCGGCGCCGGTGACGAGCCGGCCGCGCCCTGACCGCTCCAGGTGCGCGGCCGTGAATGTTCCGTCAGCCCCGATCCGGACCGCGCTCACGGGACAGCGCGTCGGCGAGCTGCGTGAGCGTCTCCGCGAGCGCCGGTACCAGGGCGTCGGGGATCCTGTCGAGGACGCGGCGGCGGGCGCTGGCCAGGTGCGCGGGCCGCGCCGCCCGCATGGTGCGCAGGCCGCTGTCGGTGAGGACGGCTTCGTTGCCGCGGCCGTCGTGGCCGTGGCGTTCCTTGCTGACCAGCCCGTGCTTGCCCAGCCCGTCGACGAGGCGCGTGATGCGGGACGGGGTGAGGCCGGCCGCGTCGGCGAGCGCCGACATGCGCATGCGGTGGCCGGGTGCCGAACTGAGGATCAACAGGACGGCGAACTCGGTCATCGTGACGCCGGTACGGGACATGTCGTCCTCCAGCGCGCGGGGCAGGGAGTGGACCAGACGGCCCAGGCTCTGCCAGAGCTGGAGTTGGTCGGGGGACAGCGGGGCGGGATCGGCGTCGGCAGCCATGTCGGTCAGTGTATTTGACGAGGCAAGGAACTGCCGACATTATTGCTGAAGCAAGCAATTAAGGAGGTGGGTATGCCGCGTCCGTCCGAGGCACCCGACGGCTTCTCGCACGCATACGCCGACGTCAACGGCGTTCGACTGCATTACGTGATCGGCGGATCCGGTCCCGTGGCGGTACTGCTTCATGGGTGGCCGTTCACCTGGATCGAGTGGCGGGCCCTGATGCCGCTGCTGGCCGAGCAGGGCTTCACGGTGATCGCGCCGGACCTGCGCGGTTCCGGGGACTCCGCCGTCCCCGCCGGGCACTGGACCAAGCGGGACGAGGCCGAGGACCTCCACCGGCTCCTGCACCACCTGGGACACCGGCGGGCGTTCGTCGTCGGCACGGACGTGGGCACGATGACCGCTCACGCCTGGGCCCAGGCATACCCGGAGGACGTCACCCGGCTGGTGCTCAGTGAGGCGTTCCTGCCGGGCTACGGCCTGGAAGAGCACATGAACCCGGCTACGGGCGGCTCATGGCACTTCGGTTTCCACGCCCGGAGCGAACTGGCCGCGATGCTCACCCGCGACAAGGAGGAGTCGTACCTCTCCGGCTTCTGGTCGATGATGAGCCGCGGCGGCATCACCGGCGCCGACCGCGACGAACTCCTGCGCGCCTACACCGCGCCCGACGCGATGCGCGGTGGCTTCGAGCACTACGTCACGCTCGTCGAAGACGGCCGGGCCGCCCGCGCGGGCAAGCCGGTCCGGATGCCCGTCCTCGTTCTGAACGGTGAGTTCGGCCTGCCCCAGCAGGTTCTGCTGGACGGTGCCCGCCAGGCCGCGAGCGACGTACGCGCCGACACCGTCCCGGACGCCGCGCACACCTTCGCCGCAGACAACCCCCACGGGACGGTCGGCCGGCTCACCCACTTCTTCACCACCGAACCCGTCGCCTGACCGTGGCGGACCCACACACCTCAGTGCATCCACGCGACAGCGAACCCACACCTCAGCGAACACGGAGCAGCACGATGCAGATCCTCGTCACCGGTGCCACCGGCTACGCCGGCCGCCGCGTCTCCACCGCCCTGGCCCGCGCCGGGCACACCGTCCTGGGCCTGACCCGCGACCCTGCCACCCCGGCCGCCCGCGACCTCGCTGTCAACGAAGTCACTGTCGTACAGGGCGACTTGACCCGACCCGAAACGTGGCGCGGCCATCTGGACGGTACGGACGCGGTGGTGCACCTGCTCCTCGACATGAGCGATCCGATCGGTACCGACCAGCGACTGATCTCCGAACTGGTCGCGGCGCGGGAGCGGGACGCCCGGCTCCGCCACCTCGTCTTCACCACCGGCATCTCCTCCTACGGCCGCACCGGTCTGGCACTCATGGACGAGAACACCCCCGGCAACCCCGACAGCCCGCTCGGCTTCCGCTTCGCCCTGGAGAAGGAACTCGCCGCCACCGGCCTGGCCCACACCGTGGTCCGCCCCGGCTTCATGTACGGCGGCCCGGCCACCACCTCCATGACGGGGCAGTGGTTCGCCGCCGCCGAGGCCGGCAAACCCGTCTTCTACGGCGACACCACCAAGCGCTGGAGCTGGATACACGTCGACGACCTCGCCGACGCCTATGTCCGTGTCCTCGCCAACCCCGCCGCCGTCGACGGCGAGATCTTCGTCATCGCGGACGACCAGCGGCTGAGTGCCCTGGATCTGCAGCGCGCCGCCGTCAGGGCCGCCGGTTACACGGGAGAGATCATCATGGAGAGCGCCGAAGCCGGCGGCATGCTGCAGACAGCCGCCGACCAGGACGAACTCGTCTCCAGCGCCAAAGCCCATCGCCTGCTCGGCTGGCGCCCCCACCATGTCTCCTTCACCGACGCGCCCGAACGGCACTACCGCGCCTGGAAGGCCGCACAGCAGAGCGCCTGAGCCGGTCAGCCTGTCAGTCGGTCAGTCGGTCCGGAGGTTCTCCAGTGTCGACCGGGTGTCGGACTTCACCCATCGCGAGACCTCGCCGACCTCGGGCGGAGTGGTCGTCTCGTAGGACGACGTATAGACGCTCCAGCTCATCTGGTACGTCATCCAGCCGTCGCGCACCGCGAGGATCACCGACCGGCTGCCGCTGGTGGCGGCCGAGCCGGATGTGGTGTCCTCGGTCACGAGATAGGCCTCGTCACCGAAGCCGGACACCTCCTCCACTTCGTAGTCCTCGTAACGCTGGTGGTACTCCGACCACAGGGCGGTGAACTCGGCGGCCGGATCGGTCTTCTTGTGGAGATCCATCTGCACGGAGAGGTATGCGTCGGCGTAGGAGGAACTCGACGTTGTCTTCAGGGAGATGCTGCAGTAGCTCTGATCGATGGCCTTGTGCTTCAGCGAGTTGTGCGTGGGGGAGTCGTCCTTCTCGGCGTACTCGTCCCGGAGCGTGGAATAGTCGACCGAGGAGCAGAGATTGGACTTGGCCCGGTAGCCCGCCAGTTCGGGGTCGTCGCCGAGGGGGTCGAAGAGGAAGATCCCGCCGGCCCACAGCGCGGAGGCGACCACCGCACCCACGGCGGCCCACAGCACCGCACGCCCCGCGGTGCCCTTGCGCCCGGGCGGCGGAGGGAAGCCGGACGGCTGCCCGTACGCGTACTGCTGGGCCGGAGGATAGGCGGGCGGCGGCCCGTAGTTGTTCGCCGGCTGCGGGCTCGCGTACGGGCCCGGCGGCGCTGGCTCGGGTCTCGGCGGCGCTGACGGTGACGGCTGGTGGTGCGCCTGCGACTGGTTCTCGGGCGTGGGCGGACTCGCGGGCGCAGTGGCCGAGCTGGGCGGAGTGGCCGGGTCGGGCGGAGTGGCCGAGTCGGCTGGGGGCGGTGCCTGCGGTTCGGGCTGTGCCGGGACGTCTTCGGGCCGGTCCTGCATCCTGTGCTCCTTCTCCGAAGTCGTCGGGCGCGGTCGGGCGGTCGGGCGTGGCGACCACCCGTCGTGAGCCGGGGTACCGTCACCAGCGCGTCAGCCAACAAGCCGATTCTAGAGGGCAGTTCAACAGAACTGGCCTTCCCGGATCGCCCCGTGGTCAGTCGTCGATCCCGCCGATTCCGCCGCGAACGCCCGGCCCGAACCTCACTCCGGCGGCGTTGCCGGCGCCCGCGTCTCGCCGTGGTTCGGGTCTTGCGCCACGGTGACGTCGTAGCGCCAGAACGGCCGGACGAGCAGCGCGCCGGCCAGGACGACGAACATGCAGAGCAGTGAACTGCCCGTCCACGCGACGCCGAGGCCGGTGGCGGAGGCCATCGCGCCGGCGCGCAGGTCTCCGAGGCGGGGACCGCCCGCGACGACGACGGTGAAGACACCTTGCAGACGGCCGCGCATCGCGTCAGGCGCGTAGGTCTGCAGGATCGTCTCGCGATAGACGGCGCTGACCAGGTCCGCCGCTCCGGCAGCGGCCAGCAGGACCACCGCGACGAAGAGATGGTGGACGGTGCCCGCGAGAGCGATGGCAGCTGCCCAGACGGTGACCGCGACGGCCAGTGCCCGGCCTTGACGGCGTACGCGGCCGATCCAGCCGCTGCACAGCCCCGCCGCGACGGACCCCATGGCGATGGCCGAGTACAGCAGTCCCACTCCTCCGCCGAAGCGCGTCTCCGCGGCCTGCGGAAACAGGGCGGTGGGCATGGCCAACGTCATCGCCGCGATGTCGACCGCGAAGGACATCCACAGCACGGGGGCCGCTGTGATGAAGCGCAGCCCGTCGAGGACCGCACGCAGCCCGCCGGTCCGGACCGCTGATCCGGTCGGCATGACCGGAGGCAGGCGAAGGGCCGAGTACAGCAGGAGCGAGAACAGTACGGCGTCGGCGGCGTAGGCCCAGGAGTAGCCGTTCGGCAGGGAGATGAGGAGGCCGGCCACCAGCGGGCCCGCGACCTGCCCGACGTTGCCGGCGGTGAAGTACAGCGTGTTCGCGGCGGGCACCAGAGGCGTGGGGACGACGCGGGGAATGATCGCGCCGCGGGCGGCGGACGACATGGCGAACGCGCCTGCCTGGACGGCCACGAGGACGAGGATGACAGGTATCGAGCGCAGCTCGGCGACCGCCTGGATCAGCAGGGCCAGCGTGGTCGCCCAGGTGGCGAACGCCGATGCCAGGTACAGCACACGGCGGTCGAACCGGTCGGCGATGACACCCCCGTACAGACCGAAGACCACGAGCGGCGCGAGGCCGGCCAGTCCGGTCAGCCCCACGGACAGCGACGAGTGCGACAGCGAGTACACCTGCACCGGGATGGTGACCGCGGTGACCATGGTCCCGACGTAGGCCGCGCTCTGCCCGATCAGCAGGCGCCGGAAGACGGGGTAGGCCAACGGGCGGGTGTCGAGCGCGAAGCCGCGCAGACCGGAGACCATCCGGCGCGGACCGGAGGCCGTCCGGGCCTTCGGCGGGGGCGGGACGACAGGAGGAAGGCCGGGCGGAAGATCGGGTGGCGGTGGGTGAGGCGTCGTGGACATGGTCATTACGCTGGCAGGACCACCCGGCGCGCCGCTTCCGTTATTCTGCCGTCATATGTCGGAGAACAGCCAGGCGCACAAGGCGGCGGCGGAGCCCAGGGACACCACCCACGCCCACCTCGCGGGTGAGGTCATCGGCCGGCATCAGCATGGCTACCACCAGCTCCTCTACGTCAGCGCCGGTGTGCTGGCGGTGCAGACGGGCGAGGCGTCCTGGGTTGCGTCCAGCGCACGCGCCGTGTGGATTCCGGCGGGGACCTGGCATCAGCACCGGGTGCACGGGCACAGCTCCGTGCACACGCTCGGCTTCCCCGCCCACGACGTCCTGCTCAGGTCCGGGACACCGGTCGTCGTGGCCGTGGACGCCCTGGTACGCGAACTGATCATCGCGTGCAGCGAACCGTGCCTACCGCAGCCGGAGGCACGCCGCCTGCGCGCCGTCCTGCGGGACCGGCTGCGGCGGGCCCTCATCGAGCCCTTGACGCTGCCCACCCCCGGCAACCCCCTGCTGCGGCAGGCGTGCGCGCTGGTGACCGACGACCTGCGGCATCCGCGGACGGCGGCCTGGCTGGCACAGCGCATCGGCGTGAGCGAGCGCACCCTGGCCCGGCTGTTCAGGACCGAGTTCGGCATGACGTATCCGCAGTGGCGGACCAACGTCAGGGTCTTCCACGCCATGGTGCTGCTGGCGGAAGGAGCGAACGTCAGCGAAACGGGACGGCAGTGCGGGTGGTCGACGACCAGCGCGTTCATCGACACGTTCAGCCGGACCATGGGCCAGACACCGGGGACCTATCGCATCGGCCCCGGCGAGCGCGGATCCTCGGCCGCTGTGAGCCGGCGACGGGGAGGCATCCCCGCCCCGGCACATGTTTCGAGCGGGCCTTCCTAGTCGACCTGGATGTAGTCCAGTTCCGCGTAACCCGTGCCGCCGGCGAAGCCCGGCGAGCCCTTGGCCAGGCGGATGACGTTGTACCCGGCCCGCAGTGTCACTGTCTGGGACACCGTGGCCCCGAACTGCCCCCAGCCGGCGGTCGGCGGGTAGCTGACGGTCGTCCAGGCGCCGCCGTTGTAGGCGAGGCCCTGGGTGGCTGCCGCGCCGGTGCCGTTGGCGTAGCCGATGGACAGCTGGTAAGCGCGCGATGTGGGCACGTTGACGACGAAGTCCACGTAGGAGTGGGTGCGGGCGTCACCGATGTTGTCGATGCGCCCGACATAGCCGCCGTTGGAGGCGCCGGCGGAGGACAGGCTCTCGGCCCGGAAGACGGAGGAGTTCTCGGCCTCGTAGCGGTGCTGGTAGTCGGTGGCGGCGCCGGCCGGCGTGATCGCCAGCTGGTAGGCGGCGTCGGCGTTCATGTTGGGGACGCTGACGCTGATCGCCCCGTTGGAGACCTGGTGGGTCGTGGTGGAGACGGTCGTCGGAGCGGTGACGGCTGTGGTGCGTCCGGAACCGGGAGTCGAGCGCAGGGTCACCTTGACCGTGGAACCGAGCGGAGCCAGGCCTTTGACATTGACCGTGTTGGTGCCGGCTTCGTTGCCGAAGACCACGTCGACGGCTTTACGGGTGGTGTCGTAGGAGGCGAAGCCGTCCAGCCCGCTGAGGGAGGAGGGTGTGGTGGTGACCATGTTGCCCGCCATGTCGCCGTACCACTTGTAGAGCCAGTAGGAGGCGGTGGGCTGGTAGGCGGAGGTCGTCAGCAGGCCGTTGAACGTGCCGTACTCGTACCAGAACGCACGGTCCGCGGACCATACTTTCGCGCGTTCGAGCTTCGATATGTAGCTGCTGATGCGGCCGGGGACGTCGATCTCCGCCGGTGCTCCGTACTCGTTGACCGAGATCGGGCGAGGGGTCAGGCCGAGATCCGCCTCGATGGCCCGGTAGTCGGCGACGTGGGAGGCGATCAGGTCGGGACGGGAGACGAGTTCGTGCCAGCAGATGACGTCCGGGACCGTGCCGGATGCCCTGGCCGAGGTCAGGAAGTCCCGCATCCGGGCCGAGCTGTATGCCGAGTCGCTCGGTCCGACGATCGGGGTCACGCTGTCTTTGGCGCGTACGGCCTTGAAGGTGCGGGCCCAGCCGTCGTCGAACGGCCCGGCGGCAGCGGTGTTCCAGGTCCAGTCGGGCTCGTTCCACAGCTCCCACCCGCGGATGTTGGTCGCGCCGGTCGCGGCCAGCCGCTTGTCGACCATGGTGTCGACCTTGCCGAGCCAGTCGTCCCAGCTCACCCACCGGTAGGGGAAGTCCGGGTAGATGTCGGGCATCCGGATGATCTCGCCGGCGCCGGTGCGCTCCGCCTTGCCGGCGACCACGAGGGCGTCTCCTCCGGCGGGCTGCCCGTTGGGTTTCTGCTGGACGCCGGGGGCCGGCTGGGTGTGGGTGTGCGGGCGGAGCGCCTGGAGCAGGGCGTCGTCGGGTGGGGTGGAGGCGTCCTTCAGGGCGTAGAGCCCTCCGGCGGCGACCCGGGTGACGGGTTTGAACGGGGACGAGACGTCGACGGTGAGAGTGCCGCCGGCGGCGTGGGCCGGCGTGGGTGTGAGGGTGCCGGAGAGTAACAGGGCGCTTGTGACCAGCAAGGACGCTGTGACGGCCCGGCCCCTGCCGAGGGTGTGTGAGCGCATGCGGGATCGACCTCCGTGCGGGTGGGATGGATGGATGGATGGGTGGACGGGATGGATGGGTGGACGAGTGAGTGGACGAGTGGTGCTGTTGCCGCTCGCCGGTTCGGTGCGCGGCGGGTGGATCAGCTTTTGGTGGATCAGCTTTTGACGGCGCCGGCGGTCATGCCGGCGGCGACGTAGCGCTGGGCCAGGACCAGGAGGAAGGCGACGGGGACCGAGGCGACGACGGCGGTCGCCATGATGGCGTTCCACTCCTGGTTGTTGTTGCCGATGTAGCGGTAGATGCCCAGGGTGATGGGCTGCAGGGAGCTGCCGCCGGCGAGGGTGTTGGCGAAGACGAAGTCGGACCAGGCCCACAGGAAGCTGAAGAGGGCGACGGTGACGGTGGCGTTGCGGCTGACGGGCAGGATCACGGAGCGGAAGGTGCGCCAGGGACTCGCTCCGTCGATCTTCGTGGCATCGATGAGTTCGTCGGGGATGCCTCGCATGAACGCGGTGTAGATCATGACGCCGAAGGGGACCGCGATGGTGGAGTCGGCGATGATCAGTCCCCACCACGTGTTGAGGATGCCGAGGGTCAGGTAGACGCCGTAGAAGCCCATCGCCATCACGATGCCGGGAATCATCTGGGCGATGACCAGGATGAACCCCAGTGTGTTCCCACCGCGGACGCGGAGCTTGGAGAGGGCGTAGGCGGCCGGGGCGGCGATGGCCAGGGTCAGCGCGACGGTTCCCAGGCCGATGAGCAGGCTGGTGCCCAGATAGGGCAGTTGGTCGTCCAGAACGGCCCGGTAACCCTCGAAAGTCGGGTGGAGCGGCAGCAGGGAGGGAGTGGACGACCGCATCTCGTGCTGTGGCGTGAGGGATACGTTGACCATCCAGTAGACCGGCAGGAGCATCAGCGCGGTCAGTACCAGGGCGATCGCCGTGTTGCACCGGGCCCGGACGCGGGCCCGGCTGCGGGACCGGCCGAGGGCCGGTGCGCGTCGGCTGCCGGGGCGGGTGGTGGGACGGGTGCCGGGGTGGGTGGCGGCGGGTTTCACCGTGCTCATGCCTCCTGCCTGCGCTGGGTGTGGATGTGCAACAGGCCGAAGGCCAGGGCGATGACGAT
>NZ_LIPP01000060.1 GCF_001418335.1 Streptomyces aurantiacus | reverse complement strand
TGCTCGAAGAGCTTGGGGGAGCGTGCCGGGCGTCGCGACGCCGCGGAGATCCATCAGAAGGGCCCTAGCCCTCAGCAGTCGCCGCTGTCCGAGGAGGACGACGAGTTCCACGGGGACGAACCGCGCTTGCCCGAGGAAGCCGCGAGAGCCGTGCAGACCTCGACGGCGAAGCGCAGCACCCCGAGGAGGACCACACCGGTCATCAGCAGCGCGGCTCCGACGAGCTTGAGCGACCTGCGCAGGAAGGTCGACATCAGACCATGCCCCCGTTCTGGAAGTCCGCGAACGGTGTGTGCGCGGATGCCGAGTCGAAGCGATCCCGGCGGAGATAGAAGAACCCGGCGGCGAGCACGGCGACCACGGCCGCCACGCCCTGCCCGGGCACCGTGTACGGCGCGAGGGTCCCGGTCCCCTCGGTCGTCTGCCCCGCGACCACCAGCACGGCGACCCACACCCCGCCCACCAGGCCGGGCGCGAGGACAGGACCCAGCCGGGGTGTCAGCGCCAGCCCGGTCGCGGTGAGCGCGAGCGCGGGCAGCAGCCAGGCCAGCGCACGCAGCCCGTACGAGGGGAGCGCGAACGTCGCCAGGCCGTTCAGGACGAGCGCGGTGGCCAGCACGGGAACGGTGCGGATCAGCAGCAGCCGGAACCCGTGCATCGGCGACACCACGGCCATCTCGTACGTGGGGTCGAGGACCGGCCCGTACGACAGCGCGACCCCGGCGAGGGGCAGCAGCGGGGCCAGGGCGAGGAACAGCGTCGGTGTCCCGGACGTCCGCATGGAGCCGGTCGCCACCACCGTCATGGCCAGTACGGCGACGACCGCGCCCAGCCAGGACAGCCGCAGCACGGGGGTGGCCGCGAGCAGCCGCGCCGTGTGGTCGGCCACCCCGAGCCGTACGAGCACCGACTCCAGGAAGCCCGCGCGCGGCGCGTCCAGCTCGGCGTCGAGCCGCTCCCACCCCTCGTCCAGCGCGACCGGGTCGCTCACCTCGGCGAGTACCGTCCGGCACCGCTCGCAGGCCATGAGGTGGGTGTCGGCCGACCAGAGCATGGGCGCCGCCAGCTCGCCCCGTACGTACGCGCGGAGGTCGTCGTCGGTGACGTGCCAGGTCAGGCTGCTCGTGTCGCGGGCCTCGTTCGTATCGTCCATGCCGCTCGTGTCGCTCATGCCAACTCCTCCCGCAGCTGCTTGCGGGCCCGCAGGGCCCGTGTCTTGACCGTCCCCGGCGGGATGCCGAGCAGGACGGCCGCCTCCCGGGTGGTCAGCCCGTCGATGACCGTGGCCTGGAGGACCGACCGCAGCTCCGGCGACAGCCGGACCAGGGCCCCCGCGAGGTCCCCGTGCTCCACCCCCGCGAGCACGCGTTCCTCCGCGGACGCCTCGTCGCGGTGCCGCAGCCGCGCGAGCGCCTGCCGCATCCGGCCCCGGGCGCCGTCGCCCCGCAGGGCGTCGATCAGCCGCCGGGAGCCGATCCGCCACAGCCAGCCGGCCACGTCGCCCTCCTCGCGGTAGCGGGCACTGCCCCGCCACACCGCGAGAAACGTCTCCTGTACGACGTCGTCGACGGTCCCCGCGTCGGAACAGCGCCCCCGCAGCCGCGCCCCGAGCCAGGGCGCGTACCGCCGGTACAGCTCTTCGAAGGCGCGCCGGTCACTGTCCGCCGCGATGGCCCGCAGCAGATCCCCGTCGCTTCTCGTTTCCCTCACGCCCCTTCATCGCACGAGCCCCACGGATCGGTTCACGGCGCCCGGAAAAACTTTGGCAGCACCCGCGGGCCGCTCCGCAACCGGCCGGTAACCGGTGCCGCCCGCGCCTGCCGACGCCCGGGAGCCGCTCCCCGATATCCCGCACGTCATGTCTCCGTAACCAGTGATTCAGACAGGCTTGCGACCCTCGGGCAATGAACCCCGTCCCGCCCGAGCCCTCGCCTCCGCCGGAGCGCGAGCCCTCCCGTAAGAAGGGAAAAAGGAGCCCGCACCTCCTCGCGGCGCTCCCGCCCGCTCGCTCCGACGCGCCTGTTTCCGGCCCGGCACGGAAGAATGGGTTCATGAGCCAGCCCAATGCCCAGGCGCGTGTCCAGCACCCCCAGCCGTCCGTCGGTTCCATCGCCGCGCACCGCCCGCACACCGTGGCGGGGAACGTCTCCGACCTGGAGCCCGACCTCGACGCCGACCTCGACGCGTACGAGGACACGGTGCAGGACGGCGTCCAGCTGCCGCAGGGCCGTTTCCTCGACCGGGAGCGCAGCTGGCTCGCGTTCAACGAACGGGTCCTCGAACTCGCCGAGGACCCGGACACGCCCCTCCTCGAACGGGCGAAATTCCTGGCGATCTTCGCCAGCAACCTGGACGAGTTCTTCATGGTCCGGGTGGCCGGCCTGAAGCGGCGCATCGCCACCGGCGTGGCGACCCGCTCGGCCTCGGGCCTCCAGCCCCGCGAGGTGCTGGAGATGATCTGGGCCCGCTCGCGGGAGCTCATGGCCCGGCACGCCGCCTGCTACCAGGAGGACGTGGCACCCCAGCTCGCCGAGGAGGGCCTCCACCTCGTCCGCTGGAGCGAGCTGACCGAGAAGGAGCAGGCCCGCCTCTTCACGCTCTTCCGCCACCAGATCTTCCCGGTCCTGACCCCCCTCGCGGTCGACCCGGCGCACCCCTTCCCGTACATCTCGGGCCTGTCCCTGAACCTCGCGGTCGTCGTGCGGAACCCGGTCTCCGGCCACCGCCACTTCGCGCGCGTCAAGGTCCCGCCGCTGCTCTCCCGCTTCCTGGAGGCCTCCCCGGACCGCTACGTCCCCATCGAGGACGTCATCGCGGCCCACCTGGAGGAGCTCTTCCCCGGCATGGAGGTCCTGGAGCACCACGCGTTCCGCGTCACCCGCAACGAGGACCTGGAGGTCGAGGAGGACGACGCCGAGAACCTCCTCCAGGCCCTGGAGAAGGAGCTGATGCGGCGCCGCTTCGGACCGCCGGTGCGCCTGGAGGTCGAGGAGTCCATCGACCGGTACGTACTCGACCTGCTGGTACGGGAGCTGAAGATCTCCGAGGCCGAGGTGTACCCGCTGCCGGGCCCTCTGGACCTGACCGGCCTCTTCGGCATCGGCGCCCTGGACCGGCCCGAGCTGAAGTTCCCGAAGTTCATCGCGGGCACCCACCGCGACCTCGCGGAGGTCGAGTCGGCGTCCGCGCCGGACATATTCGCCGCCCTCCGGGAGCGGGACGTCCTCCTGCACCACCCGTACGACAGCTTCTCCACCTCCGTCCAGGCCTTCCTGGAGCAGGCGGCCGAGGACCCGGACGTCCTCGCCATCAAGCAGACCCTGTACCGGACCTCCGGCGACTCCCCGATCGTCGACGCGCTCATCGAGGCCGCCGAAGCCGGCAAGCAGGTACTGGTCCTGGTCGAGATCAAGGCCCGCTTCGACGAACAGGCCAACATCAAGTGGGCCAAGAAGCTGGAGGAGGCGGGCTGCCACGTCGTCTACGGCCTCGTCGGCCTCAAGACCCACTGCAAGCTGTCCCTCGTCGTACGCCAGGAGGGCGAGACCCTCCGCCGCTACAGCCACGTCGGTACCGGCAACTACCACCCGAAGACCGCCCGGCTCTACGAGGACCTGGGGCTCCTGACCGCCGACCCGCAAGTGGGCGCGGACCTCTCCGACCTCTTCAACCGGCTCTCCGGCTACTCCCGCCGCGAGACGTACCGCCGCCTGCTCGTCGCACCCAAGTCCCTGCGCGACGGCCTGATAGCGCGCGTCAACAAGGAGGTCCAGCACCACCGTGCCGGACGCCCCGCCCATGTCCGCATCAAGGTCAACTCGATGGTGGACGAGGCGCTCATCGACTCGCTCTACCGCGCCTCCGAGGCAGGCGTGCCGGTCGACGTATGGGTGCGCGGGATCTGCGCGGTACGACCGGGAGTCCCGGGCCTGTCCGAGAACATCCGCGTACGGTCCGTCCTCGGCCGCTTCCTCGAACACTCCCGGGTCTTCGGCTTCGGCAACGGAGGCGAACCGGAGGTGTGGATAGGCAGCGCCGACATGATGCACCGCAACCTCGACCGCCGTATCGAAGCCCTGGTGAGGATCACCGACCCCGCCCACCGGTCGGCCATCACCAAGCTGTTCGAGACCGGCATGTCCGACACCACTTCCTCCTGGCACCTCGGCCCCGACGGCGAGTGGACCCGGCACGCGACCGACGCCGACGGCCAGCCCCTGCGCAACGTCCAGGAGATGCTCATAGACGCCCGGAGGCGCCGGCGTGGCACAGCAACACCTTGAACCGACGGCCTCACCCGTGGCCGGGGACGCCCTCGCGGCGTACCTGCGGGCCCAGGCCACGGAGTTCCTCCGCGCGCTGCGCCAGCACCGCGAGTCCGGCGGCGCGGCGGCGGTCAACAGCTCGAAGGAGGCCGTGACCGCGGCGCGCGCCCTGCGCCGCTCGGCGCGCCGCATCAGCGGCACCCTCCACACGTTCCGGCCCATGCTCGACGAGGGCTGGTCCGAGGGCATGCGCCCCGAACTGGCCTGGCTCTCGGGGACGTTGGCCCGCGAGCACGCGTACGGGGCCCGGCTCGAACGACTGCTCGCGGCGCTGCACCGCCTGTCGGGCTCGGCGGCCTTCCCGGCGCAGGCACAGGCGACCACCGGGGAACGGTCCACCGGGGAACGGACGACCGAGGAACGGACGGAGAAGGGCCGGCTGACCGTCGGCGCGGCCAAGGCGGGCGCCCTCCTCGAACGCCGGCTGACCCTCACCCGGACCCGCGCCCACTCGGCCGCGCTCCAGGCCCTGGGCTCCTCCCGCTTCCACGCCGTCGCCGACAGCGTCGCCGTACTGGCCAGCGAGGTCCCGCTGACCGCTGCGGCGGCCACCACGGAACTGCGGCCCCTCGCCGCCGCCGCGGAGGAACGCCTCGGCGACGCCGTCACCGCGCTGCCCCTGATCACCGCCGGCCACCCCTACAACTCGGAGGCCCTGGTCCACGGCCTCTCCGCCGACACGGTCCCGCAGCCCCAGGACGCCCCCTGGCACCAGGTACGCCTCCTGCTGCGCCTGCACCGCTACGCGTGCGAGGTCGTGTTCGGCGACGAAGTCCTCGTGGACGTACGCCTGTTGCACGCGGGCCAGGCCCTGGACCGGCACCGCGACGCGGCGGAGGCCGCGGCCGCGGCCGCCTCGGCGGCCCGCACGCCACGGATCGCCCCGGCGACGGCGTACGCGCTCGGGGTGCTCCACGCCGACCAGCGCCACGAGGTGGAAGCGGCCAGGTTCACGTTTCAGCGGGCCTGGCTGAGGGAGACGGTCGGCACTCCGTGACGCACGAAGACCGCTACTGACGAAGACCGCTACGCGTGAGGGGAGCCCCGGTGCACGCAATGAACACGGACCCCGTGCTCGCGGCGGGCTGCGTCCTGTGGCGCCGCTCGCCGGTCGACGGCGAACCGGTGATCTGCCTGGTCCACCGGCCGAAGTACGACGACTGGTCGCACCCGAAGGGCAAGCTGAAGCGCGGCGAGGAGCCGCTCGCCGGGGCGGTCCGTGAGGTCGAGGAGGAGACCGGGCACCGCTGTGCGCCGGGGCCCCGCCTGACGACCAACCACTACATGGCCAACGACCGCCCCAAGCAGGTGAGTTACTGGGCCGCCGAGGCGACGGGGGGTTTCTTCGTGCCCAACCACGAGGTGGACCGGATCGTGTGGCTGGCTCCGCCGGCCGCGCGGGTACGGCTGACGCAGGCTCGGGACCGGGAGCTGGTGGACGAGTTGCTGGCGGTTCTGCGGCGGCAGCACGCTTAGCACTGCGTGCGGCTGGCGGTACGTGTATGGGTGCGGGTGGGTGGGGGCTGGTCGCGCAGTTCCCCGCGCCCCTAAAAGACAAAAGACTGCGCCGTTCCCCGCGCCCCTAATAGCTATGAGCCAGGGTCTCCCTCTGTCACATGAGTCTCCGCGTCTGTGCGGGCGCTGCTGCGGGCTCGGCGGGCCGGGCCTCTCCAGCCGCAGGTGCAGCGGGCCAGGCAGAAACGACCCTGCTCGACCATCGTCGTCCGGTGTTCCAGGGGAGCGATCTCTTCCTGCTGAGCCACACGCACCACGGTACCGATACTCGGCAAACCCCTCCCCATGCCCCGCGACGGCGTGACAACACCACCCACCCGTCGTTAAGCGGAACGACAGGAGGCCCGCCCAAGGACGGCCCGGCTGGGGGTAGCAGGCGATGGTGGAGCGGCAGCGAAAACGCAGGGACGGGGCGGTCGCCCTGGCCGTCGCGGCGACGGGGCTGTTGCTCTGCGCCGCCGGATGCTCGGGCAGCGGGGCCGCCTCCGACGACGCCCGGACCGCCGAGGACCCGGTCGAGGTGCTCCACGAAGCCGCCCGGAACCTGACCCGCGCCGGCACGGCCAAGGCCCGGACGTCGATGGAGATGGCCACCGGCGGCACCCGCGTGACCATCCGCGGCGAGGGCGTCTACGACTTCGCCGACCAGGTGGGCCGGCTGAAGGTGCTGCTCCCGCAGGACCCGGCCGGCGCCGACGGCCACCGCCCGATCACCGAGCTCCTGGCACCGGGCGCGCTCTACATGAAGAACCGCGGTGCGGGCGTGCCCGCCGACAAGTGGGTGCGCGTCGACACGGCCACGCTCTCCGACGGGAACCTGGTCACGGGCGGCGCGACCGACCCGTTCGCCGCCGCCGAACTGCTGCGGGGCGCGCGCAAGGCGGCGTACATGGGGCGGACGTCGGTCGCGGGCGCGGCCGTACGGCACTACCGGGGCAAGGCCGACCTGACGGTGGCCGCGCGCGAGGCCTCGGCGGGCAACCGGGCGGCGCTGCGCGCGGCGGCGCGGGGCTTCGCCACGGCGACGGTTCCCTTCGACGTCTACCTTGACGACCAGGGGCGTATCCGCAAGGTCCGCCACCGGTTCAGCTTCGTGAACGGGCAGCAGAAGAACACGGTCGCCGTCTCCTCCACGACGCTGCTGTACAAGTTCGGAACCGCTGTCGACGTACACCTGCCGAAGGCGAAGGACATCTTCGCCGGGCGGATCGCCGAGTGACGGAACGGCGGAGGAACGGCGAAGGAACGGCGGAGTGGCCGGGCGGCGGCTGCCGTGGGCGGGACGGTGAGAGGCCTGAATGCACGGGGCCGGAAATGGTCCGTTGGTGCCATGCGCTGTCCGTGGACCGCTCCCTACTCTAGGAAGTCGGTGACGGCAGGAAGAGGTGATGCACGTGGCTCCGGCGCGCGGTACGGCAGTTCAGGACCACGTGGCCCTCGCCGAGATCGAGCTGTGCGGCGACCTGATCATCGCCGCCTCGACAGCCCGTGAGGAACGACTCAGCCCCGACCGCATCGACGAGGTCCTCAGGATGGCCGAAGAACGCTTCCAAGAGGAACACGGCAAGCCCGCCCACGGCTGACACGTGCAGGGGCGCGGCTTGCTCAGGGGCGCGGGGAACGGCGCAGTCTTTCGTCTTTTAGGGGCGCGGGGAACGGCGCAGTCTTTTGCCTTTAGGGGCGCGGGGAACTGCGCGACCAGCCACAACGCACCCGCGGACGACCCCCAGGCCTCACAGCCCCGCCCCCCGGATGGGGTCACGTACGCAACAACCGCGCAATCGCCTTAGTCGCCTCCTCCACCTTGGCATCAATCTCCGCGCCCCCCTTCACCGCCGCGTCAGCGACACAGTGCCGAAGATGCTCCTCCAGAAGCTGGAGCGCGAAGGACTGCAGAGCCTTCGTGGACGCGGAGACCTGGGTGAGTATGTCGATGCAGTAGACGTCCTCGTCGACCATCCGCTGCAGACCACGGACCTGGCCCTCGATCCGCCGCAGCCGCTTGAGGTGCTCGGCCTTCTGCTTGTGGTAGCCGTGGATCCCGCGGTCGTGGTCGGTCACGATCTCCGCGGTACCGGTCTCGGCGGCACCGGTCTCGGCCGCACCGGTCTCCGCGGCCTCCCCGGAGGGCGCCGTGGCGCCGGCCTCGGTGGTCGTCATCGCGTCCTCCTGCTGACTGATACCTGTGACTGATACTTGTGACTGATACCTGACTGGTACCCCTACGGGGTATATGGTAACGAACTTTGCTGGGTATAGGGCCCTTGGCCGATGCCCTCATGGGACCCCATGCTGATCGCTGTGCCCGATGGGCGACACTGAGGGGCGGCCGGTTAGCCGTGGCTGAATGATGCGCCTAGCATCAGCCTGACCGACACCGAAGCAATCCGAGGACCCCACGTGCGATTTCGTCTGACCCCCAGGGAGACGAGTTTCTACGACATGTTCGCCGCATCCGCGGACAACATCGTCACGGGCTCGAAACTCCTCATGGAACTGCTCGGGGCGGACTCGTCCGGCCGAGCCGAGATCGCAGAGCGTATGCGGGCCGCCGAACACGCGGGTGACGACGCCACGCACGCGATCTTCCACCAGCTGAACTCCTCGTTCATCACGCCGTTCGACCGCGAGGACATCTACAACCTCGCGTCCTCCCTCGACGACATCATGGACTTCATGGAGGAGGCCGTCGACCTGGTCGTCCTCTACAACGTGGAGGAACTGCCCAAGGGCGTCGAACAGCAGGTCGAGGTGCTGGCACGGGCGGCGGAGCTCACCGCCGAGGCGATGCCGAACCTGCGCACGATGGACAACCTCACCGAGTACTGGATCGAGGTCAACCGCCTGGAGAACCAGGCCGACCAGATCCACCGCAAGCTCCTTGCCATGCTCTTCAACGGCAAGTACGAGGCCATCGAGGTGCTGAAGCTCAAGCAGATCGTGGACGTCCTCGAAGAGGCCGCCGACGCGTTCGAGCACGTGGCCAACACGGTGGAGACCATCGCGGTCAAGGAGTCCTGACCCTTCCATGGACACCTTCGCCTTGATCGTGACCATCGGTGTCGCGCTCGGATTCACCTATACCAACGGCTTCCACGACTCGGCCAACGCCATCGCCACCTCCGTGTCGACGCGTGCGCTGACGCCGCGTGCGGCACTCGCGATGGCCGCGGTCATGAACCTCGCCGGCGCCTTCATGGGCAGCGGGGTCGCCAAGACCGTCAGCGAGGGCCTGATCGAGACACCGCACGGCAACAGGGGCATGTGGATCCTGTTCGCCGCGCTGGTGGGCGCCATCGTGTGGAACCTCGTCACCTGGTACTTCGGTCTCCCGTCCTCCTCCTCCCACGCGCTGTTCGGCGGCATGGTCGGGGCCGCGCTCGCGGGCGGCATCGATGTCATCTGGTCCGGCGTCCTGGAGAAGGTCGTCATCCCGATGTTCATCTCCCCCGTCGTCGGCCTGATCATCGGCTATCTGGTGATGTGCGCGATCATGTGGCTCTTCCGCCACTCCAACCCGCACAAGGCGAAGCGCGGTTTCCGTATCGCGCAGACCGTGTCGGCGGCCGGCATGGCGCTCGGCCACGGCCTCCAGGACGCCCAGAAGACGATGGGCATCGTGGTGATGGCCCTGGTCATCTCGGACGTCGAGGACGCGGGCGACCCGATTCCGGTCTGGGTCAAGATCGCGTGCGCGGTGATGCTGTCGCTGGGTACGTACGCCGGTGGCTGGCGCATCATGCGTACGCTCGGGCGGAAGATCATCGAGCTGGATCCCCCGCAGGGGTTCGCCGCGGAGACGACCGGTGCGTCACTCATGTTCACGACGGCGTTCATCTTCCACGCGCCGATCTCGACGACGCATGTGATCACGTCCGCGATCATGGGAGTCGGGGCCACGAAGCGGGTGAAAGCGGTCCGCTGGGGTATCGCGAAGAACATCATCCTCGGCTGGTTCATCACCATGCCGGCGGCGGCGCTCGTCGCCGCGGCGAGCTTCGGCATCGTGAACGTGGCGTTCTTGTAGGGGCCTTTTTCGCCCCCGCCGCCCCTACCCTTCCCGTCACGTACTCGGGGGC
>NZ_LIPP01000006.1 GCF_001418335.1 Streptomyces aurantiacus | reverse complement strand
GGCGCACCCGGCGCACCGGGCCCGGACGCCGGCGCCGGACCACCCGGCCGCGCACCCGGCGTACCGGGGGCCCCGGGAGGCGGCGGCGTACCGGCCACCCCCGCACCCCGCGCGCCACGCGGCGGACCCTGCGCCTTGCTGGTCGCCGCGTCGGCGATGTCACCGGCACCGGGCGGCAGCGGCCGGCCCGGCGCACCCGCACCGGGCGCCGGCTGCGGCACGCCGGGAGCACCGGGAACAGCGGGAGCACCGGGCGGCTGCGAAGAGGAAGAGGGGGGAGCTGCGGGCGACTGCGGGACACCCTGCGGATAGCCGTACGAAGACGCCCCTGAAGGCGCCCCCGGAGACGGAGCCGGTGTCGCACCGGGCGCCCCTGCGCCCTGCGCACCACCCGGGCCTTGGGCACCCGGACCCGGCGTAAACGCGGGCGGGCGCTGTTCACCCAGTGCGGGCGCGACACTCGTCCGCGGCAACTGGCTGCCGCCCGAGATCAGCTTGGTCCTGGCCTCGGGTGCCGTCTCGGGCGGGGGCGACGGCACGGCGCCCTCCCCGACATCGCGGATCTGCGGCGCGTACACCGTCGCCGGCAACGGCACGGAACGGTCGTCCCCCGGCTCGGCGTTGGTGTCGGTACCGGCCCACGGAGTCGCGTCGGCAGGCACAGCGGCAGCAGCGGGCGCCTCCCCACCGGCGGCGGGCCACGCCGTACCCCCCGTACCCCCGCCCGGAACGGCAGACACCGGCGAACCGGACGACGCCGACGAACCGGCGACGGGCCCCGGCAACGTCTCGGGCAGCGCACCCCCAGGGCCCCCAGGACCGCGGAAACTCCCGGGGCCACCGGGCCCGCCGTGAGCGGCAGGCACGGCGTCGACCGGAGGAACGGCAGCGGCAGGAGGCCCGGCATCGACCGGCGAGGCAGCAGCGGCAGCGGCAGGCCGGGATCCCGCCCCGCCCGACGTACCGTCCCGGCGGCCCGGCACGCCCATCCGGTCCGCCGCCTCCTGCAGCCACTCCGGCGGAGTGAGCAGGAACGACGTCTGATTGAGGTCCACGCGCGCGGGAGGCGCCGGCGCCGCGTCGGACACCGGGTCCGGAAGCCCGTACTCCTCCTCGTACCGGCGGATCACCTCACCCACGGGCAGCGACGGCCACAGCGTGGCCTCCCCGCTGTCCCGCGCGATGACGAGCCGCTGGAGGCCACCGTCCGAACGCGGACCCTCGGCCCGGTCCTCCGCCCACACCACGAACCCGAGATCGAACTCCCGCACCCGCACCTCACGGTGCTGGTATCCGGGCACGTCCCCGTTGATCCACTCTTCCGCGCGCTCCTGCGCCTGCGCGAAGGTCACCATCGGACGCTCACTCCCCCACCGAAGACACGGCGGACACCGGCACCGCTCGCGCGAAACCACCGTCCACCATCAGGTTCGCCACCGTCTCCAGCTCGGGCGGATTGCCCGCCAGCCGGAACAGGAACTGGTCGAAGTCGTCACCACAGGGCAACAGCAGCCGCTGCACCCGCTCCGGGGGCGGCCACGCGTCCTGGTCGCGGGCGTCGTCGTACGCGCAGAACCACACGGAGCCGACCCGCTCGCCCTTCACCTTCACCGCGAGCAGCCCGCCCTGCACGAACCCGACACCCAGGTAGTCCTTGGTCAGATGGTCCCGCAGGCACTTGTTCACATAGACCAGGTCGTTGACGGCGGCCTCGTCCCGCACGGTGAAGAACGGCTGATCGACCAGCAGCCCCAACTCCGCGTCCAACGCGGCCCCGACCGGCGCACACCCGCCGGCGGCCTTCAGGAAGGACCGGTACGCGCCCGGCAGCCGGTACCCGAGGTCCTCCTCGACCCCCAGCACCTGCTGCTCCGTGACGGCGACCGCCGCCTTCGGCAGACCGAAGTGCGCGGGCCGGGTCTCCTGCAACGGCCGCGTGCCCCGCTTGTCCTGATCGACCACCGCCGTGGCGAGCCCACCGTGGTGCCGCAGCAACGCCTTCACCTCGACCGGCACCAACTCCAGCCGCCGCGACCGCGGTACGTGGTGCCAGGTCCAGCCGTGCGGAGTCGCCACCGCCGGAATGGTGTCCCACAGGTCGTGCCCGGAGGCCGCCATCACCGCGTTCGCCGACACGTAGTCGGTCAACCGCAGCTCGTCGACACCGAACCCCTCGGGCGGCTCCGCGATCTCGGCCGCCGCGCGCGCGTAGAACGAGAAGTCGGGATAACCGCCCTCGTCGATCCGTACCCCTCTCGGGTGACGTGCCGCCCGCACCGGATCCGGGAAGTGCACGACCTGCCCGGCATAGGCCGCGTTCGGTGGCGCGGCCTGTTGCCCGAGCCGACCTGTCGTCATGGCGGTTGCCCCCTGCGGCGTTCTGAAGGATCGCGGATGCCGACAGCCTATGCGGTGGAAGGACACCGGTCACCGGGCCTCCGGTTCCATCCCGGCCAAGCACCCTCCGGTTCCGTGACCTGCCGTCATCGCGTCGTGACGGTACGACGAAGACCTCGCGTGTCGCGCCGTCCCAGCTACCGCAGCAGCCACGGAGTTTGGCACTCTGTCCGAGCACCGGGGGATGCGGTAAGGGGAGGAAACAGAACAATGAACACGACACAGACAGGTACGTCCGGAGACCCACGAGTCGGCTGGAGCAGCACCGAGGCGCCCACCGCCCCGGTCCTCCTCCACCGCCGCGACGGCATCCTTCCCACCATCGCCGCCGCCCTCTCCGTACGAGGCACCACCCTCACCGGCACAGCGGGCCGCGGCGACCAGCCACCAGCCCTGCACCCTCTCGTACGGGACTTTCTCGACACCCTCACCAGCGGCCAGCGCGACCGCTTCACCGGCCGCTGTGCCGAAGCCATCCTCATCTCCCGCCACCTCGGCACGGCCGACGCCGCCCGCTCCAAACGAGCCGCCCGAAAACCCATGACCAACGGCGAGGCCCGCAAATCCCTCAAGCAGGCCAAACTCACCGCCCGCCACATCCGCGAGGACGGCGACCCCCTGCACGGCAGCTTCGCGCAGCCCTGCCGCGCCTGCACCGCGCTCAGCGCCCACTTCGGCGTACGCATCGTCGACCCGACCGCACAGGAGAACTGACAGGGACCACCCACCCGCACGAAGGCGCCACCGACGCCACCAGAAGCAGCGGGCCGAGACCCCACACGGCAGCCGCTCAGACCGATCGCGAAGGGCCGATGCACACCGACCGCGCCACCACCTCCACCTCCACCACCCGCTTCTCCATCCAGGTCGACTCCTCACTGCGCTCCGCCGGATGGCAACCGGGCCGCTGGGACATAAGGCAGGCCGAGTTCTGGGCCGACGCCCTGCGCAGCCACGAGTCCCCCGCGGGACACCGCCACGCCGTGTTCCCGGCGGCGGTGGAGACCTGGGCGGAATTCGGCGGGCTGCACATCAGCACGGCCGAGGCCGGCCGGCAGATCGCCTCCTCGCCCCTGCACATCGACCCCCTGCACGGCCTCCACATGGCCCGCACCCTCGCCGACCTCGGCAGAGCCCTGGACACCGAAGTGGCCCCCCTCGGCGAGGAAACCGACAGCGGAGGCCTGCTGGCCGTCGACACGGAGGGCCGCGTCTACACCCTCGACCACACGGGCGACTGGTACCTCGGCGCCGACATCGACCAGGCCCTGACCACCCTCATCGCGGGCCGGGAACCGGTACGCCTGACGACGGCCGACTGAGCACGGCCGACCGAATACGGCTCACGCCCCTGCCGGAACGACCGCGGCTCACGCACCCGCCGGAATGACCGCCGACACCCGGAATCCGCCCGCGTCCGTCGGCCCGGACACGAACACCCCGCCGAGACCGACGACCCGCTCCTGCATCCCCAGCAGCCCGTTCCCCCCACTGGGCAACCTGGCGTCCGACGCGGCCCCGGGCTCCGGCGGCGGTCCGTTCTCCACCTGCATGGCGATCTCCGCACCCCGATGCGCCAGCCGCACCCGGGTCTTCGCCCCCGCCGCGTGCTTGTGGACGTTCGTCAGCGCCTCCTGCACCACGCGATAGGCGGTCTGCTCGACCGCCGCCGCGTACACCCGCACCTTCCCCTCCACCGAGAGGTCCACCACCATCCCCGCGGCGGCGGACTGCCCCACGAGCTCCTCCAGGTCATCGAGGCACGGCCCGTCCCCCGACTCCTCGGCGGCGGCCCGTGACGCGGCTGCCGCCGCGGCGGCAGCGGCCCCCACGGCGGCCAACGGCACGGCCTGCGTCCGCTCCGACCCGAACCCGGCCCCCCGCACCGACCCGTCCCCGGTACGCAGCACGCCCAGCATCTCCCGCAGTTCGGTCAGCGCCTGCCGCCCCATGTCGCCCACCAGCGACGCGTTCTTCACGGCCTTCTCGGGGTCCTTGCGAGCCACCGCCTGCAACGCCGCCGCATGCACGACCATCAGGCTCACCCGGTGCGCGACCACGTCGTGCATCTCCCGGGCGATCCTGGTCCGCTCCTCGTTGCGCGCCCACTCCGCCCGCTCCTCGGCCCGCTCCGCCAGGAGCATCAACTCCCGCTCCAGGGAGTCCGCCCGCTCCCGCAGACTCTCCATCAAGCGCCGCCGAGCCCCCACGTACAGCCCGAGCAGCACCGGCGGCGCCGTCATCCCCAACGACGTCGTGATCGACACGAAGGGCACGAACCAGTCCCCCAGCGCCATCTCACCGCGCACCATCCCCTGGTGCGCCCGCACATACGTGACGATGAGCATCCCCACCATCGACATGCCCGCGAGCGCCCCGATGATCCGGCGCGGCAGCTCGGACGCCGCCAGCGTGTACAGCCCGACGAGCCCCATCAGGAACCCCATCTGGGCCGGTGTGATCGCGATCGACACCAGCACGACGGCGATCGGCCACCGCCGCCGGAACAGCAGCACGGACCCGGCCACCGCCCCGAAGAGCATTCCCGCCGGCACCGGCACCCCCGCCGCACCCGCGAACGGAAAACCCTCCACCGCGCACTCGACCGACGACACCAGCGCGAGACTCCCGTCGAGCACCGCACTGCGCCGCCTCGCCCACCACCACGGCCCGGTCAAGGCCGCGGTGTGGTCTTCCCCCGTCGTGGTCATGCCTCCAGCCTACGGTCGCCCCCCGCCCCTTTTCCGGCGAGTTTCCCGTACCGGCACACACCACTCCGCGTAATCGAACAAATACGAAACGGCCCGGTATCCCTCGAACTGCAGCCCCTCGGAGTCGCGCGCTTGTTACCGTCGCATCGAAGGGTCTTGGTACGGCATAGTGTTGGGTGCCGACTCGGCGACCTGACCTTATGTCTGGTTTGGCCAAGTTCCATCCCCCATGGTGTAATCAGGCAGCACTGCGGTTTTTGGTACCGTATGTTCAGGTTCGAATCCTGATGGGGGAGCCACACACCCGGGGGCCCTGACAGCACTGTCAGGGCCCGCTCTCATGTCGCTCCTGAAACGCCCCGGTATCCTGCGGATGTCCCCACCCAAGACATCAGTAGCCGAAGGGCATATCCGTGAGCGCCAACCTTCCCCAAGCTCTCGGCTCCGGAGCAGGGGAGACCCCACTCGCAGCCGTCGTCGTTCTCGCAGCGGGTGAGGGCACCCGCATGAAGTCGGCCACGCCCAAGGTCCTGCACGACCTCTGCGGCCGTTCCCTCGTCGGTCATGTGCTGGCCGCGGCGGGCGAGTTGGGTCCCGAGACCGCCCAGAACCCCGAGAAGCTGGTCGTGGTCGTGGGTCACGCCCGCGAGAAGGTCACCGCCCACCTCACCGAGACCGCTCCGGGTGTACGGACGGCCGTGCAGGCCGAGCAGAACGGCACGGGGCACGCCGTGCGGATGGGCCTGGAGGAGCTGGGCGGCGTCGTCGACGGCACCGTCGTGGTCGTCTGCGGCGACACCCCGCTGCTCACCGGCGCGACCCTGCGCAAGCTCGCCTCGACGCACACGGGCGACGGCAACGCGGTCACCGTGCTGACCGCCGAGGTGCCGGACGCCACCGGGTACGGCCGTATCGTCCGGGACGCCGCCTCGGGGGCCGTGACGGCGATCGTCGAGCACAAGGACGCCTCCGACTCCCAGCGCGCGATCCGTGAGATCAACTCCGGTGTCTTCGCGTTCGACGGGCAGCTCCTCGCGGACGCGCTCGGCAAGGTGCGTACGGACAACAGCCAGGGCGAGGAGTACCTGACGGACGTCCTCGGCATCCTCCGCGAGGCGGGACACCGCGTCGGCGCCGCCGTGGCGGCCGACCACCGCGAGATCGCCGGCATCAACAACCGTGTGCAGCTGGCTCAGGCCCGCCGCATCCTCAACGACCGTCTGCTGGAGCGGGCGATGCTCGCGGGCGTGACCGTCGTCGACCCGGCCTCGACGTGGGTCGACGTCACCGTCACCTTCGAGCAGGACGCGATCGTGCACCCGGGCACCCAGCTCCAGGGCGCCACGCACCTCGGCGAGGGCGCCGAGGTCGGCCCCAACACCCGCCTGAAGGACACCCGGGTCGGCGCGGGCGCGAGGGTCGACAACACGGTCGCGAACGACGCGGAGGTCGGCCCCCAGGCGAGCGTGGGCCCCTACGCGTATCTCCGTCCCGGCACCCGCATCGGCCTGAAGGCCAAAGTGGGTACGTACGTGGAGACGAAGAACGCCTCGATCGGCGAGGGCTCGAAGGTCCCGCACCTCTCGTACGTGGGTGACGCGACGATCGGCGAGTACTCGAACATCGGAGCGGCGAGCGTCTTCGTGAACTACGACGGCGAGGCCAAGCACCACACCACGGTCGGGTCGCACTGCAAGACGGGCTCGGACAACATGTTTGTGGCGCCTGTCACCATCGGGGACGGGGCGTACACCGCGGCGGGGTCCGTGATCACGAAGGACGTGCCGCCCGGTTCGCTGGCCGTGGCCCGTGGCCAGCAACGGAATATCGAGGGCTGGGTGGCCCGGAAGCGTCCGGGGAGTGCTGCCGCGAAGGCCGCGGAGGCGACGTCCCGGGAGACCGGCGGCGAAAGCTGACCGGAAAACGTCGGGTCGTACACCGCGTACCGTGATAGATGCACACCCGCACATCCAGCTGAGACCGCACGTGAGAGCGCATCTCGACATCCAGCTGAGACACCTCTGAGGAGACAGTGCTGTGACCGGGATCAAGACGACCGGCGAGAAGAAGATGATGTTCTTCTCCGGCCGCGCCCACCCCGAGCTTGCCGAGGAGGTCGCCCACCAGCTGGGTGTCGGGGTCGTTCCGACGAAGGCCTTCGACTTCGCCAACGGTGAGATCTACGTCCGCTACGAGGAGTCGGCCCGCGGCGCCGACTGCTTCCTGATCCAGAGCCACACGGCCCCGATCAACAAATGGATCATGGAACAGCTGATCATGATCGATGCTCTGAAGCGGGCCTCCGCCCGGAGCATCACGGTGATCATGCCGTTCTACGGTTACGCACGCCAGGACAAGAAGCACCGTGGACGTGAACCGATCTCGGCGCGTCTGGTCGCCGACATGATGAAGACCGCGGGGGCGGACCGGCTCCTGACGGTCGATCTGCACACGGACCAGATCCAGGGCTTCTTCGACGGTCCGGTGGATCATCTGTTCGCGCTGCCGCTGCTCGCGGACTACGTGGGTCACAAGGTGGACCGCGCGAAGCTCACGGTGGTGTCTCCGGACGCGGGCCGGGTGCGGGTGGCCGACCGGTGGTGCGACCGGCTGGGCGCGCCGCTGGCGATCGTGCACAAGCGCCGTGACAAGGACGTGGCGAATCAGGTGACGGTGCACGAGGTCGTCGGTGATGTGGAGGGCCGGGTCTGTGTCCTGGTCGACGACATGATCGACACCGGTGGCACGATCTGTGCCGCGGCGGACGCGTTGTTCGCGCACGGCGCGGAGGACGTCATCGTGACGGCGACGCACGGTGTGCTGTCGGGTCCGGCGGCGGACCGGCTGATGAGTTCGAAGGTGAGTGAGTTCATCTTCACGGACACGTTGCCCACTCCGGGTGAGCTGGAACTGGACAAGATCACGGTGCTGTCGATCGCGCCGACGATCGCGAACGCGGTGCGTGAGGTCTTCGAGGACGGCTCGGTGACGAGCCTCTTCGACGAGTAGGCGGCTCCGCCGGGCCCTTTCCGGGTCACGGTCGCGCGGAGATCGATTTCTTGTACGGCCTCCCTGCCGCGTAAGCTGTCACAGTTGCTCGGCGAGGGAGGCCGCACTGTTCTGGTGCGGCTGTCCGTTATCGACGCGCTCTTCGTAGCAGGCCGATGGTGTGGCCGGGTGACTTTCTTCCCCTGTTCTACGAGGAGTGATCATGCCCGAGGTCAAGCTTGCCGCCGAGACGCGCACGGAGTTCGGCAAGGGTGCCGCCCGCCGTATCCGCCGTGAGAGCAAGGTTCCCGCCGTTGTCTACGGGCACGGTGGCGACCCGGTCCACATCACGCTGCCGGGCCACGAGCTCCAGCTCGCGCTGCGTACTCCGAACGTCCTGCTGACCCTGGACATCGAGGGCAAGTCCCAGCTGGCGATCCCGAAGGCCGTCCAGCGTGACGCCATCAAGGGCTTCCTTGAGCACGTCGACCTGCTGCTGGTGAAGAGCGGCGAGAAGGTCAGCGTCGAGGTGTACGTGCACACCGAGGGTGAGCTGGCCCCGGGTTCGTTCCTTCTTGAGCACGTGCTGAGCACGCTGCTGGTCGAGGCCGAGGCGACGCACATCCCCGAGTCGGTCACGGTGTCCATCGCGGGCCTGGAGGCCGGTGCGGCCATCCTCGCGAAGGACATCCCGCTGCCCGAGGGCACCACGCTGGTCACCGACGAGGACGCGGTCGTGCTGCAGGTGCTGGCCGCGCAGTCGGAGGAGCCCTCGGACGAGGCCGCGGGCGCCGAGTCCGCCGAGGCCTGATCCCGTACCGGATCACCGTTCGCCGGCCGCCGCCCCTTCGGGGGTGGCGGCCGGTGTGCATCCGCCGATCGTCGACGCTGTTCGACAACTGGTCAAGGACCCATGGGAGTAACGGACGTGACCTCGGAACCCTCGGTACCCTCGGAACCAAACGCCCCCTGGCTGATCGTGGGGCTCGGCAACCCCGGCCCCGACTACGCCATGAACCGCCACAACGTGGGCTTCATGGTGGCCGACCTCCTCGCCGGGCGGATCGGCGGCAAGTTCAAGCGGGCCGGCCGGGCGCAGGCCCAGGTGATCGAAGGGCGGGTCGGGCCGCCGGGTCCACTGAACCGCCGGGTGATCCTGGCCAAGCCGATGTCGTACATGAATCTGTCGGGCGGCCCGGTCACGGCCCTGCGCGACTTCTACAAGGTGCCGACGTCGAACGTCGTGGCCATCCATGACGAGCTGGACATCGACTACGGGGTGCTGCGGCTGAAGCTGGGCGGCGGCGACAACGGGCACAACGGCCTGAAGTCGATGACGAAGGCGATGGGTCCGGACTATCACCGGGTGCGTTTCGGCATCGGGCGCCCGCCGGGGCGTATGCAGGTGGCCGATTTCGTCCTGAAGGACTTCGCGTCGGCGGAGCGCAAGGAGCTGGACTACTTCGTGGACCGCGCGGCGGACGCGACGGAGGCTCTGGTGATCGAGGGGCTTGAGCGGGCGCAGTCGACGTACAACTCGTGACGAGGGGCTGTCCGCTTTCCCGCCAGGTCCGTACAACACGGGACTTGTCCCCCGCCCAAGTCCGTCTGAGTCCCTTCTGAGTCCCGTCCGAGTTGACCGGGTGCAGGGCCATGGCCAAGGATCGCCGCCATGCCGTCCCATGCCTCCCGTCGGAACCCGGACCGTCGGAACCCGACCGTCGCGCTGCGGTTCGGGCAGCTCGCGGCGATGGGTACGGTCGCGGTGCTGATCCTGATCGCGGGCGTCTGGGCCTCCTGGGGCACCGCCCAGCACGTGATGCTCAGCCAGGGCCGTGAGCGCGGCACGATGACGGTCACCCGGTGTGCCGAGGACCGGTGTTCCGGGCCGTACCGGCCGACGTCGGCGGGGTCCACGGCGCGGGACCTGGTCGTCCTCGACAGTGACGTGGCGGTGGAGAAGGGTCACTCCTACCCGGTCGTGGTGAAGCCCGGCAGTGACGACGTCGTCCGTACGGGGGCCGGTGGCCTGCTCTATGCCTGGGTGCCGTTGGGAGGCGCGCTGATGCTCGCCTCGGTGGTGGTGGCGGGCGGGCTGCGGCTGACCCGGCTGGCGTGGGCGCTGGGCGGAGCGGGCCTGGCGTTGGTCACGGCGGCGTTCCTGGCTCTTTGACCCCGCCCCGTACGCGTACATACGCGTAGTAGTACGCAGCGCACGCCGGAAGGCGCCTGCGCGGCCCTGTTCGGGTCCGCGCAGGCGCCTTCTCCTTGACGCACGTGGGGGTCGGTCAGCCGGTGTTGCGCAGGCCTGCCGCCACGCCGTTGACCGTGAGGAGCAGGGCGCGGGACAGCAGGGGGTCCGGCTCGGAGCCGGCCGCGGCGGCGTCGCGCTGGCGCTTGAGGAGGGCCACCTGGAGGTAGGAGATCGGGTCCAGGTAGGCGTCGCGGATGGTGAAGGTCTGCTTGAGCACCGGCTGGGCGTCGAGGAGTCCGGGTTCGCCGGTGATGCGCAGCACCTCCCGGACGGTCAGTTCGTGCTCGGCCTGGATGGTGGCGAACACGTGCTTGAGTTCGTCGGGGACCAGGGTGTCGACGTAGTGGCCTGCGATGCGCAGGTCCGTCTTGGCGAGGGTCATCTCGACGTTGGAGACGAAGTTGCGGAAGAAGTGCCACTGCTCGTGCATTTCTTCGAGGACGCTGTCGAGGCCGGCCTCGCGCAGTGCCTTGAGGCCGGCGCCGACGCCGAACCAGCCGGGGACGATCTGCCGCGACTGGGTCCAGCCGAACACCCACGGGATCGCCCGCAGTCCGTCGAGGCCGGCTCCGGAGTCGGGTCGGCGGGAGGGACGGGAGCCGAGGTGGAGGTCAGCCAGCTGGTCGACGGGGGTGGCGGCGAAGAAGTACGCCGGCAGGTCCGGGTCCTCCACCAGGCGGCGGTAGGCGGCCTCCGCGGCCTCGGAGACGACGTCCATGGCGGCGTCCCAGCGGGCGAGGGCCTCGTCGGACTGGCGGGGAGCGGTGTGCAGCGCGGACGCCTGCAGCGTGGCCGCGACCGTGAGCTCCAGGTTCTCCCGGGCCAGGGACGGCACGAGGTACTTGTCGGAGATGACCTCGCCCTGTTCGGTGACCTTGATCTCGCCTTCCAGGGTGCCCCAGGGCTGGGCGAGGATCGCGTCGTGGGAGGGGCCGCCGCCGCGGCCGACGGTGCCGCCGCGGCCGTGGAAGAGGCGCAGTCGTACGCCGTAGCGGTGGGCCACGTCGCGCAGGCGGCGCTGGGCGCGGTGGATCTCCCACTGGCTCGTGGTGATGCCGCCGAACTTCGACGAGTCGGAGTAGCCGAGCATGACTTCCTGCACGTCTCCGCGCAGGGCCACGAGCCGCCGGTAGGACGGGTCGGACAGCATGTCCTCAAGGATGGTGTCGGCGGCCTTGAGTTCGTCGGTCGTCTCCAGGAGGGGCACGATGCCGATCTTGGCCCAGCCGGCGTGCAGGTCGAGGAGTCCGGCCTCGCGGGCCAGTACGGCGGCGGCGAACACGTCGTCGGCGCCCTGGCACATGGAGATGATGTACGACTCGATGACCTCGGGTCCGAAGACGCCGAGGGCCTTCTTGACGGTCTCGAAGACGCCGAGGGTCTTCGACCCGGCGGCGTCGAGCGGCGCCGGGGTGGGTCCGAGGGGCCGCCGGGAGCGCAGTTCCTTCGCCAGCAGCTTGTGCCGGTACTCGCGCGGCATGTCCTCGTAGCGCCAGGTCTCCTCGCCGAGCCGGTCGAAGAGCTGCCCGAGGGCGTGGTGGTGGGCGTCGGCGTGTTCGCGTACGTCCATGGTGGCGAGCTGGAGCCCGAAGGCGGCGAGCGTGCGGATCGTACGGTCCATGCGGCCGTCGGCGAACAGGGCGCCGCGGTGCTCGCGCAGCGAGGTCTGGATGAGCTTGAGGTCCTGGAGCAGCTCGGCGGTGCCGAGGTAGTCGCGGCCGTCCTCGTGCGGGATGCCCTTGGCCAGGCGCTCCTTGGTGTTCTCCAGCTTCTGCCGGATGCAGGTGGCCTTGAGGCGGTAGGGCTCCTCGGAGTTGAGGCGCTTGTAGCGGGGGCTGATCTCGGGGAGCTGTTCCAGGTCGGCCTGGAGGGAGGTGAGCAGTTCCTCGGTGGCGCCGGTGTAGCGGATGGAGTTGGAGAGGAAGCCGCGCAGTTCGTCGATCAGTTCGAGCGCGTCGTTGATGCCGTGCTCGTGCTGGAGGATCAGGACGTCCCAGGTGACCTGGGGGGTCACGTTCGGGTTGCCGTCGCGGTCGCCGCCGATCCAGGTGCCGAAGGTGAGGGGGCGGGTCTCGTCGGGGAGCTGGACGCCGACGCGATCCAGTTCCGCGGTGAGGTCCTCCAGGACGTCTCCGACGGCGCCGGCGTGCAGCTCGTCGAGGTAGTAGATGGCGTTGCGCGCCTCGTCGGCCGGTTCGGGGCGTACGACGCGCAGCTCGTCGGTCTGCCAGACGAGGTCGATGTTCTCGGCCAGCCGGGTGTCGTAGCGGCGCCGGTCGGCTTCGATGACCGGGGTCTCCAGCAGGGCGGCGATGCGGCGCAGCTTGTTGAGGACGGAGCGCCTGGCCGCCTCGGTGGGGTGGGCGGTGAAGACGGGGCGGACGTTGAGGTTCTTGACGCTGGCGCGCAGGTGTTCGGGGTCGGCGTCCTTGAGCCGGTCCGCCGTTCGGGCGAGGAGTCCGCCTTCGGCGGCGCGCCGGGCGCGCAGTTCGCGGCCCCGGTGCACCTGTTCGGTGACGTTCGCGAGGTGGAAGTAGGTGGAGAAGGCGCGGACCAGTTTGGCCGCGGTCTCCAGTTCCGTGCCGCGCAGCAGCTCGGCGGCGGCTTCGCCGTCCTCCCGGGTGAGGCGGCGGACCTTTTCGACCAGTTCGAGGAGTTCGGGGCCCTCTTGCCGTACGAGGGTCTCGCCCAGCAGATCGCCCAGGCGGCGGATGTCGGCGCGCAGCTCACTGCCGGTTGTCGTGGTCTGGTCGTCGGCACTGCTCACAGGTGCGGCTCCTTGCAGTGTTGAAGCTCGTCTGGAGGGGAACCCGGTTGCCCGGGACGGCGGGCGCCGCGTCAGCGGCTGGGCATCCGGGAATGGAACAGAGCGGACCGCGCTGTCCGACCGAGACCAAGGATAGGTGTCCATCCGGTGGCACGGTCTCTGGGGCTCTTGCCCCGGGTCGACGCGCTGCCATACTTACGATGCCGTAGGTTACGGAACCGTAGGCGCTGTTTCCGGCTATCCGCAGGCGCGGTTACCAGCCACAATTCACAACCCTCGACCCCACAGGGGACGCTTCATGACCGTGAGTTCCGATGTGACCGATGACGCCCCGAAGGCGCGCGACGACTCCTCACCTCCCTCCGCCACGCTGGGCGGCGAGCAGAAGCGCTCGATCGAGCAGATCACTCTTCTCCTCTTCATCACGGTTCCCTTCCTGGCCGTTCTCGCGTCGGTACCGCTGGCCTGGGGCTGGGGCGTGAGCTGGCTGGACCTGAGCCTGCTGGTGTTCTTCTACTACCTGGGCTGCCACGGGATCACGATCGGGTTCCACCGCTACTTCACGCACGGCGCCTTCAAGGCGAAGCGCCCGCTGCGTATCGCGCTGGCGATCGCCGGCTCGATGGCCGTCGAGGGGCCCCTGGTCCGCTGGGTGGCCGATCACCGCAAGCACCACAAGTTCTCCGACGCCGAGGGCGACCCCCACTCGCCGTGGCGTTTCGGTGAGACCGTTCCGGCGCTGATGAAGGGCCTGTGGTGGGCGCACATCGCCTGGATGTTCGACGAGGAGCAGACGCCGCAGGAGAAGTACGCGCCGGACCTGATCAAGGACAACGCGATCCGTACGATCTCGCGCCAGTTCCTCCTCTGGGCGGCCCTGTCCCTCTCCCTTCCGGCGCTGATCGGCGGCCTGGTGACGATGTCCTGGTGGGGCGCGTTCACCGGCTTCTTCTGGGGCTCGCTCGTACGGGTGGCGCTGCTGCACCACGTGACGTGGTCGATCAACTCGATCTGCCACGCGGTCGGCAAGCGCCCCTTCAAGTCGCGTGACCGCTCGGGGAACGTCTGGTGGCTGGCCGTGCTGTCCTGCGGCGAGTCCTGGCACAACCTCCACCACGCGGACCCGACATCCGCCCGGCACGGCGTGGAGCGCGGCCAGGTGGACTCGTCGGCCCGCCTCATCCGCTGGTTCGAACGCTTCGGCTGGGCGTACGACGTGCGCTGGCCGTCACGCTCGCGTATCGATTCCCGCCGCAACCCGGACGGGAAGGGCGCCCGCGGCAGGGCGAAGACGGTCGAGGCTGCATGATTGACGGCGTGGCCGACTCCAGCACACCCAGCAATGAAAAACCGCGGCGCGCCCGCCGCACCCGGATGACCGGTGCGGAACGGCGCGCCCAGCTGCTGGAGATCGGCCGCACCCTCTTCGCGCAGAAGGGCTTCGAGGCGACGTCGGTGGAGGAGATCGCGGCGAAGGCCGGCGTCTCCAAGCCGGTGGTCTACGAGCACTTCGGCGGCAAAGAGGGCCTGTACGCGGTAGTGGTCGACCGCGAGATGCGCCGCCTGCTGGACGGGGTGACCAGCTCCCTCACGGCCGGCCACCCCCGCGAGCTCTGCGAGCAGGCGGCGTTCGCCCTCCTCGACTACATCGAGGAGTACACGGACGGCTTCCGCATCCTGGTCCGCGACTCCCCGATCCCCCAGTCGACGGGCAGTTTCGCGTCCCTGATCTCGGACATCGCCACGCAGGTGGAGGACATCCTGGGCCGCGAGTTCAAACGCCGCGGCTTCGACCCGAAACTCGCCCCGCTGTACGCCCAGGCCCTGGTCGGCATGGTCGCCCTCACGGGCCAGTGGTGGCTGGACGTCCGCCGCCCGAAGAAGGCGGAGGTGGCGGCCCACCTGGTCAACCTGGCCTGGCACGGCCTGGACGGCCTGGAGGCGAAGCCTCGCCTGATAGGCCGCAGAAAGAATTAGTAAACCAACCACAAGGTCAACCTTGTGGTACGTATACACCCATGACTGAGATTTCGATCAGCGAGGCCCGTTCCCAGCTCGGCGACCTGGTCCGGCGGGCGGCCCACGGCCGGGAGACCATCGCCCTCACCGACCACGGCCACGTGGCGGCGCTCCTCGTCTCCCCCCAGGTCATAGAGGATCTCGAAGACTCTCTCGCTGTCGCCGACTACCAGCGCCGCAAGGCCGAGGGGACATTGGGAGAGGGCATCCCTCACGAGGAAGTCGGTCGCATCCTGGGGCTGCGCCCGTGACCTACCGCATCACCTGGGAACCGCGCGCCACGAACGCGGCCGTACGGTTCCTCAAGGACGATCCCGCGGGGCTCGCCACCGTCTACGAAGCCGTCGACACCCTCGCCAAGGCGCCACGCCCCACCAACTCCATCCCGTACGGTTCTCCCAACCTCCGCCGCCTGCACCTGGGCGACTACCGCGTCCTCTACATGATCGACGACGACGTGATCCGCATCCTGGTCACCCACCTGGGCCGCACGCCTTAAGCCTCGCCCGCCCCACGCCCCCGCAGCCGCCGTACGACCGGGCGGGGGCGTGCCGGTATGTCACAGCCCGCCGCCTAGGGCTCCCGCAAAGAACCCGCACCTCCCGGCACCGGGCCGTACGCCCGGTTGCGGCGGGTTGGACGTACCGGCGCGCCCCCGCCCCACCCACCGGCCGGCAGGCGACGGCTACGCCCCGCGAACCGGCTCCAGGAACTCCAGCCGATTGCCCACCGGATCCTCCGAGTAGAACCGACGGTGGCCCGGCAGCCCGTCGTCCCAGGTCACCGCCGCGCCTCGCTGCCAGGCGGAGCCGCGAGCTGGACGTGGTCGACGGTGGTGATCATCCGGTCAGCCGGCCTTCCGTGCCACCGCGAACAGCCTGCGGAACGGGAGGACCGTGCCGTATTCCGCAGCCGGGTAAGCCGTGCGCAGCAGGTCCCGGTATTCGGCCGTGAAGGCGTCCGACGCCTCCGGGTCGTCGGCGAGAGCCGTGAGGACGGGTCGCATCCCCGTGCCCTTGGACCAGTCGAGAACCGCGTCCTCACCGGCCAGGACCTGCATGTACGTCGTCTCCCATACATCCACCTCACACCCGAGCCACGCCAGCCGGTCCAGATAGACGAGCGGCGCGTGCACCGAGTCGGCGCGCCGCAGGACCCCGTCCAGGCGACCCCTCCAGCGGGCGGAGGCGGCGAGTTCGCGCATCAGGGTGTGCAGGGGCGCGTCGATGTTGTCGGGCACCTGGAAGGCGAAGGCGCCGCCCGGCGCCACCGCGTCGAGCCAGGAGCCGAACGCCTCCAGATGTCCCGGCACCCACTGCAGCGCGGCGTTCGAGGCGATCAGGTCGTACGTCCCCGTGGGCGCCCAGTCCGTGAGGTCCGCGTGGGCGAAGTCGAGCCGGCCACCGCCCGCCGTCGGACCCGCGTGCGCCTCGGCCCCGGCCAGCATCTCCGGGGAGTTGTCGTACCCCGTGATGTGCGCGGCCGGCCAGCGCTCGGCGAGCTGGACGGTGACGTTGCCGGGCCCGCAGCCCAGGTCGGCGATGCGGGCCGGGTCGCCGGGCAGGGCGGGAACGCGGGCGAGCAGCTCGGCGAAGGGCCGGGCGCGATGCGATGCGTGGCGCAGGTACTGGCCCGGGTCCCAGGTGGGCGTGGGGGCGGCAGGCATCGGGGGCCTCCTCGAAGTCAGGGCGAGCGGTGACTCCACCCTCACACCGCAACTCTCTCGACGTCAAGAAGCTTCACACCAAGAGACTTCATGTCGACACAACCACTACACTGATCGCCATGGAGGACGAGGTCGATCGGCTGGTCGCAGCATGGCGCCGGGAGCGCCCCGACCTCGACGTGGAACCGCTGGAGGTACTCAGCCGCGTGAGCAGGCTCGCGCGGCATCTGGACCGCGCACGGCGGATCGCGTTCGCCGAGCACGCCCTTGAGCCCTGGGAGTTCGACGTGCTCACCTCACTGCGGCGGGCCGGCGCCCCGTACCAGCTCTCCCCCGGTCAGCTTCTCACCCAGACCCTCGTCACCTCGGGCACGATGACGAACCGTATCGACCGGCTCGCGAAGAAGAGCCTCGTCGAGCGGCTTCCCGACCCCAGCGACCGCCGCGGCGTGCTCGTACGCCTCACCGAAGAGGGCCGTGACCGCGCCGACCAGGCACTCGCCGGACTCCTCGAACAGGAGCGGGCGCTCCTCGCGGAGCTCAGCGGAGCCCAGCGCGGTGAACTGGCCGGGCTGCTACGCCAGTTGACCGCCCCGTTCGACAACATCCCCGGCTAGGTCGGCCGGCCCGACCCCGGCCCGGCGGGCGAGCGCCACGGCCGCGAGGGTCGAGTGCACGCCCAGCTTCCCCAGCACGTTCTGCATATGGGTGCGGACCGTGTGCGGGGAGAGGAACAGCCGCTCGGCGACGGCCTTCCGCCCCAGCCCGGCCACCATGCAGCGCAGCACCTCGCGCTCGCGCGGCGTCAGCGACTCCACCAGCCGCTCGCTCTCGGTGCGGTGCTTGCGGGCGGCGGTCAGTTCGCGCAGGACGCCGGTGAGCAGGGCGGGCGGCAGGTGCGTCTCGTCCCGCAGCACGCCGCGGATGACGGTCAGCAGCCGGGACAGCGAGCAGTCCTTGGCGACCCAGCCCGAGGCGCCCGCCTGCAGCGCGAGCGCCGCACGGCGCGAGTCGTCCTTCTCGGCGAGCACGACGATACGGACGCCGGGCTGGCCCGAACGGACGCCCGCGACCAGCGAGATGCCGTCGACCAGGCCCTCTTCGCTGTTGTCGGGCACGGGCACCGGCACCGGCACGGCCGGCCGGACGCCCGGCACATTGCCGCCGAGGTCGGCGTCGACGAGCAGTACGTCGAATCTGCGGCCTTCCGTGACCGCCCGCTCCATGCAGCGCAGCGCGGCAGGACCGCTGCCGGCCGCGGATACGTCGACGTCGGGCTCGGCGGCCAGGGCCGCCGCGAGCGACTCGGCGAAGATACGGTGGTCGTCGACGACCAGAACACGGATGCGAACCACTGAAACCCCCACTGGTCGGGGGACGGACCGGCGCAGGTACGGCGCCCGAGGTGATCCCGAGCCTCCTGTCGACTCGGAAAACGGGGTGCCGCAGCCGCACGGCCGCCGCCGTGCTGGAACTGCTACCCCCACTTCGGGCGTCGTACCCGACTGTCTCGCCCCCTGATCAGCACCGGCCCCCACCGGCGCTGCTCATCAGGGTAAGGCCGTACGACAGGAGCGGAAGGTAATTTGCAGAACTGATTGGCCAGGGCGTTTATGGTGAGCCGTATGTTTCGTATCGAGACAGAAGTCGACAAGGAACGTAGCCAATTCCTACGGTCCCGGCTGCGGGCGACGAACACGGCCGCCTCTCCCGTACTGCGTGCTCTGCGCGGCACCCCCGGCGAACGTGAAGTCCCGCTCCACGTATGGGCGTTGGATCCGGACGGCGAGGTCGCGGGTGGGCTGGTCGGGCACACCTGGACGACGTGGCTGCATGTCGCGTACCTGTGGGTCGACGCACCGCACCGCGGGGCCGGGCTCGGGACGCGGCTGCTGTCGCGGGCGGAGGACGTGGCCCGTACATCCCGGGGTTGCCGCGGCTCCCGGCTGGAGACGTGGGACTTCCAGGCGCCGGACTTCTACCGGAAGCAGGGGTACGAGGTGGTGTGCGTGATCCCGGACTACCCACCGGGGATCACGGAGTACACGCTGACGAAGCGGCTGGCTTGACCTGCTCTGTTTTCGCCCCCGCCGCCCCTACCCTTCCCGTCCTTTCTGGGGGCTGCGCCCCCAGACCCCCGCATCGGCTGGTAGTTCAGCCCCTCCGGCGTTTGAGGAGCGGGGGTTCGGGGGCAGCGCCCCCGAGTAGGTGACGGGAACGGGTAGGGGCAGCTAGGGCGAAACAAACCCCGCTCAGACCACCCGCCGCGCCCCCTCCGAAGGCACCGCCAAAAACACCCGCGGCGCCGTGTACCCCGCCGCCGCGAACGCCTCCTCGACCGCCTTGGTGACCGTGTCGGCGTCCGCGGTCTCGACCAGGACGACCGCCGAGCCGCCGAACCCGCCGCCCGTCATCCGCGCGCCGAGCGCCCCCGCCTCGTTCGCGGTGGCGACCACCAGGTCCAGCTCCGGGCAGGAGATACGCAGGTCGTCGCGGAGGGAGGTGTGGCCGGCCGTGAGGACGGGGCCGATCGCCCGGACGTCGCCCGCGTCGAGCAGCGCGATGACCTCGTCCACCCGGTGGTCGTCCGACACCACGTGGCGTACGTACCGGCGTACGCGCTCGTCGGAGAGGCGGGCCAGCGCCGCGTCGAGGTCCTCGTACGGGAGGTCGCGCAGGAAGGGGACGCCGAGCTGCCGGGCGCCCTCCTCGCAGCCCTCCCGGCGCTCCGCGTACGCGCCGTCGCCCAGCGCGTGCTTGACGCGGCTGTCGACGACCAGGAGCTGCAGTCCCTGCGCGGGCAGGTCGAAGGGGATCTGCCGGATGGACAGGTCACGGCAGTCGAGGTGGAGGGCGTGGCCCTCCGTGGCGCAGGCGGACGCCGTCTGGTCCATGATCCCGCAGGGCACGCCGACGAAGTCGTTCTCGGCCCGCTGGGAGATCCGGGCCAGCTCGGGCCGCGTGAGGCCGAGTTCGAACAGGTCGTTCAGGGCCAGCGCCGTCACCACCTCCAGCGCCGCCGAGGAGGACAGGCCCGCGCCCGTCGGGACGGTCGAGGCGAGGTGGATGTCCGCGCCGGTGACGGCGTGCCCGGCCTCGCGCAGCACCCAGACGACACCCGCGGGGTAGGCCGCCCAGCTCGTGTTCGTCAGCGGGGCCAGCTCATCGACGTGCAGTTCGACGACCGGGCCCTCGATGTCGGCCGAGTGGAGGCGCAGTACGCCGTCGTCGCGCCGCGAGAACGCCGCCACCGCCGTGTGCGGCAGCGCGAGCGGCATGACGAAGCCCTCGTTGAAGTCGGTGTACTCACCGATCAGGTTGACCCGGCCGGGAGCCGCCCAGACCCCTTCCGGGGCCGCCCCGTACAGCTTCTCGAAGCCGTCCCTGACCTGCTGCTCCGGCCCCGCTGCCGGCTGCTCCGCCTGCCCTGCCGACTGATCCGCCTGCTGTGCCCCCACTAGTGCTCCTCCGCCTTTGCGATGTTCTGCGCGAACTCCCACGCGTCCGCGACGATGTCCGCGAGATCCGCGCGGGACGGGTTCCAGCCGAGCCGTTCGCGGGCCGTGGCGGCGGAGGCGACGAGGATCGCCGGGTCGCCCGCCCTGCGCGGGGCCGCGGCCTCGGGGATCGGGTGCCCCGTCACCCGGCGGACGGTCTCGACGACCTCGCGGACCGAGAAGCCGTTGCCGTTGCCGAGGTTGCAGATCAGGTGCTCGCCCGGCTGCGCGGCGGCGACCGCCAGCAGGTGCGCCTCCGCGAGGTCGGCCACGTGGATGTAGTCGCGGACGCAGGTGCCGTCCGGCGTCGGGTAGTCGTCGCCGTAGACCGAGATGGCGTCGCGGCGGCCCTGGGCGACCTGGAGGACCAGCGGGATGAGGTGCGACTCGGGGTCGTGCCGCTCACCGCAGGTGCCGTACGCGCCCGCCACGTTGAAGTAGCGCAGCGACACCGCCGCGAGTCCGTGCGCGGCGGCCTCGCCGGTGATCATGTGGTCGACGGCGAGCTTCGAGGCGCCGTACGGGTTGGTGGGGAGCGTCGGCGCGGACTCGACGATCGGGGTCGTCTCCGGCTCGCCGTACGTCGCCGCCGTGGAGGAGAAGACCAGCTTGCGGACGCCCGCCTCGCGCATCGCCGCGAGCAGGGCCATCGTGCCGCCGACGTTGTTGTCCCAGTACTTCTCGGGCTTCACGACCGACTCGCCCACCTGCGAGAACGCGGCGAAGTGGAGCACCGCGTCGAACGTGGGGTCGAGCCACTTGGCGGCGTCGCGGATGTCGCCCTCGATGAAGGAGGCGCCCGCCGGGACGCCCTCGCGGAAGCCGGTGGAGAGGTTGTCGAGGACGGTCACCTCGTGGCCCGCCTCCAGCAGGTGCTGCGCGACCACGCTGCCCACATAGCCCGCACCGCCGGTGACCAGGTACTTCCCACTCATGAACTCGCTACCTCTCGCAGTCGCTGGGCCGCGGTCTCCGGCGGCACGTCGTTGATGAACACGCTCATGCCGGACTCGGAACCCGCGAGGAACTTCAGCTTGCCGGACGTACGGCGAATGGTGAAAAGCTCAAGGTGGAGCGCGAAGTCGTCACGCGCCACACCGTCGAACTCCTCCAGCGTGCCGAACGGCGCCTGGTGCCAGGCCGAGATGTACGGCGTCGGAGGCTCGCCTTCGCCGAAGATCCGGTCGAAGCGCCTCAACAGTTCCAGATAGACCTTGGGGAACTCTGTGCGCGCGCCCTCGTCCAGGCCCAGCAGATCGGGCACGCGGCGCCGCGGATACAGGTGCACCTCGTACGGCCAGTGCGCCGCGTACGGCACGAAGGCCACCCAGTGCTCGGTCTCCAGGACGACCCGCTCGCCGGCGAGTTCCCACTCCAGCACGGCGTCGAAGAGGTTCTCCCCGCCCGTCCCCTGCTTGTACGCCGCCACCGACCGGAGCATCAGGGCCGTTCGAGGCGTCGTAAACGGGTAGGCGTAGATCTGCCCGTGCGGGTGTCCGAGGGTCACACCGATCTCGGCGCCGCGGTTCTCGAAACAGAACACCTGCTCCACGGAGGGGAGATGCGACAACTCGGCCGTCCGGTCGGTCCACGCGTCGAGGACCAGACCCGCCTGCTCCTCGGTGAGCCGGGCGAAGGACGCGTCGTGGTCCGAGGTGAAGCAGACGACCTCGCACCGTCCCGCGTCCCCGGCCAGCGACGGGAAGCGGTTCTCGAACACCGCGACGTCGTACGAGGAGTCCGGGATCTCACTGAGCCGGTCGCCCTCGGAGGGGCACAGCGGGCATTCGTCGGCCGGCGGGTGGTAGGTGCGGGCCTGCCGGTGCGAGGCGACGGCCACCGCGTCACCGAGCAGCGGGTCGTGCCGTACCTCCGATGTGGTGACCGTCCGGCCGAGCGGGCGCCGGTCCACCGCGTCGCGCACCGTGTCGTCGCGCGAGTCGTAGTAGATGAGCTCACGACCGTCGGCCAGCCGGGTCGAGGTCTTCTTCACGCCGGACTCCTCATCCCTACCGAATCCCTACCCGATCGAATCCCTACCGATCGAACCAGCGGACAGGTCAACCAACAGAACCGAACACATCAAACCACAAACCCCCACGCACGTCACCACCACAACCAAACAAAGAACACCACGATTGAAGTGAGCGCTGTATGCAGACCCCCACAGATTCAGTCCTCGCGTCACCCGCGTCACCCGCGTCACCCGCATCGCCTACGTACCTGGCGGCGGAGCTGCGGCTTCCCACCAACTGGCTCGACTACACGATCCTGGCGATCTACTTCGTCGTCGTGCTCGGCATCGGGTTCGCCGCCCGCCGCTCGGTGAAGACCAGCCTCGACTTCTTCCTCTCCGGGCGTTCGCTGCCCGCCTGGGTGACCGGTCTGGCCTTCGTCGCCGCCAACCTCGGCGCGACCGAGATCCTGGGCATGGCCGCCAACAGTGCCCAGTACGGCGTCTACACCGTGCACTGGTACTGGATCGGCGCCATCCCCGCCATGGTCTTCCTGGGCCTGGTGATGATGCCCTTCTACTACGGCTCGAAGGTCAGGTCCGTACCCGAGTTCCTGCTGCTGCGCTTCGACAAGGGGGCGCATCTGCTCAGCTCCGTGCTGTTCGCCTTCGCCGCCGTCCTCATCGCGGGCGTGAACCTCTACGCGCTCGCCATCGTCGTCGAGGCGCTGCTCGGCTGGCCGGAGTGGGTGTCGATCGTCGTCGCGGGCGCCTTCGTGCTCGCGTACATCACCCTCGGCGGTCTGTCGTCCGCGATCTACAACGAGGTGCTGCAGTTCTTCGTCATCCTCGCCGCGCTCATCCCGCTCACGGTGCTCGGCCTGAAGAAGGTCGGCGGCTGGGACGGCCTGACCGACTCGCTGACGGCGAGCCACGGCGGCGACTTCACCACCGCGTGGGGCGGCACCGGCATCGGCAGCGCCAACCCGCTCGGCGCCAACTGGCTCACCATCGTGCTCGGCCTCGGCTTCGTGCTCTCCTTCGGCTACTGGACGACCAACTTCGCCGAGGTGCAGCGCGCCCTGTCCGCGAAGAACGCGTCCGCGGCCAAGCGCACCCCGCTCATCGCCGCGTTCCCGAAGATCTTCATCGTCTTCCTGGTGATGATCCCCGGGCTCGTCGCGGCCGTGCTCGTACCGAAGATCGGGACATCCGGCTCCGACCTCCAGTACAACGACGCGATCCCGTACCTGATGGAGGACCTGCTCCCCAACGGCGTCCTCGGCATCGCGGTGACGGGTCTGCTGGCGGCCTTCATGGCGGGCATGGCGGCCAACATCTCGTCCTTCAACACCGTCTTCACCAACGACATCTGGGGCAAGTACGTGAAGCGGGACGAGGAGGACGCGTACTACGTGCGCTTCGGCCGCCTCATCACGGCGATCGGGGTGCTGGCGTCGATCGGCACGGCATTCCTGGCCTCGTCGTTCTCCAACATCATGAGTTACCTCCAGACGCTGTTCTCCTTCTTCAACGTGCCGATGTTCGTCGTCTTCATCGTCGGCATGTTCTGGCGGCGCGCGTCCATGAAGTCCGGGTTCTGGGGGCTGCTCGCCGGCACCACGGCCGCGATGGTCAACTACTTCGTCCTCTACAAGCAGGACGTCATCGGCATCCCCTCCGACCAGGGCGCCAACTTCGTCTCGGCGATCGCCGGGTTCGTGGCCGGCGCGGTCGTCATGGTCGCCGTCTCGCTCTTCACCGCGCCGAAGCCGGCGAAGGAACTGCAGGGGCTGGTGTACGGGACGAGTTCACCCGGCATGGAGGAGCCGCCCGGTGAGGGCGACGACGCCTGGTACCGCAGGCCGGCCCTGCTCGGCTGGGGCGCGGTCATTCTGGCCGCCGCCTGCTACATCCCCTTCTCCTTCTGACGGCTCCCCCATCCGACGACTCCCCATCCGACGACCGGAGGACTGATCACCATGTCCCACCAGGAACACCCCGAGCGCCCCGAACACTCCGACCGCCCCGGGCACACCGGGCCCGCCGGGCAGTCCGAGCAGGACGTCCACCGCCAGGTCACCGAGCTGGAGGGCAAGTCCGTCACCGCGGCCCGGCTCTTCGACATCCGCCGCATCATCGGCGGCCTCTTCGTCATCTACGGGATCATCGTGACGATCGCCGGGATCACCGCGTCCGACGCCGACATCGACAAGTCGGAGGGCGTCAACATCAACCTCTGGACGGGCCTGGCCATGCTGGCCCTGGGCCTGTTCTTCCTGGCCTGGCTGTGGCTGCGGCCGGTGGCGCCACCGACACCGGCCGACGACGCGACATGACGACGTACGACGCGACGAACGTACGACGTGACGACGTGACCTAGTAACCGGCAGGGCCCGCGGCGGCGGACGAACGGGGGCGCCCCCGGGGTGTGCGGCCTACCGGACGGCCGTGCGGGGGTGCTCCCGGGGGCGACCTCTCACGCGGTGGCGTGCTGTACGAAGCGGGCGACCGCGGTCGATGTCTGCTGTTCCGGCCAGAGCAGTTGCAGGCGGGCCGGAGCCAGGCCTTCGACGCGGACGACGGCGACGCCCGTCAGCCGCGGGATCTCGTCCAGCATCGCCTGGGACAGGAAGGCGATGCCGGAGCCCGTCCGTATCTGCACCACCAGCTGCAGCAGGTCCTCGACCTCGGGGCCGGCCAGCGGCGCGAGGTCCAGCACGTAGTCGCGCTCCGCGGGAGGGCTGTCGGCCCAGCCGATCACCGGGTCGGGCAGCAGCTCGGCACGGTCGACGGTCTCCCGGTCGGCGAGCTTGTGCCCGGCGGGCAGCACCGCCAGCCGTTCATGGACGGCGAGCACCGCGCTGTCCAGGCCCTCGTCGTCGACTTCGCCGCTGACGAGAGCCAGCTCGGTCCCGCCCGAGCGCAGGATCGACAGCTGGGTACGCCAGTCCGCCATGACCGCCTCGGCCCGTTGCCCGGGGTGCGCCGCGGTGAACCCGCGGATCAGCTCCTGCAGGGCCTCGAACTCGCACGCGCGGGCGCTGATCCGTATCGGTGGCGCACCGTCGCCGGTCTCGCGGGCCTGCCACACGGCCGACGACACCTGCCGGTCGATGGCACGCGCACGCTCGGCCAGCACCTCACCGGCCTCGGTCAACACCGTCCCGCGGGGCCGCCGTTCGACCAGCGGAACCCCGACGGCCCGCTCCAGCGTGGCGATGGCCCGCGACAGGGCCGGCTGCGTCATCGTGAGCCGCTCGGCCGCCCGGGTGATGCCGCCTTCATCGGCGACCGCCACGAGATAACGCAGTTGACGTAGATCGACGTCACTCATCGACTCAGTCTGCCATGCCGTTGCGGCATGGCTTCCCATGCCCAGACGCGGCTGTCCCGACAGGCCGTCGCATCAGACAATCTGATCCATGACCATAGTGTTTCTCCACGGTGTCCCCGAATCGCCGGTCATCTGGAACGCTGTCCGCGGCCTACTCCCTGAAGAGAGCGTGGCACTGCGCCTGCCCGGCTTCGGCTCGGCCCGGCCGCCGGAGATCAAAGACAAGGACAGGTACGCCGACTGGCTGGCGGGCGAGTTACGAACCATCGGCGGCCCCATCGACCTCGTCGGACACGACTGGGGTGGCCACCTCGCCCTGCGCATGGTGACGGCCTACGACAGCGTGCCGGTCCGCAGTTGGGTCTGCGATGTCGCGTACGGCTGGCACCCCGACTACCAGTGGCACCCCGCCGCGGCGCTGTGGCAGAAGAGCCCGGAGGGCGAGCAGTCCCTCGCCGGCATACGAGCGGGCACGCCCGGCACGTTCGGCGAGCTGCTGCGCCCGCTGGGCATGACGGCCGAGTGCGGCGCCGACATCGACGCGGCCCACGGCGCAACGATGAGCGACTCGATCCTGGCCCTGTACCGCTCGGCGTGGCCGAACCTGCACAGCGACTGGGGCGCCTCCGTCACCGCGCCGATCGCCAAGCCCGGTCTGCTGCTGACCGCCCTGAACGGCCTGGACGGCGTCGACCAGGACGAGACGCTCGCACAGAACGCGGACATGGCCCGGGCGTTCGACGCGCGACTGGTGCCGCTCGAAGGACTGAGCCACTACTGGATGCTCCAGGCACCCGAACGGGCCGTGGAAACCCTGCGGAACTTCTGGGCGGAGGCGGCGTCGTAGGACCGCCGGTCGGGCAACCACCGGGAACTACCGGGCCGTTGCTCTTCTTTTGGAGATCAAGACCACATCACCTCGGTGAACCACCTGCGCGCGGAGACGGTCTTACGGCCGGATGCCCTCGCGAAGCGACAGCTGGAGGCGGCCACCATGACCGCGCTTACACGGGCAACAACGGGAAAGGTTACGCATGAAACTGGCAATCAAGACCGGGGTGCTGGGGGCAGTTCTCGCCGCCGCCGCCGTACTGACGGTTCCGGGAACCGCGTCGGCCGATGAACCCTTGACCCGCTGTGAAGAAGGCCAGATCTGCCTCTATGACGGCCACAACCTCACCGGGAGCAACCTGCAGCTCCAGTACGGGGTGGACACTCCCAACCTCGGCTGGACGTGGAACGACCGAGCCGGCTCGGTGTGGAACCGTGGCAGGGGGTTCGTCTGCATCTACACCGATGCCGACTACCACGGCTACCACTACACCATCGCGCCGGGTGAGAAGCAGGAACTTCTGTTCCTCTACGACAACGCAGTGAGCTCCCTTGAGTACGGTGGCTGCGGGGGCTGAGCCGGCTGCTTGGCCGAACGTCGGTGCGGGCCCGCACCAACGCGTGGAGCAACAGTCGCCACGGCCCCGCGATCCGGACGGATCGCGGGGCCGTCGGCGCGCCTGGGCGGCTGCTCCGCCTCCATCGCCCTGCCGCTCGCGGACGTGATCAGGAAGGGGATCGCCGAGTGACGGACGGCACGGGCGACATGAACGGCGCGAACCGCATGAACGGGATGGACCGGACGGACCGGATGGACAAGATCCCCGTCGTCGGCACGGTCGTTCGCGACGCCCGCCACGGCCGTGTCGGACGCGTCATGGGCCACGAAGGCCCGTACATCCAGCTGCGCCCGCTCGCCGGCGGCCGTGAATGGGACGCCGCCCCCGAACGCATCCGCGTCCTCACGTCGGACGAGCTGCTGAGCGTCCTCCTCGCCGACGCGAACGCCCGCAGAGGACAGTTCGGATGACGGCAGAGCCCCTCGCCCGGGCCGGTCCCGGGCCTACTGCCCCGACCCCGGTGCCGAGTTCGGTGGCTGCACCGGACCCGCCCGGTCCAGCAGCCCGGTACGGGCCGCCAGTGCCGCCGCCTCCAGGCGGGAGCCCACGCCCAGCTTCATCAGTACCCGCTGTACGTGCGTGCGGGCGGTGCTCGGAGCTATGCCCATGCCCGCCGCGATCAGTCGGGTGTCCTCGCCGTCCGCGACCCGGACCAGGACCTCGACCTCCCTCGGCGTCAGCATCTGGAGCAGCCGCTGGCCCTCGTCGTCGGGCTGCGCGGCCGGGTTGAGCAGCTCGCTGAAGGCGCTCTGCAGGAGCTGCGGCGCCACCGCGGCCTCCCCCGCGCGCGCCTTCATGATGGCCCGCTCGACACCTTCTATCCGCTCGTCGTGCCGTACGTATCCGGAGGCGCCGGCGGCGAACGCGGCGGCGATCCCGCGCGGGTTGGGCACCGGTCCGAGGACCAGCACCGCGACCTGCGGCCGCTCCCGCTTGATCCTCACCACCGGGTCGAAGATGCCCGGTTCGGCGGGCGTGGCCGTGCCGATCAGGCAGACCTCCGGCGCCCTCGTGATCACCAGCTCCGCCGCTCCCGCGGCAGGCGCGGCCGCGGCCAGCACGCGGTGCCCGCGCAGTTTCAGGGCCGAGGCCAGCGCCTCGGCGAGCAATCGGTGGTCGTCGACCACCATCAGCCGCACTCCCATCGAGCCCAACCCCCCAGTCCCCCCAAGGATCCACCCCTACTGGCCCTACTGGCACCTGGTACCCCATGGACAGGAGCCCCCCGGCTCTTCATCCCCCGGAAGCTACACGCTTGTTCGACGTTGCGCTTCCCCTACTGAAGAGAAGTGCCCCGGATCTCCGAAATTCCTCACATTCGCGAGCGATGGGGGGTACGAGTACGGCTCCGCCCCTGAGCAGGGACGGAGCCGTGACCGACGAGCGCACACATGATCGGCGTACCGGACCCCGCGCCGCCGTACCACCCGGCGCCGTACCACCCGGCGCCGTACTACTCGGCGCCGAAGCCGATCGCCGTGTAGTCCTTCTCGTCCTCCGAGTAGGGCGCGCTGACCAAGTCCTCGCCCATGAAGAGCCGGCCGGCGGTGTACAGCATCTCCGACGTCTTGGGCACCATCCCGCTGATCGCGCTGCGGACCTGGTCGGTGGCCGGGGTCTCCAGGAGCTTGGTCTCCTTGAAGGTCCCGCCGTCGATCGAGACGACCTGGGAGCCCTTGTCGTAGGGACCGCTCTTGTACGCGAGGACGTCGGTGCCGTCCATCCGGATCGGGAAGATCTCGTAGCCGTCGCCCGCGTCGGCGCGGTCGCTCGTGGGCTTGCCCGTGGCCAGCGAGAAGGACACGATCTCGTTGACGCGGCTGTACTGCTCGGAGCCCTCGTGCTGCTTGGTCGGCACGTACAGCTTGTCGTTGCCGACCGCGATCGACCTGCAGTTGTGGATCTTGTTCACACCGCAGTCGTGCTCGTACTTGCCGTCCGCGAGCGTGATCTTCGTACGCAGCTTGCCGCTGTCGTCCAGCGAGAAGATGTCGGTCGCGCCGGACGCGGTGATCTCTCCGGAGTCCACGCCGAAGACGACGGGCTTGGTGGAGATCACCTTCGCGTTGTCGATGCCCGCGGGGAGCTTGTAGCTCCACTTGACGGTGCCCGTCTTCGGGTCGAGCTGCTGGACCTCGTACTTCTCGTTGCCGTAGTCACCGCACTTGCGGACCGCGACGAGCTGCTCGCCGCCCGCGTAGCCGACGTCCTCGCACGTGCCGACCTTCGGCTGCCACAGGACCTTGCCGTTGCCGATGTCGAAGGCGGCGCCGCCGTCGAGGCCGGAGCCCGCCGCGACCGTGGTGCCGGTGATGCTGACCTCCTTGAACGCGGCCTTCTCACCGCCGCCCGGAGCCACGGACTTCGTCCAGAGCGCCTTGCCGGTGTTCACGTCGAAGGCCGTGACCTCGCTGCACTTGGGGTACGGGTCGGCCTTGGTACGCGGGGCGTCCTCCGCGACCACCACGGCGACGCCGTCCTTGGTGACCTCGGGGGAACCGGCGCAGGTCAGCCCCGTCAGCGGCAGGGACCAGGCCTCCTTGCCGGTGTCCGGGTCATGGCCGACGACCTTGCGCACGCCTGCCTTGGCGTACACCTTGTCCGTCAGCCAGGAACCCTCCACACTCCAGACGTCCTTCTTGGGGACCTCGGGCGCGGGCAGCTGGAAGAGGACCTTCGCGCCGGTGTTCGCCGGCACCTTCTCCGAGCCGCCTCCCCCGCCCCCGTCGTCGCCGCCGTCCGCGCCGTCCTTGCCGTCCTTGCCCTCGGTGCCGCCGGGACCCGCGGAGGTGTCCTTGTCGTCCTTGCCGGACGAGGACGAGCTCGCGTACCAGACACCGCCGCCGACGATCAGCGCGATCACCACCACGGCCGAGACGATGATCGCCGCCTGCGCGTTGAACTTCCGCCCGCCCTGCGAGGGCCCCGGCTGCATCGGCATGGTGGGCGGCTGCGGATAGCCGTAGCCGTACGGCTGTTGCGGCTGCCCCGGGTAGCCGTACCCCTGCTGCGGGGGCTGCTGGCCCGGGTAGCCGTAACCCGGCTGACCGGCCGGCGGCTGCGGGGCTCCCTGGGGGGCGCCGGGTGCCTGCGGATAGCCGTACGGCTGCTGCGGCGGGCCCGGCTGCCCGGCCGGGG
>NZ_LIPP01000059.1 GCF_001418335.1 Streptomyces aurantiacus | reverse complement strand
AACCGAGGCCGCGACAACAGATGAGCCAGGCCCGCCGGCCTGACCTGTCCCGGTACGCCGAGGGCCAGACATCCAGTCCTGTGGCCCTCGGCGCCGTGGAACGGTCATCTTTTGGTGAGGTCCCTACGGAAGGACCCACTTCTGATTCTGTTGGGTGTGGCAGGTCCACAGGTGGACGGGGGTTCCGTCATTCCATACGCCACCGGATACGTCGAGGCATTTGCCGGACTGTGGGTTGCGTAGGGTGCCGTCGGTCTGAGGCTGCCAGATCTGGGCTGCGGTGCCGTTGCAGGTGTAGAGCTGGACCTTTGTACCGTCAGCCGAGCCCGAGTTGTCGATGTCCAGGCACTTGCCGAGTGCACGTACGGTGCCGCCGGCGCCGAGCAGGGACCACTCCTGGGCGGCGGTGCTGTTGCAGGTCCACACCTGGACCTTCGTCCCGTCGGCCGTGTTGGCGTTGTCCACGTCCAGGCACTTGCCGTTGACGCCTTTCACCTCTCCGGTGCGGGACGGAGTGCCGGGGATCTGGTTCATGGTGTACCAGGCCTCGGTACTCCAGAGCTGCTTGCCTTCGCTTGAGTTGAAGGGGCGGGCCGAGCGTACGTGGACCACGCGGTTGGGCTTGAGGCCGGGGATGGCCAGAGTGACCGTCTTGCGGTCGCTGGAGACGGTGGCCGACTGGACGGTGAGCGTCTCCTCGTCGATCTTGGGACCGCCGTAGTCGGCCGTGGGTACGTAGCGCCACTGCTTGACCTTGTAGCGCGCGGCCAGGCCTGCGGCGGTCTCGTTCGATATCGGCTGGGTGTATTCGAGGGCGAAGCCGCCGGCGACGGCACGCATCTCGCGGATGTCGAAGGCGCTGGTGCCGTTCGGTGTCAGCTTCTGGAGGCCGTACTTGAGCTTGCCTTCCTGGCCCCAGTTGCCGTCTGCTCCGAGGCCACCGGCGTAGAGGGCGCCGTCGGGGCCGACACTGAGCCGGTTGACACCGACCTCCAGGCCCTGGGTGAGGCGGAACACGGCGCCCTGGTACTCGCCGTTGATCTTTTCGAGGTATCCGCGTTGGATGCCACCGTAGGTCACGTCGCCGAACAGCATCTGGCCGGCGAACGGCCCGTCATTCAGCTGCAACGGTGTGCTGGGGGAGTTGGCGATCTCGTTCTGCGGGAGCCACAGGACCGGCTTGGACACATTCTGGGAGTCGAAGGGGCCGGTGGGGTTGGTGTAGTGGTTGAAGAAGCGGTCCTGCTTGACGTGGACCAACTTCGACGAGGGCAGCCAGCCGCCCTGGTTGTCGGTGACGAAGATGTCGCCTTCCGGACCCCACCCGATTCCGTTGGGAGTGCGCAGACCACCGGCGACGTAGCTGACCGCCCCCGTTGCCTTGTTGACCTTTATCGTGGTGCCGCGGTTCGGTGCGGGTTGCGGATTCGTTGTCGCTCCGCCGTAGTTGATGGATACAGACAGGTTCAGGTAGAAGAACCCGTCCTTGTACAGCAGACCGAAGGCGAATTCGTGGAAGTTGCCGCCATAGGGCCAGGTGGCGACCCTGCGATAGGTGTCAGTGACCTCGTCGCCGTTGGTGTCGTTGAGCTCGGTCAGTTCGTGCTTCTGCGACACGTACAGCTTGCCGTCCACGTACTTGATGCCCATGGGCTCTTTGAGGCCCGAAGCCACCTTTTTGAACGTCACCTTGTCCGGTCCGGTGCTTCCGGTGACGTTGCTCAGAAGGTAGACCTCGCCGGTCGTGTTCTCCGAACCGCCCCAGGTGGCCACGGCGAGCCTGCCGTCGGGAAGCCAGTCCATGGCGGAGACCTGCGGTTGGAACCCGGTGGGCCGCAGGTCGGTCAGGGTGTAGTTCGGGTGTACGCCGGTCAGCGGCAGTCCATCGCCTGGTGAATCGCCGGCCAGTTCGCATTCCTTGCGTCCGGGAGCCGTGACCCGGACGACACCGGCGTCCGTGCTGAGCACCGAGTTGGGCACCACGGCGAAGTCGGAAGCGGAAGGGGGCTTCCACGCGAGGGTGACCTGCTGTCCGCCGTCCTTCTCGAAGTGGTCGATGCGGACCGAGTGGTATCCGGCCGTCAGGACAACGTTGCCGTCCTTGGGGTCGGCTCCATGCAGCCCGTCGTGGCTGATGACGAGCTTGTCGTCGATGTACAGCCGGGAGCCGTCGTCGCTGGTGAGCCGGAAGGAATAGGTCCCGGCGGTGGAGACGTTGAGATTGGCGGTGGTCTGTGAGACGAAGTTGGCGCTGAAACCGAAGTCCGCATCGGAGGACCAGTTGATCACCGGCATCAGCTTGTCGACGTTCGGTGTCTGGCCGGGTTTGAGATCGCACAGCTTCTCAAGCGGTACCTGCATGTCGAAGACGCGCAAGGTGACGCCTGGTTCCTGCGGGGGAAGCGCGTCGGCGGACCGGTCGGCCGGGGCAGCCGTGCCCGTGGGGGAGGACAGCCCGAGCGCCAGAAGCGAAGTGATGAACGTCGTGGCCAGGCGTCTGCCGAGCCGCTCGGACAACAGCCGTGGATACACGTAGCCTCCTGTTCGCTCCCCATAGCGCGGGGAACGCAGATGGACGAGTAGGGAGATCCACCGCTGCCGGTACGCGCCGTCGCACCGGATACGGAGAGTGGCGAACGCGGCGCGTGAGGTCTCGTGCGTCGCGACGGACACAGTAGGGACTTTCATCGAAGTCGTCCATACTCTGTCCTGACTGTGGCGAAAGACCGTCAACTACCCGGGCACGTACGGTGCTTGAACCAGCCGCAAACGGGCGCGGCCTCCGGCTCCCACCCTCTGTCGGTAGGCGCCACGAAGCGCGATGGGGAGCGGCGGTTGCGGGCGGAGGCCAGGAGTTCGTCGACGGGGACAGAACCGAGGCAGGCACGACTCCCAGGTGATCACGAGGTGCCGACTACTTGATCACCGAAATGCAAGTCTGTGCCTGCCCGTTCATCGTGCCTGGGTCGGCTCGCTGCTGTCCGGCCTCCCAAGACTGAGAACACCCGGTTCTGCTGGGCTGTCCAGCCGGGGTTGCCGATCCGCGCCGGGCGAAGGGCGGCCGTCATTCCCTCGCCTTCGTTCCTGCGCTCGCCGCCCACGTGGTACTGGCCGGCGCACGTGATCAACCCGCCGGCAGATCCACTGAACGACGTCGCCCTGGCCTACGACGTGAGGCGTCCGGCTCGACTCTGCCCGACGCATCAGCCGGTCGGGCCGGCGGTCCGAGGCGTCGACCGGACGGGGTGGGGTTCCTGGACCGCGTCACCGCCTGTCACTCTTTGCCTCGACGATGATGGTGCCTATGGCCGATTCCGGGCCGGGTCCCTCCGGGCGGTCGACCTTCCACCAACCCAACACGTCCTGGTACTCCGGCTGTGGGATCGCACGTCCTTCGGTGGTCATCAGGCGTCCCTGGTACGCCTGGGCGTAGCGTGCTCGAATCGAGTAGACGCCGATTTCGTCGGGGACAACGAGGTCGCACGACACATTTACCCACTGCGCCGGACCTGGGTTGTCTTCCGCCAGCGCCTCGACGCGCGTGCCGGCATTGACTGCTTTCAAGCCACCCCCGCTGCGCTGCTTGCCGTTCCATACCGACGCCTGGGCTCGGTCCTGGCCCGCCAGCCCAACGATCACCTGGTTGACGGCGTTGCCGCATCCCGGACAATCGTGCAGCACATCGAAACTGAGCTGGTGCGAACCGCCGCCCTTGACTGTCACCACGGCACCCTGGTCATCGATCTTCACGTTGCGGATCCTGAACCGCGACGGCTCCACCATTTCGGGACCGGGTGTGAGAGCAGTGGTTCGGTGGATATCGCTGTGGCTCGTCTTGTCGATCATGTGCCAAGTAAACAGGTGGCCACTGACAAGAGCCGGGCCTTCGACGAAGCTGTCACATCGGCATCAGGCACGGCCTCGTACACCGACCCCGGTCGCTGCTCTGCCCACCGCGCGGGAGACCCTTCGACCTGTGCTGACAGGAGTCGTGCACCCGGCCCGAGAAGCAACCGTCGTCCGGGCACGCTGCTCCGGCCGCCCGGCCTCAGGCCACCACTTCGCCCGTGCCGAAGGCAGCGGTCACCGCCTCGATGTCCACCTCGTCGATCCCGTCGAACATCACTGCCGGCCTTCGGCGACGGGGGGGAAGTCCGGCGTAGGCACGCAGGGCGTTCTGGGAGTCCGGCAGGCTGCGGTCGCGGAGTTGTCCCGCAACGGCTCGGCCGACCCAGGGGTGCTCCAAGTTGGCCAGAGCGTGCACCAACTGCTGTTGCGTGGCGGGCAGGTCGGCGTAGCAAGGCCGAGGGCTCTGAAGCGGTGCGGGAAAGAGCTCGACCAGGGCCGCTTCGGTGCGGCGCCCGTCCCGGTCCCGCTCGATGCGGGGCAGGCAGGCGGCGAGCGCGGCCTGCGGAACGCCCGTGCCGAGGGTGTGCAGAGTGGCCTCGATGTGGCCGTGGAAGTCGCCCGTGTTGTAGTCAGTGGCGGGTGTGGGGGCCGGGTTGGCTGCCGCGGCGGTGAGTTCGGCGACGGCGCGGTCCAGCAGCCCGGCGTCGAGTGGTCCGTCGCAGCTGCCGGCGATACGGACGAGCGCGGTGGCGGCGGCCCACCGCACCAGGCCGTCTTCACTCTCCAGATACCAGGCGCGCGCCGCCCCGTTCCGTCGACGACTCGGATCGGGGCGGGTGCGGCTCAGTCGAGGAATTCGGTGGTGCCGAGGGCGAAGTCCCAGTGCCCCACCCCGTGGCTGGCGAGGCCCACCGTGAGCAGGCCCGCTCCTTCCAGCCAATGCGCCATCTTCAGGTCGCCGACATCCAGCGGGCGCAGCCCGAGGCTCTTGACGAACACCCCGACGTCGGCCTTGGCCTGGGCACTGTCGCCGGCGATGAAGACGTCGGGCCGGCCGTTCTCCAGGACGTCACGGAAGACGGTGTTGAACGCCTTCACCACGGTGGCGCCGGCCGGGGCGACCTTGGCGACCTCCTGCGCGATCGAGGTCTCCTCGTGGTGGGCCAGCCCGTCGAACGTGGAATTGAAGGGGTTGCTGATGTCGACGATGAGCTTGCCCGCGAGGGCGTCTCCGTACCGGGCCACGGCCGGAACGACACCGTCGAACAACAGGGCCACGATGACGATGTCCCAGGCCGGGACCGCGCCCCACTCTCCCGTCGTCGCGCCGCCACCGAGGGCCTTGGCCAGGTCAGCGGCCTTGGACTGATCGCGACCCATGACCTCGACGGTGTTGCCGCCCGCTATCGCCCGCGCGCCGATGGTGCGGGCCATGTTCCCGGTGCCGATGATGCTGATGCTGCTCATACGGTGTGCCCTCTTTCTCGTTCTCAAGCTTTCGCGGTGGCTCGGCGCGTCGGCTGAGCTGCGCCTTCCAAGCGGATGCGCCTGCATGACAAGTGCCGCTGTTCCCGCCTGTGGCGGCGGCGTTGCTGCTGTCACACCCTCAAGAGCGCAGTACGACCGTGTTCTTGAGGGTGTGCTGGTGTGTGCTGGTCAGATGACGGTCGTGCCGCCGTCGGTGACGAGTTCGAGGCCGTTGACGTAGCTGGACTCGTCGGAGGCGAGGAAGAGCGCGACGCTTGCGATCTCTTCGGGGCGGCCCATCTTTCCGCGGGGGATCAGGGATTCGAAGGCCTTCTTGGTGGCCTCGTCGAACACTTCTTCCTGCTTGGCGGTGGAGACCTGGCCGGGGGTGAGCACGTTGACCCGGATCCGCCTGTCCTTGAGTTCGTTGAGCCATACGCGGGCCCAGGCCTGCTGTACGGCCTTGCTGCCCGCGTAGACGCTCCACCCGGGGAAGCCCCTGAGGGAGGCGTTCGATCCGGTCATGAAGATTGAGGCGCCGTCGTTGAGCAGCGGCAATGCCTTTTGCACGGTGAACAGGGTGCCGCGCGCGTTGAGCGAGAAGGCGCGGTGGAACTGCTCCTCGGTGATCTCGCCGAGCTTGCCCTGTTCGCCCATACCGGCGCTGGCCCACAGCACGTCGATCGAGCCCTTTTCCTTCTTGACCGTGTCGTACAGGCGGTCCAGGTCGTCCAGGTCGGCCGCGTCGCCCTGCACGGCGGTCACGTTCCGGCCGATCAGCTTGACGGCTTCGTCCAGTGCTTCCTGCCGCCGGGCCTGGATGAAGACGTGAGCTCCTTCGTCAACGAACAGTCGGGCGCCGGCCAGCGCCATGCCGGTCGATCCGCCGGTGATCACCGCTACCTTGCCATCGAGCTTTCCCATGATCACTCCATTGAACTGAGGGTATTCGGAACGGCTCGAACATTAAGTACACCGAGCTGTGTGCCTAACGTAGCGGGCAGTCGGCCGGGACGCAAGCTAGGTACACCGCTCGGTACCCGACTGGGGTAGACTGGGCGCATGACGGAGTTGGAGAAGGGTCCCCAAGGCCTACGTCGCGGCAGGGGCGCACGCGAGCGCATCATCAGCGCGTCGCAGCAGCTGTTCCGCGATCAGGGCATCAACCGCACCGGCATGGACCAACTGTGCGCGGTGGCCCAGGTGTCGAAGCGCACGGCATACCAGCACTTCACCAACAAGGACGAACTCGTCGCCGAATACCTGCGCCGGTTCGATCCCGGTGTCACGGCCGGAGTGTTCGACCGCACCGACCTGACTCCCCGTGAACGACTGCTTGCCGTCTTCGAGCCGCCCAGGGGAAAAGAGGGCCTCACCCCCCTGTGCCCCTACATCGCGGCGTCCGTCGAACTGCACGACCCCGAACACCCCGCGTCCCAATACGCACGCGACTACAAGTCGACCATCGCCGCGCGCCTGGCCGACACAGCCCGGGAAGCCGGCGCCGCCGACCCCGAACAACTCGGCGAACAACTCGCGCTGCTTCTCGACGGCGCCGCGGCCCGCACCCGGGTCCTCAACACCGAGTCCTTCCCCACGGCCGCAGCCATCGCCGCCGTCCTCATCGACAACGCCATCCCCACCACCGCCCGGGAGCGTGTGAATACGACGGTCGGGTAGCTCGGGGAGTGTGAGTCCCTCGGGCCGAGGCACGGGAGGGGCTCTTTCGGCACGAGGCAGGCTGCGGCGGGCCGGCACCCAGCGGTGGTGGGCGGGATCCGCGCTCACCGGCGGGACAGCCGCACCAGCGGTCTTCGAGAGCCGGCAGCTGGGGGTGGGCACCGGCTTGTGGGAGTACATCCTCGCTGGCCGGGCAGGCGTCGACCTCTCGCTGGACCGGTTCCACGAACTCTCGGCGCGCACGCCACCGACATGGTGCGGATCTCCGACGCGCGCATGAGCGGAACGGCATACGGGATCCGCGTACTCCACGTCAGCCTCAGAGTCGGCGGCAGAGGGCCCGCTCGGCCTGGTGCGCGACGGCGGCATCATCGTCCTCGACGCCCTCTCGGGCCGACTCGACATGGAGGTCGACGACGACGAGATGGAGCACCGACGGAAAGACCGGACGCCGCGCCGGGCTGCGCCCGCCCGTGGCTACGCGGCCCGACTGGGGTGCCACCCCGGTGCGAGAGCGCCGGGGTTTCCGGTTTCGTGTGCACATGCCGGGTCAGGACACCCACACAAGAGAGGCCCAGCCATGACCGTTCCGCTTCCCGTGGTCTTCGTCCACGGACTCTGGCTGCACAGCACCTCCTGGCGGCCCTGGATCGATCTGTTCCGCGACGAGGGCTACGACCCGTCCGCGCCCGGGTGGCCCGGCGACCCCGACACCGTCGAGGAGGCGCGCCAGAACCCGGAAAGCATCGCCGGCCACGGCATCGACGACGTCGTCGAGCACTACGCGGCCCTGATCGCGGCCCTGCCCGTGCGACCCATCGTGATCGGTCACTCGTTCGGTGGGATGATCGCGCAGAAGCTGCTCGGCCAGGACCGCGCCGCCGCGGCAGTCGCGATCGACGCCGCGCAGATCAAGGGCGTTCTGCCCCTGCCGCTGTCCGCGCTGAGGGCGACGTTCCCGGTCTTCAAGAACCCGGCCAACAAGCACCGGTCGGTCTCCCTGACCGCGGAGCAGTTCCGGTTCGCCTTCGGCAACGCCATCTCGGAGGAGGAATCGGCAGCCCTGTACGAGCGCTGGACCATCCCCGCGCCGGGCAAGCCGCTGTACGAGGCCGCCTCCGCCAACTTCAATCCTCACTCGCCGGCAAAGGTCGACACGGAGAACAGCGGACGCGGTCCGCTGCTGCTCATCTCCGGCGGCAAGGATCACACGGTGCCCGAGGCCGTCACCCGGGCCACTCTCAAGCAGTACCGGCATTCCGAAGCCGTCACCGACGTCACCAACTTTCCCGACCGCGGGCACTCCCTGACGATCGACGGCGGCTGGCGGGAGGTCGCGGACACCGTTCTCAGCTGGCTGCGGCAACAGGATCCGGACGCGGAGACCGGGCGATGAGCCCCCGTCCGCCCCAGGCAGCCGGAGGGGCCGGTGCCGACGCGGGCCTGGCCGAACGGATCGTGGTGGTCACCGGCGCCGGGCGCGGCATCGGGCTGGCCATCGTCGAGGCGTTCCTGGCAGCCGGCTCCCGAGTCGTCGCGGGATCGAGGGAACGTACCGAAGCCCTCGACGAGCACGTGAAGCAGGGCGCTGAACTCACCGTCGTGGAGGTCGACCTCGCGACGCCCGACGGTCCGGCGGCGCTGGTCGCCGAGGCCGTCGCGGTCCACGGCGGTGTCGATGTCCTGGTGAACAACGTGGGCGCGGTGCGGCCTCGGGTGGACGGCTTCCTCGGCGTGACGGACGAGGACTGGGACTGGACGTTCACGGTCAACTTCATGGCCGCCGTCCGCGCCACCCGGGCCGCCCTGCCGCACCTGCTCGCCACCGGCGCGGGACGTATCGTCACCGTCTCCTCGGTCAACGCCCGGCTGCCGGACCCGCTGGTCATCGACTACGGCGCGGCGAAGGCGGCGCTGACCAACTTCTGCAAGGCCCTGTCCAAGGAGGTGGGGCCACGCGGCGTGCGGGTGAACACCATCGGTCCCGGCCCGGTGGAGACCGCGCTGTGGCAGGGCGCCGGCGGTGTCGCCGCCACGGTCGGCCGGTTCCGGGGCGTCGATCCCCGGGAGGTGGCCCGCAGCGCGGCGGACCAGTCGGTGACCGGCCGCTTCACCCGGCCGTCCGAGATCGCCGAACTCGTGCTGTACCTCGCCGGTCCCCGGGCGGCGAACATCACCGGCGCCGACTTCGTCATCGACGGCGGCCTCGTCGAGTCCCTCTGACGGGCCCTCACGACGCGGCGGGCGCCGAGCCCGCCGCGCCTCGCTTTCCCTCGCTTCCCCTCGCATCCCTTGGAGAGATCAGTGAGACTCCGCCTGTCCAGAACCCGCCTTTCCAGGTCCCGTCGGCCCAGATCCCGCCGCCTGACGGCCGCGGTCTTCGCCCTGGCCGTCGCCCTCGGCTTGACCACCCTCACGGCCGCAGCACCCGACAAGGCCGTGGCGGCACCCGCGGAGCAGATACCCACCGGCTTCAGCGAACACAAGACCCACGTCGCCGGAATCGGCATCAACTACGTGATCGGCGGCCACGGCCCGACGCTGGTCCTCATCCACGGCTACCCTCAGACCTGGTACGAGTGGCACGGCATCATGCCCGCGCTCGCCGAGCACTACACCGTCATCGCGCCGGATCTGCCCGGCGCGGGCCGCAGCGACACCCCGGTGTCCGGCTACGACAAGAAGACCATGGCCGCCAAGCTGCACGCGCTCCTGGTGTCGCTCGGCAAGGACCAGGACGTGAACGTCGTCGGCCACGACATCGGCACGATGGTCGCCTACTCCTACGCCGCGCAGTACCCGCACAGCGTCAAGAAGCTCGTGCTCAGCGAGGCCCCGATCCCCGACCAGGGCATCTACGCGTTCCCGTCACTGACGGCCCAGGGCCCCGGAGTGTGGAACTTCGGCTTCTTCTCCTTGCAGACCGGTCTCCCGGAGAGCCTGATCCGGGGCCGCGAACTGACCTGGACGACCGGCTTCATGCGGGGCATCGCGGTGCACAAGGACGCCCTGACCCCGGAGGACCTCCAGGTCTTCTCCTCCTACCTGCGCGACTACGCACACCTGGAAGCGAGCTTCGCCTGGTTCCGGACATTCCCGCAGGACATCGCCGACAACGCGCGGTTCCGGAAGAAGCCCCTGACCATGCCGGTGCTGGCGATCGGCGCCTCCGGCAGCCTCGGTTCCTCGGTCGCGAAACAGGTGCGCCATTACGCCGCCCATGTCACCCCGGCCGTCATCCCCGACTCCGGGCACTGGATCTACGAGGAGCATCCGGAGGAGACGACCGACCTGCTGCTGCACTTCCTGGGCGGCCGGGGATGACGGCAGGAGCGGAACTGAGCCGGTTCTTCCCGACCGTTCTTCGTCGGCGACCGGCTCCACGACCTGGTGGCCGTACAGGTCGCGTACGGGCCGCGCGGATTCCGTACTGCTGTCCGGTGTGCTCGTCCCAGGGGGCGCGAAGAGAAGAAGAGACGAGGAGAACAGTCATGACAGACATCGAACCCGCCCGATTCCGCGAGGGCGGGCAACGTCACAGAAGGCTGATGCTCTCGGCGATGGTGGTCGGGACACTGCTCGCGGTCCCGGCCCTGTCCGCCGCCACGTCCGCCGGCTCGGTGGCGGCCCCGCACGCCGCGACGGCGTCCGCCACGCCGAGCACACCGAAGCCGACCGTGGTCCTGGTCCACGGTGCGTTCGCGGACTCGTCGAGCTGGGACGGGGTGACAGCGCGGCTTGAGCGTCAGGGTTACCCGGTGATCGGCGTCGCGAACCCGCTCCGCGGCCTGGCCGGCGACTCGGCCTACGTGTCCAGTGTTCTGGACACCGTTCCCGGACCGGTCGTCCTGGCCGGCCATTCCTACGGCGGCGCCGTCATCACCGACGCCGCGGCGGGCCACGCCGACGTCAAGGCCCTGGTCTACATCGCCGCGTTCGCCCCCGACCAGGGCGAGTCCGGCCTGGCGATCCTCGGACAGTACCCGGGCAGCCGGCTCCCGCCGGCGCTGACGGTCCGGGAGTTCCCGGGCGGACAGGACGCCTACGTCAACCCCGCCGATTTCCGCCAGGTCTTCGCGGCCGACGTGCCGGCAGGCAAGGCCCGGCTGATGGCGGCCGGGCAACGGCCGGTGGCGCTGGCCGCGTTCGCGGAACCCAGCAGCACGCCGGCATGGAAGACCATTCCCTCCTGGTTCCTGGTCGCAGGCGCAGACCAGGCCATCCCGCCGACTGCCGAGCGGGCCATGGCGCGTCGTGCGGGTTCGCACACCGAGGTGGTCCGCGGCGCCTCGCACGCGGTCCCCGTGTCACATCCCGGCGCCACCGCGCACGTCATCGAGGCCGCCGCCCGCGCCACCTCCTGACCTGGCGTCATCCGCGTTGCTCCGGCGGGGCCGCTCCACCTACGTGGTCCAGCCGATCCGCGAGAACGATGAGCACGCCGGCCCTGTCCGACCCGGTCCGCACAGCTCCCCGCGGCGGGCACGCCACCGACCGGCAATGACCCGCACGGCCGGGGGCGACGCCCCGCACGCCGTCCGCCTCACTCACCCCGGCGCCGGCACCGAGCTGACCCACCAACGCGCGAAGGGAAGCGGACACGCCGTATACATCACCGTCGGCCAGGAGAACTCCACCGACATCGAGCTGTACTACGAGGACCACGGCATTGGCCGCCAGCCGCTCGCCAGCCGCTCGCCAGCCGCTCGCCAGCCGCTCGCCTACCGTGGAGGTGATCGCCGGGGCGTGGTCGGCCAAGCCCCGCAGGAAGGGCAGGACCACCCTGCCCAACCCGTCGTCGTGATGCAGCGCTGCCCCGGGCGATCAGCCGCGGCGTGCGGTCGACCCGGCCACGATCGCAGTCGACAGAGGTCGCCTGGAGCGGACCGATCAGGTCGGTGCTGATCGTGCCGCTGAAGGGCTCGTCCTTGGGGAGGGTGATCCGCAGCGGGACGAAGGTGCGGAAGATTTCTTCCTGCCAGTGCTTCAGACACTCACCGCCGGACGTCGACAGCACCGAGAACACAATGCTCATGTCCACTTCCCCAGGTGTCACGACGCAGGCATCGACAAGCGACGCCCGGCCCGACATGCCCACCCCACCTGCCCCTGCCCCGGAGAACGCCGCGCTCCGTGCCGAACGTCTGCTGCGGGCCGCCGACTACGCCGTCGAGTTCGGGCGGCCGGAGTCCGTGTACTGCTTGCCCGACCACGCGCAGAGCATGACACTGTCACCGGGGCAGCATGCCACCGCGGTCTGGCTGCGCGGCAGTTTCGACGAGGGGCTGGGCGGCCATCCCGGTTCCGTGGTCTCGCTGACGGCGCTCGCCGAGAGCGTCGCGGCGGATGACCGGGCCCGCTCGGATCCGAGCGGCCGGTCGAAGGGACGAACGTGGATCTCGTCGGCCGGGAAGCCCAACTCGGGTTGCTGCGTGGCATCTTGTCCGAGGCGGGCAGTCGCGGGGCGGCGGTTCTGGTCCGCGGCGCACCGGGCATCGGCAAGACCTCGTTGCTCGCCGCGACCGGGGCACTGGCCGAGTCCCTGGGATTCCGAGTGTTACGCGCGGTGGGGGTCGAGGCCGAGAGCGACCTCCCCTTTGGCGGCCTCCACCAGCTTTTGCGACCGCTCGGACCCGCGCAGACGGAAGGCAGCGCGCCGCACCGGCTCGTACTGGCGGCCGCGCTCGGCCATGCCGAGGCCGAGGTGCCCGACGTCTTCATGGTGGGCCTCGCCGTGCTCGACCTCATAGCCGACGTCGCCGCGACCGCGCCGGTCCTGATCCTCACCGACGACATCCAGTGGCTCGATGACGCCACGGTCAGCGTCCTGGCCTTCATGGCGCGCCGGGTCGGCTCGGAGCCGGTCGTCATGGTCGGCGCCGCGCGGGACGGCTACCGGTCGCGGCTGACCCCCGACGAAGTCACCACCGTTCCGCTCGAACCGCTGTCCGACGACGACGCCGCGGCACTGCTGGCCGACCGGGCCCCCGGCCTGCGGCCGGCCGCGCGCCGCAGGCTGCTCGCGGCGGCGGCCGGGAACCCCCTCGCCCTGACCGAGTTGTCCCGCACCCTCGGCAAGGCGGCCGACCCGGACGAAACGCGCCTGCCGCTCACCGAACGGCTGGAGCGCGCGTTCACCGACCGGCTCGCGACGCTGCCGGCGGGCACGCGGACCATCCTGCGGGTCGCGGCCCTCGACAATGGTTCGACGCTCACCGAGATCTTCGCCGCGGCGCGGTTCCTGGCCGGTGATGCCGTGGGGATCGCCGAGCTCGAACCGGCGCTGCGTGCCGGGCTGGTCTCGGTCGACGGGATCGAACTGCGCTTCGGGCATCCGCTGATGCGCTCGGCGATCCAGCAGACGATGCCCACGGCCGAGCGGCAGGCCGCGCATGGCGCCCTCGCCTCGGTGCTCGACGACCACCCCGACCGTCACGCGCGGCATCGGGCCGCGGCGACCTCGGCCGCCGACGAGACCGTCGCCCAGGCACTGGAGGACGTCGCGCTCCGTGCCGCGCGCCGCGGGGCTGTCGCGGAGGCCGTCACGTCTCTCGAACACGCGGCGGCGCTCAGCGGCGATGCCGCCCGCCGCACCGAACGTCTGCTGCGGGCCGCCGACTACGCCGTCGAGCTCGGGCGGCCGGAGTCCGTGAACCGCCTGCTCGACCACGCGCAGAGCACGACACTGTCAGCGCGGCAGCATGCCACCGCGGTCTGGCTGCGCGGCAGTTTCGACGAGGGGCTGGGCGGCCATCCCGGTTCCGTGGTCTCGCTGACGGCGCTCGCCGAGAGCGTCGCGGCGGACGACCGGGCCCTGGCGCTGCGCATCCTGTGGAGTGCCGCGCAGTTGTGCTTCTGGTCCGAGCCAGGACCGGAGGCGCGACACCGGGTCCTGGACGCGGTCGAGGGAATGGCGCTGGACGACCTCGATCCCTGGCGGCTTGCCATCTGTGCCTACGCGGCGCCGGTCGAGCGCGGCGCGTTCGTCCTGAACGGGATCCGGGACATGACGCCGAACGACGGCGACGACGGCCGCGCCTACCGGATGCTGAGCACCGCCACGCTGCTGGCCGGCGGCTTCGACGCCGCGCGCGCCTTCGCCGCGTCCGGCAGCATCGGTCTGCGGGCTCAAGGCCGCCTGGGCCTGCTGGCGCGCACGGCCGGTGCGCAGGCCTGGTCCGACATCGTCGTCGGCGACCTCGGCGCGGCCATCTCGGCCACGGAGGAGGCACGCCGGCTGGCACGCGAGACGACCCAGACGATGATGTACGCCCTGATGACCGCCATCGGCGCGAAGCTCGCGGCGCTGCGCGGCGATGTCGACGACGCTCTGCGGCTCGCCGAGGAGGCCGAGGAGATCGGCCTGCCCGCGGGGGCACGTCCCGTGCTGGCGATCGCGCTGATCGCCCGCGGGACGGCCGCCCTGGCCGCAGGACGGTTCGAGGAGGCGCTGGACCACTTCCGGCGGGTACACGATCCCGCGGACCCCGCGTTCCAGATCGCGCTACGCCTCACCGCGGTCGGCGATCTCGTCGACGCGGCGGTGCACTGCGGGCGTGCGGAGAGCGTCGTGCCGATCGTGGCGGAGCTCGAAGACATCGCTGCCGTGACCCCGGCGCCGGTACTGCACGCCGAGCTGCGCCTGGCTCGCGCGCTCCTGAGCGACGACGACGCGGCCGAGGCGTTGTTCGACGCGGCGTTGGGGGCCGACCTGGCCGCCTGGCCTCTGATCCGGGCGCGAACCCACCTGGCCTTCGGGGAGTGGCTCCGGCGCCGGCGGCGGTCCGTGGAATCGCGGGACCACCTTCGGGTCGCACGGGACATGCTCGACGCGCTCGGCGCGATCCCATGGGGCGACAAGGCCCGCCGCGAACTGCGCGCGGCAGGCGAGACCAGTCGCCGCCGCGATCCGGACGCCCGCGACCAGCTGACGCCGCACGAGCTGCAGATAGTGCAACTGGCCGCCGAGGGGCTGACCAACCGAGAGATCGGCCGGCAGCTTTATCTTTCGCACCGCACTGTCAGCTCCCACCTGCACCGGATCTTCCCCAAACTCGGCGTCGTCTCCCGTACCGAGCTGCGGACGGTGGTCGGCGATCTGCGCTGACCACCGTCATGTGACGCTCGCTCGGTCCGTTGCGGCGCGCCTAGCGTCTGAACCGGGCGGAGCATCGCGAAGGGGGATCTCATGGTGTGGTCCGGGGTTCACCGAGCGGCGGGGCCGCCGATGGTCGGCCGGCACGCGGAGCGCGAGACGATCGGCAGGCTGCTCGAATCGGTCCATGACGGCTTCAGCGGAGTCCTGGTGCTCACCGGCGACGCGGGAGTCGGCAAATCCCGGCTTCTGGAGTACGCCGCCCAGTCCGCCCAGGACCTGACGGTCGTCAGGCTGGTCGGCGTGGAGGCCGAGACACGACTGGGCTACGGCGCCCTGCACCGACTCCTGCGGCCCTACCTCGGCCGGCTGCCGGCCCTGCCGCAGCGCCAGCGTGATGCCCTGAACGCCGCGTTCGGGCTGACCGATGCTGCGCCGTCCGACCGCCATCTGGTCGGACTGGCCGCGCTGACGCTGCTCTCGGACGCGGCCACGGCGGCGCCGATGCTCTGCTTGGTCGACGACGTGCAGTGGCTGGACCGCGAGTCGGCGGAGACCCTGGCGTTCGTGGGCCGACGCCTGTACGCGGACTGCCTCGGCCTGCTGTTCGCCGGGCGCGACGGGACCGGCGACCACGACGTCTTCGACGCCCTGCCCAGACTCGGACTGGAAGGGCTCGCGGACGGGGAAGCCCGGGCCCTGCTGGCCGACGGCGTGACCGGACACCTGGACCAGGCGGTCGCCGAGCAACTCGTCGCCGGCACCGGAGGCAACCCGCTCGCGCTCCTGGAACTCGCGGTGAACCTCGGCTCGGAACAGCTGGCCGGGATCACACCCCTGCCCGAGCCGCTGCCGCTGAACCGGCAACTGGAAGAACACTTCCGGCAGACGGCGGCGCTGCTGCCCGCCGACACCCGGACCCTGCTGCTGCTCATGGCCACGACGCCGACGGACGACCGGGCGACGCTGTGGCGCGCCGCCGGCGCCCTGGGGCTGTCCATCCGGTCCGCCACGCCCGCAGTCGCCGCGGGGATACTGAACCGCGGGACCACCGTCGAATTCCGCCACCCGCTGATCCGCTCGGCGGTCCACTCGGCCGCGCCCGCCGAGGAGCGCCGCAGGATCCAGGCGGCACTCGCCGCCACGAGTGCGCCCGAACGTAGCGCCTGGCATCTGGCCGAGGCGACCGACGGTCCGGACGACAGCGTGGCCGCAATGCTCGAAGCCGCCTCCGAACTGGCCCAGGCGCGTGGCGGACACTCCGAACAGGCCCTGGTCCTCACCCGGGCGGCGGAGCTGACCGCGCATCCGGGCAAGCGGGCCGAGCGGTATCTCGACGCGGCGGCGGCACACCTCGCCTCCGGCAATCTGCCGGAAGTCCGAACTCTCCTCGAACTCACCGCTCCCGACCTGACCGGTCCGGCCGCCCGGGTCCACGCGACACGGCTGCGAGCGTCCGTCGAGATGTTCTCCGCCCGCCCCCGCGAGGTGCCCGCGATGCTGCTGGACGCGGCGGCAGACCTGGGTTCCACCGATCCCGTGGCACGCTGGGACCTGCTGCGCGAGGCGACGTACGCCGCGATCGTCGGCGGCCGGCTGATCACGGGGACGACCACCCGCGAGGTCGCCAAGGCCGCAGCGGACGGCTGGTGCGAAACGGCGTCGCCGGCCTGGAGCCCCGATCCGCTGATCGCGGCACTGGCGCGCTCGATCGCCTACGGCTACGCCGCGGGAGCCCCGGCGCTGGCGGCGGCCCTGGCCCGGTTGCGCACCGCCGACGACCTCCAGGAGCAGGGTGCGTTCAGCGTCATGGTCAGCATCGCGGGCGACGAGTTGTGGGACATCGAAGCCAAGCGGGAGATCCTCGGGAAGCTGGTGACGGCCGACCGCGGTCGCGGAGCGCTCTACGGGCTCAGCATGGCGTTGCTCTCCCTCGCCACCGTGGAGATCTGGGACGGCCGGTTCGCCGCCGCCGAGAGCTGCTACACCGAGGCGGACGACTACATGGCCGCGACCGGATTCCGGGCGTCAGGAGACTTCCACAAGGCCCTGCTGTATGCCTGGACCGGCCGGGAAGCCGAGCTGCGGGCCGCGATCGCGACGATGAACACCATGGCCGAGCAGCTGGGGATCGGATCGACGTACCGGTGGTCCGGCCAGGCCCTGAGCATCTTCGAGCTCGGCCGCGGGCGGTACCGGGAGGCGCTCGACGCCCTGCTCGCGGTGTTCGACCACGACCCGTTGGCCCTCGGCGACATGAACCTCGCCGGAATGGTCGAGGCCGGGCTGCGGGCCGGCGACCGCAAGGCCGCCGCCATGGCCATGGAGCGCATGGAGGAGCGCGCTCCCCTGGCCGGAACCCCATGGGCGCTGGGGCTGCTCGCACGCTGCCGGGCCCTGACGACCGACAATGACGGAGCGGAGCAGCTCTACCACGAATCGATCGCGCAGCTCGGGAAGGTCCCGGTGGCCGTGGAACTGGCATGGTCGCGCCTCCTGTTCGGCGAGTGGCTCCGCCGTCGCAGGCGCCGTGCCGACGCCAGGGTCCAGCTGCGGGCCGCGTACGAGTCCTTCGAGTCCTGGAGAGCCACGCCGTTCGCCGAGCGGGCGAGGGTGGAGCTGCTGGCCACCGGGGAGACCGCACGCAAACGAACGGTCGACACCCAGTTCGACCTCACCCCGCAGGAACTTCGTGTGGCGATACGGGCCGCGTCGGGGTCGACCAACACGGAGATCGCCACCCAGCTGTTCGTCACCATCTCGACCATCGAGTTCCATCTGAGCAGGGTGTTCCGCAAGCTCGGCATCACATCACGCAAGCAGATCGGGCTCAAGCTGAGTACAACCGATTCCGGCGATTGACAACGGGCCGTCGGCCGGCGACGCCGCGGGGCTCGACGCGCCCCCGAGCCGCACTGACACAGATCGTCAACTGATTGATTCTCACGGGACTGGTCGCTGTCCCGGTCCTGCGAAAGGGTTCCAGGAAGGCGGCAGTGCGGCATTCGCACACTCGATCCGCTGCCGCGCCGAATGCTCCGGCGCATTCACGAGAGAAGGAAGCACACCCTATGCGCGCCCTTGTGGTCGCTCACGGCGAGGCCGGACCCGTCCGCTTCGCCGATGTCGATGAGCCCGTGCCGTCCACCGACGAGGCATTGGTGGAGATACGGCACATCGGTCTCAACTTCGGAGAGCTGAATTACGTGGACCAGTGGCCGGCCGGCGCTGTGCACGGTCACGACGCGGCCGGCGTCGTGGTGCGCGCCGCGTCCGACGGCTCGGGGCCGCCCGAAGGTACGCGCGTCGCCGTGGGAATGGCTCGCCACGCGTGGGCGGAGCGGGTGGCAGTCAGCCCCGCCTCGCTCGGCACCGTCCCCGAGGGCGTGGACCTGGCCGACGCCGCCGCGCTGGGGATCGCGGGGGTCACCGCATTGCGGGTGCTGCGCAAGCGTTCCCTGCTGGCCCGCAGCGTCCTGGTCACCGGCGCCAGCGGGGGAGTGGGGCACTTCGCCGTCCAACTGGCGGCGCTGGCGGGCGCCCGGGTGACGGCACTCGTCGGTTCACCGGACCGGGCCGCCGGACTCCGCGAACTCGGCGCCCACGAGGTCCTGACCGACCTGACCGACCTGGCAGGCCTGGCCGAGACCGAGGGCCGGTTCGACCTCGTCCTGGACACGGTCGGCGGACCGCTGGTGGCCCAGGCGTGGAGTGTCCTCGCCGAGGGCGGCACCATCCACCTGGTCGGTTACTCCTCGGGGCAGGAAACCACGTTCCCGGCAGGGGCCTTGTTCGGCTTCGGCGAGCCCCGCAGCATCGCCACGTACGGCGACATGACGCCGACCAGCGGGGAACTGACGGACCTGCTGGGCCTCATGGCCGCCGGGAGGCTCTCGGCACCGGTCGGACTGCGAGGCGACTGGCAGGACGTGGACGACGCAGTCCAGGCGCTGTTCGCACGGAAAGTACACGGAAAGGTCGTTCTTGACGTGGCCTGAAGCCGTGGACGCGGACACATGTGCCGCCGCCCGCCAACGGGCGGTCCGCGGCGGTGTACGAGAATGGACCCATGGACGTGCTGGCGGAGGTCTTGCGTGTTTCGGGTGCGCGTGGGGCGCTCGGGGTCATGCTGAAGGCCGGAGGAACCTGGGGCCTGTGGCTGGACTCCTATCCAGGAGCGGCACTGCACGTGGTGTCCCGCGGCACGATGTGGCTTCACGTCATAGGCGAGAAACCTCTTCAGGTGCAGGCCGGAGACGCCGTCCTGGTGGCGCCGGGCACCGCACACGGGATAGCAGGCGGCGCAAGCGTGACGATGGGTTCCTGCGACCGCGAGGCGGCGGCCCGGGCTTTCGGCGACGGCCGAGCCCTGCGGGTGGGCTCGACGCCGGTGCAGACGGAAGTGATCGTCCTGCACTATGAGCAGGACCCGGAGGTGAGCACACCGGTGCTCACCTCCCTCGCCCTGCCGATGCACGTCACAGCCGGGGAGAACGCACAGCTGAGAAGGACCGTCGAACTCCTCAAGGCGGAACTCGCACAGCCGCAGATCGGCGCCACCGCCGTCGTCAACAGCATCGTCGACCTGCTGCTCGTACAGTTCGTACGCGCCTGGCTGGCCCGCCACCCGGAGGAGCAGTCCGGCTCATGGCTGGGCGCGATGCGCGACCCGGTCGTGCGCGACGCCCTGGCATGTGTCCACGTCCGACCGGAACACCCCTGGACCACGGAGACCCTGGCCGCCGCGACGAGCGTCTCCCGGGCGACGCTGTCCAGGCATTTCCGGTCCGCCCTCGGGCAGACGCCGGGCGCGTACGTGACGCAGTGGCGCATCGACCTGGCGTCCGTCCGGCTCCGCGACACCGATGAGCCGGTCGAGTCGATCTCCGGCGCGGTCGGCTATGCCTCTCCGCATGCTTTCAGCCGTGCCTTCAGACGCGCCCGAGGCATGGCCCCGGGCGAGTACCGTTCTCGACTCCGCAAGTGATCGCAGGCAGGCGATGACCGGCAGCACTTGAGCCCAAGCGAACTGATCAAGGGAACTGGTCAAGGGAAGCGAGAGGGGTCCCGGTGGAGCACGGCCCAGCCCGTGACCACGTCTACGGGCTCACCCGGTGCGCCAAGCCTCCAGACGTTGCGCGATGGTGCGCAGGTCGGCTTCCTGTGCGCGGACCGCCTGCGCGAGTTCGTACAGATCGTCGTCCTTGGCCTGGAGGGGCTGGCCGGAGACATGCATGTACTGGCTGGTGCAGGACCATCCGACAACGAGGTTGTAGTCGGTGAAGGGACGCAGCAGCAGTGCGGTGTGCAGGAAGGTCGCGGCGCGGGAGGCGGGTTCCTCGTAGTACAGGACGCCGCGCTCCCGCTCGAACTTGTGCCGGTCGGCCATGAAGCCCAGGACGCCCCAGTCGGCGATGGGCACGTTCAGCGGGGAGATCGCGGACTGGATCTGCAGGACCCAGCCGACGTCGACACGGATGACAGGGCTCACCGCTGTCCCACGGGAAAGCGTGCTTCGACGCCGGGCAGCACCCGGGCAGCTTCCGCGACGGCCCCCTCCACGAAGGCCAGCCGGTCGGCTTCCTCCACCGTCACATCGTGCACGTGCTGCTTCAGACTCCGCCCCGTCAGAGCCGCCCGATCACGCAGCCGCGCCATTTCTTCCTCGCTGAATTCCACATTGAGTGCAGGCATGGTCTCAAGGTACCCGGTTCGGTACCACATGTGGTACCCACTGCGTAGGCGGCCAGGAGGCTCCGCACTCGTTCCCCCGGTCTTCCGGTTGACGGGACGGCGATTGAGGGGGAGTGTGCCGCCCGACTCCATCCGGATGAATTGCGGTGACCGAAGGAACAGAGGGCACCAGACAGTGGTTGACCAAGGCATGACTTCGGAGACACACCAGCAACTCGGACGTATCGGCATCTGGAGCGGTGCTCTGCACGGATCGCGGGCGGATGACGCGGGTAGGAGGGCGATCGCCGAGGCGGTCGCCGAGCTCGAAGAGCTGGGCTACGGCACCCTCTGGCTCGGAGGCAATCCTGCACCCGACGACGCCGTGGCCGTCCTCACCGCCACCCGTACGGTCACCGTGGCCACCGGCATCCTGAGTATCTGGGAGCACACAGCCGAAGAGGTGGCCGCGCGGATCGCGGCCCTCGACACGAGCGCGCGCGAGCGATTCGTGCTGGGTTTGGGCGTCAGCCACAGCGTGCTGGCACCCCAGTACGCGAAACCGTACAGCGCGATGGTGGCGTACCTCGACGCCCTCGACACCGCCACCGAACCCTTGGGCGGCGCACGCCGGGTACTGGCGGCGCTCGGCCCGAAGATGCTGAAGCTCGCGACCGACCGGGCGCGAGGAGCACACCCCTATCTCGTCACCGCGGAGCACACGGCGGAGGCGCGCGAGGCGCTCGGCCCGGACGCGGTCCTCGCCCCGGAGGTCTCCGTCGTACTCGACACCGACCTCGACCGGGCTCGCGCCACCGCACGGAACATGCTGGGCATGTATCTTCAACTGCCCAATTACACGAACAACCTGTTGCGTCTGGGGTTCACAGAGAGCGATTTCGAAGGCGGCGGCAGCGCACGTCTGCTCGACGGCCTCTTCGCACTGGGCGACGCCGAGCGCGTACGAGCGCGGATCCGCGAGTACTTCGACGCCGGAGCTGACCACGTCGCCCTCCAGGCCCTGACTGCCGACGAGGGCGGCGCCGGCCTGCCGCGACCTGTATGGCGCGAGCTCGCCGAGGTGTTCGCCGACGAGTTGTAGAAAGCGTTCGATCCTGCCGGGGGCGGGGGTGTGGCGGACGTCGAACGCCCCGCCCGCCGGTGTGCGGCGGGAGCGCTGTTCGAGGTTGAGCCGACCCTTGAAGCTCTCGTCGACCGACGTCAGCATGTTCACGTCCGGTCACTAAGAGTAGTAACGACCGGGTGTCGCCGTCGGAGCAAGGAGGACTACTCCGACGGCAAGACCTCGCCACCGATGCCCGTCTCATTGCCGTCGGAGTCGTGAAACACCCATTTGCACACGCTGCCGTGCCGCTCCACGTCTACCGGCTTCAGCCCTCGCTCCGAGATCCGCGCAACTTCGGAAGCGGGGTCGTCCATCCAAATCATGCTCACCGCACCGCCGGCACGCCCTGTGTCCTCGATGATGTACACATACCGATCGTCAGCCAGCTGCCACACCGCCTCGACGTCGTTGGGGTAGAAGGTCGGCTCCGAACCCAACAGCCGCTTGTACCACTCCAATGCGCTCGCGAAGTCACGCACTGCAATCCCCGCGAAAATGCCTACCGGCACGACCGACACCCACTTTCAAGAGCAATCTTGACCACAGAGGCTTCCGTCGTAGGGACAGACTCCGTCGACTCGCTCTTCTCATCGGAACTGCAGCATCCACTACTGAACGTCACCACTGCCCATGATCACCGGGAAGAGCCGGCGGAGGAACTGCGCACTGCTTCGGCAGGAGCCAGTGCCTGCCGGATGCCGAACCGGTCTTGGCTGGTACCGACCTCGGCTTGCCGAAACAACATGCTCAGTCGCACTGGGTGACTGAGCGCTTCATGCGGCCAGTCGAGCGCGATCCGCAACCCTCTGCTGGTGAGGGGGAGGAGGAGTTCGACGGTGGGAGGGTGGCAGTTTCGATCAGCCTCCGTGCGCGGTGAGTGTGTACCCCTCAGGACCCTCGAAAGAGAACATCGGCCCGAAGGGGCTGTCCGCCATGGGCGTGAGGATCTTGATGCCGGCGGCGACGAGCTGGTCGTGGAGCTGGTGAGCGTTCGAGGTTCGGAACCACAGGACCGTACCGAGGCCCGGCCGTGCGGTGTCAGCGAGGTCGACGCCCGGAAGGAGCGCGCGGACGGCGAACGGGGTCGGCTTGGTGTCGAACACGACCCCGTGCGGGGGCGAGACCGGAGCTCGGCGCAGACCCAGGTGCTGTTCACAGAACGCCGCTGCGGCTTCCACGTCTCGGACCTGCAGGGCGACGAAGTCTGGACCATCGATGGTGACAGGCATGAGGTTCTCTTTCCTATGTCAGGACTTTGACGTAGAGGTTATGTGCCGACGCTGGCCATGTCAAAATACTGACATGAACAAGAGTGTGCCGACGGACCCGTCCCGCCCCGCCGACGACGTCACCCGCCACGTGGGATACCAGCTCAAGCGTGCCCAGGCGGCCCTGCGTGGCGCCATGGACAAGGCGCTGCGTGAGCACGGACTGACCGTGCCGCAGTACTCCACTCTTGAACTGCTGGCCCTGCGACCCGGCATGTCGAACGCGGACCTCGCCCGCGCAACCTTCGTCACCAGACAGTCCGGGAACGTCGTTCTGCGAGGCCTTCAGGAGGCTGGACTGATCACCCGCCCCGCCACCGCCGATCATGGCCGGTCCCGGCCCGCCCACCTCACCGCAGAGGGCCACACACGTCTTGCCGCGGTCCAGGCTGCCGTGTACGCCGTCGAGCAGCGCATGGTCGAGGCGATCCCGCCCCAACGCGTAGAGGCGCTCCTCATCGATCTCGACCGCATCGCGGCGGCTCTGGAGGACTGACCCGCCGGGCATGCGCTGATGACCGATCCAGGAAGGATCGGGCGACAACTGGCGATCCAGCCACCTTCTTCAAACCGCTGATCTGCGAACAATGCCGGGTGCTGTCCGAACGTCACCCGTACGGCAGGGGCCGGCGGAAGCGGGTGCTTCCCTGCGTGCTGGGCGCACATGCCGGGGCCGTGGCGCTGCTGTTCGCCGGCGCCGTTCCGGACCTCGTCGCCGGCGTGCTCGTCGGGGCAACGCTGCCCCAGCTCAGTGCCCTTTCCGCCGCTCGATGGTCCGCCCTGCTGTCCGGCGAACGCGCTGCCGCGCTGCCCTCCGCCTTCGCCCTGGAGGCCCTCGCCAACGGCGTGTCCTACATGGCCGGCCCGGCCCTGGTGAGCGTCCTCGGTGCGACGGGCCACCCGGTGGCCGGGGTGCTGCTCGCAGCCGCACTCGTCGTCGGCGGCGGGCTCGCCATCGCCGCCCAGCGCCGCACCGTGCCGCCCCTCATCGGCCATGCCGAACGCCGGCATGCCGGACGCGCCCTGCTCTGCTCCGCATTCCTGCGGCAGGTCGCGCTGGGCCTCGCGCTCGGAGTGTTCTTCGGCGCCATACAGGTGTCCGTCGCCGCGTACGCCGTCGGACGCGGCACGCCGGACGCGGCAGCGTTGCTCTATGTCGCCTTCAACTGCACCAATCTGGTGGGTGGTTGGGTATACGGAGCATGGCGCCTCGGCGGCTCACCTCGGCGGCGCCAGGCCGCAGCCGCCGCCTGCCTCACTCTCGCGAGCCTCCCGCTGACCTTCCTCGACGCGCCCCTCGCGGTCGGCGCCACCCTCGCCCTGACCGGGCTCGCTGTGCCGGTCCTGCTGATCCTCTCCTCCGTCCTCACGGAGTCGGCGGTCCCGCGCGCCGTCCTCACCCAGGCGTTCACCTGGGGAAGCTCCGCCAGCGCGGCAGGAATAGCAGGCGCCGCGGCGGTCGCGGGGCGGTTGGTCGACGAGGGCGGTGCGCAGGGGGGTTTCGGTGTGGCGGCGGGGGCCGCGGCGCTGATGACGGTCCTGGCGCTCGGCGGTCTGCGGGACTCACCACCGGACGTGCCGAAGTCGTCCGCACCCGCGGAAACCACGGTGCCGAACGCGCCGCTCACACGGCGGGATTCGTCCACGAACCGCTCGGCGCCCTGAACTCCATGACCGTAACGGGTGCCCCGCCTCTGTCGCATGTGGAGCACGTGGAGCACGTGCCAGTTCCCGTCCTCAGAGCCGCTACGGAGCGGTTCCGGGCCCGTTTGACAGGATCGGGGCATGGCGGATTCACCTTCGCAGATCAATGCCCTCGTCGTCGATGCCGCAGAACCCGAGCGGCTCGCTGCGTTCTGGTCTGCATTGCTCGGCAGACCGGTCATGGGTCTGGGTCGTACGGGCCCGTACGTCTGACTGAGTTGGGCTGTCTGCGGATGTCGAGAACGGGTCGTCGGCTCCGTCCCAGGGGTATCAGCGGCCACCACCGGCCGCACGAGGAAGAAGGAGAAGCCAGCATGGCGATTCAGCGGATGGACAACGTCGGCATCGTCGTCGAGGACATCGATGCCGCCGTCGCGTTCTTCGTGGAACTGGGCATGGAGCTGGAGGGCAGGGCGGAGGTCAAGGGCCTCGTCGCCGACCAGTGCACGGGACTCGACGGCGTTGGTTGTGACATCGCGATGGTCCGGACCCCGGACGGTCACAGCCGGCTTGAGCTGGCGAAGTACCGCAGCCCCGCGGCGATCAGCGCCGGGCCGCGTAACCGGCCGCACAACATTCTGGGCACACACCGTGTCATGTTCGCCGTCGACGACATCGAGGACACCGTTGCTCGCCTGCGCCCTCACGGCGCCGAACTCGTCGGCGAGATCGCCCGGTTCGAGGACAGCTATCTGCTCTGCTACGTCCGCGGTCCGGAGGGCATCATCGTCGGACTGGCCGAGCAGCTGAGCTGAGAGAGAGGAATTGGAACCATGCAGCCGAAGGAGATTATCGAAGTTCCAGCGCGAGAGCTCACCCGTAAGGGCCGGCCGGCTACAGCTCCGTGAGCCAGGGATGCCCCGGGTGTACGCGGGCGAGTAGCTCAGCCAGGGTCTCGCGCTGAGCCCGGGTCATGTGCGGGACGGTCGCGTCGAAGTCTCTCTGGTCCTTTCGGCGGGCGTGCTTGGCCTTGAACAGCAGTACCAGTTCGGGTGCCAGATACGGGATGCCGTCTTGGGTGTGGTGGATGATGTCGCTGTAGGGGAGCCGGATCTTCTCATCTCGTCGGCAGATCCAGATGTCGCCGTCGTGCGGTTCCCGGAACACGTCGAGCAGGTAGTTGCCGGTGGCCGGTTCGCGGAGCCATGTCTGATGTACGGCGGCCAGCACCTCTGAGGCGGCGTCCTCCCAGATCCGGCCGCCGCCTGCCGCGTCGAAGACGTAACCGGGAAAGCGGTGGCGAACCTCGGGAAAGCTCGCGGCCGGAATCGCGATCTCAATGTCTCCATGAATGCGCGTCTGCCTGCCGTGGAACAGATCCAGCGCCCAGCCTGCGGCCACATACCAGGGCGTGCCGATCCCGGCCAACTGCTGTGCGACCTCGCTCGGAGTCCAACAGGATGACCACCTGGCGGGGAGGGCGTCGACCTCGGAGGGTGACAGCTCGATGCCGCCGTTGGGCAGTTGCTCGCTCACCGCAGGAATCTATCAGCGGACTCGAATGCCATGGCCGTGGTCGATGAAGGAGACCAGCAGGTCCTGGATCCGTACGCTGCCGGCGATCACACGCGGCCACCAATATCAACACACGGTGCGCTACCGCCTCGGCGATCCGGCCGAACTCCGGTTGCCCGACGCGCCCCCACTCAACCGCCACAACCGCCCCCTGCCGCGTCAGAGGTTCCTGGATGCGGTGATCTCACCCGGCACGGACAAGCACGGGACAGCAGGTACGGGGACGGTGCCAACTGCGGGGGGTGCCCATTCGGCCCGCACGCACGACGGAGCAGGGCCGCCGGATCGAGTCCGGCGGCCCTGTTCGACGAGCGCGTACCTCAGGCCGCGATCCCCAGCAGCTCAGCCGGGCGGTCAAGAGGCAGCCGCTCGGCGAAGGCCCTCTTCATATGCCGACGGGCAACGACTTGAGGATGTCCCGCATTACAACATCGAGAAGGGCCCTAGGGGCGCAAGGCCGGCGGCGTGGGGCGCCCAGGAGGCCCCGCGTTCGGGTCCACGGACGTGGACGGCCCGGGCTCGGGTCCCGCGCATGACCCTCCCGAGGCGTCGAAGGCGAGGTCGGCTCCCTTGGGACCCGGGCCCGTGGCCAGGAACATCTGCCAGCAGTTCTTCTCCAGGACCCAGCCGAAGGCATCAGGCTCCTCCACCGGCAGATCTCCCGTCACCCGCCAGCCCCGAGCCGTCAGTTCGGTGAGCACCGGCTTGACGGCTTGACGGGTCGGCGAGAGCGTTGTCCGCAACCACCCCCGTACAACGTGATGGTTTCGCTCACCTGTTGTTTCGGACGTGTGGGGCAGATGAGGCCGCCCCAAGCCTGCGGCCGAGGCAGCTTTGCGGATGTCGCCACGCACGGCATCGTCCGTCAGCTCACCCTTGACCGCCTTTTCAGCCGGACGCGCACTCGCCGTGGTCCGCTCGCCTGTCGCGCTGCCCGTGTCGCCGCAGCCTGTCAGCGCCGTCGCTACTGCTATCACGGCCACGGCCGCTCCCACCCCACGCATACGCCCTGCCTCCGTGATCACCGATGTGTCGCGGAGTCTCGCACACGATCCCGCCCTGACCTGCTCTCGGTGTCGCTCGGTGATCTGACCGCTCCCTTCCGCACCGGGGTGAGGATGCCGGCGCATCGGCACTCGCGCCCGAGGATCACCAGATCCTGCGGGTGCTTGCCGCGCCGGAGGCCGCCGACCGGGTGCGGACGAAGCAGATCCTGGCCGGGCTGGGATGGCAGGTCTGCTCGGCGCACGCGGTCTGCTCGACCTCGAACGGAGACTGGGCTCGGCGGGCCCGGACACGGCGATCTACTGCTGCGGGCTGGCGGCCCTGCTCGACGCCGTCCAGGAGCATGGCGCGCGCCGTGCCCCGGGGCTGCCGATCCACATCGAGCGCTTCGGTGCCCGGCCGGCGCCGAATCCCCCGGCGGCGCCGGCCGGCGCTGAACGCGGCTTCGAAGTGGAGCTGCGCAGGACTGGCGTGACCGTCACGGTCGGTCCCGACCGGTCGGTCCTGGACACCCTCCGGCAGGTCGTCCCCGGCGCACCCTTCTCGTGCACCGAAGGCTACTGCGGCAGTTGCGAGGTCGCGGTCCTCGAAGGTACGCCCGACCACCGGGACCAGATCTTGACTCCTGAGGAGCGGGAGCGGGGACGGACCATGTTCCCCTGCGTCAGCCGCTCCTTGTCCGACCGCCTCGTGCTGGATGCCTGACCCGAGGCGGACGTCCAGCAGAAGCCCGAGGCGAGAGCCGAAAGTACCTCACGGATCGGAGCATGTGTCATGAAGACGACGCCATTCACCATTTCCATCGGTGACGACGAACTGGAGGACCTGCACCGCCGGTTGTGACACACCCGCTGACCCGACGCGGTGGAGGGCATGGACTGGGAGGACGGGACCGACCTCGCGTTTCTCCGACGTCTGACGGACTAGCCCTTCTGCCAGTACGTTGCCGCAGCTCGTCGCGGAGCTGGACGGGCTCGGGATCCACTTCGTTCACCGGCGCGGAACGGGCCCCGCCCCCTATCCGCTCGTGATCATGCACGGCTGGCCGGGTTCCGGCTTCGACATGGAAAAGATCACCCCGCTCCTCGCCGATCCCGGCGGCCACGGCGCGGACCCGGCCGACGCGTTCGACGTCGTCGTCCCCTCCCCTCCCCCTCCCTTCCCGGATACGGATTCTCGCAGCGGCCGGATCGCCCGGGAGTCGGTCCGGAATACGCGGCCGGACTGTGGGCGGAGTTGATGACGGGCCTCGGCTACGAACGCTTCGCAGACGCCCGCTTACGCGCTGACCGACTCATCCGTGGGCCTGGCAGCGTGGATTGTCGAGAAGCTGCGCGGCTGTTTAGTGATTGCGGCGGCTCGGTGGAACGTGCTTTCACCTTGGACGCCAGTCTCACCATCGTCTCGACCTACTGGTTCACCGGGACCATCGGCTCGTCCATGCGCTTCTACCGCGAGAACCGGCTGCGTCCGAATCAGTTCGCGCCCGGTGAGCGCGTTCTGCCGCCCCTGGGGGTGGCGGCATTCCCGCGCGACACGATGCCGCCCCGCGCCTGGGTGGAGCGCGTGTTCGACGTGACGCGCTGGACGGACATGCCCTGAGGAGGGCACTTCGGGGCCATGGAGGCACCGGACCTTCTCGCCGAGGAGATCCGCGCGTTCTTCCGCCCTCTCCGGAAGGAACGGAAGGAGCAGTCACGACCACCGTCCCTCACCTCTCGCGAGACACCGGCGGCCTGGAGCCTGCGGCGCACCTCAGCGAGGAGATCGCCGCGATCGCTGCGGGCCGACAGCGATCACGGGTAGCCGTCACGGGGAGGGCACGGAAGCAGGATCGTCTTCCGTCAGGCGAGGAGTTTCGCGAACTGGGCCATCTCGGCGGGCGGGTCGATCACCGGCTGGATGAGGAGTTCGTCGATGCCGGCCTGTTCCAGGGTGGTGATGCGGGCGAGGAGGTCGTCGCGGGTGCCGACCAGGGCCAGGGTGTTCATCAGCGAGGGCAGTACCAGGTCCCGGTCCTGCGGTGCGATGCGTCCGAGGTAGTTGGGGTAGAGCTTGGTGTGCCGGTCCGGCGCGGTGGCGGTGGTGCCGCGCCGGTCGAGGAGCCGTCGCACCGCCTCGCGTTCCTCGGGGCCGAGCTGCTCGGCGAAGGCGGGTGTGCCGGCGGCGGTGTCGGCGGCGAAGGCCAGCAGCGACAGGACGAGGTGGCCCGTCGCGTCCCGGGCCGCTTCGCCGTGGGGGTCCTCGTCCTCGTCGAGGATGTGGAGCGAGGTGACCACGTAGGAGCCCGTGCGGGGGTCGAGGGCGTGAGGTGTGCCTTGGGCGGCGTGGCGGCGGGCGTCGTTCAGCGCGTGCCAGGCGGTGGGGTCCAGCAGGCCGAAGGAGATGAGGCCGGTGCCGCGGCGGCCGGCGACGGCGGCGGCCTTCGGCCCGAGCAGCGCGGCCACGACGAACTCGATCGGGTCGGCGGTGTTCACCTGTGCCCCGGCATGCAGGAACCGGATGTCGCGGACCCGGTCACCTTCGCGGTACTCCGTCGAGTGGCCGGCGCACAGGTCCTGCAGCGCCGCGGTGAAGTTCTCCAGCGTGGCCGCCGTGGTCGGCCGCATGCCCAGGGTGCGTCGGGCGGTGTTTCCGGTGCCGACCCCGCAGATGATCCGGCCCGGTGCCAGGGCGTTGAGGCTGGCGAGCCCGCTCGCGGCGGCCGGGGCCGAACGCAGCGCCGGTGAGGTCACACCGATGCCGAGCCTGATGCGGCTGGTGGCCTTCGCACACAGGCCCAAGGCGACGAACGGGTCGCCGTGGACCATCGGGCTGTCGTTGACCCAGAAGCTGTGCAGGCCCAACTCCTCGGCCCGCACGGCGAGATCCTCCACACCAGGGCGTGCGGCGACCACGACGCCTCCACGCATCAAGACCTCCAGGGCGCGAGGACCGACTCGAAGGTGCCCAGCATGACAGCCCGGCGGTGCCGCTGAGGGGGCGGAGCGACGCGCGCTCCTGCTCGTCATGCGGCCGTACGTATCCAGGTCGGCGCCCGCCGCAGACCAGTGCCGCCGTCGTCCAACCCGTCCGTCATGACTGTCCCCTGCAAGGGCAAGCCCGGCACAGGGCTCGCGGATCGATACATGTACCACCGGGGGACCACACGACTCGGCCCGAACGAACGACACCAGCGTGACCGGCCCATCGGGTCCCTCGACCAGACCATCAGGACGACGGCCTCCACAAGCTTCCCACCGCGGTGCATCCCCCCCCGACAAGCGACCTCCGCCCCGAAGGAGATCGGCATGAGCAGCTCTCTGAGCTGCGCCGGGCTGTCACAGCCAGTGACGCAGTATCAGGCGTGGGGCGTGGCGGGTGAGCCAGGCGCCGGCGAGGCCGATGGCGGCGCCGGCGGTGACGTCGCTGGGGTAGTGGGCGCCGGACTGTACGCGCTCGACGGCCACCACGGCCGCCGGCAGCGCGCACAGTGCGCCGGCCAGCGGCCACGTCGGCGTGATCGCGACGGTGAAGGCGAGAGCGGCGGCGGTGTGCCCGGAGGGGAAGGACGAGGAATCGGGCCGGTCCTCGACCTCGTCGTGCGGGATCCACTCCTTGGGCGGCCGACGTCGCTTGACGAGTTGCTTGCACACTCCGTTGGAGATCAGCTGGGCCGTCGCCACGGACGCCAGGCCCGCCGCGGCTGCCGCTCTGCCGCGGCGACCGCCTGTGCAGGCCATCACCGCAGCAGCCGCACACCACAGTTTGGAGCCCTCCGCCGTCTCCTCCACGATCGACAGTGCCCGGTGAAGCCCGGGCGGGGCACCGGCAGCGATCCGCTTGGTCACATTCCGGTCCGTTCGAGGAATTTCTGACAGCCACTCCATGATCTGCAGGTATCCCCTGGAACGCCGATGCATACCCACCTCTGTGGCTCGGTGCCCCGGTCGGGTTATGCGGCCTGGATGAGTTCGGCGCGGCCGAACAGGAGTGCGTAGCCGGGCGGAAGTTGGGCGAGGATGCGGTCGAGGAGGTGGGGGCCGGCGAGGTGCGCGACGGCGGCGAGGACGGTTCCGGTGTCCCAGCGTGCGATGGCGGGGGTTCCGCCGGTGCGGGTGGCGAGGTCCTTGACCATGCCCCAGCCGGTGAGCGGTTGCGCCTCGGGGATCTCGGCGGCGAAGACGCGGGCCGCTTCGGCGGGTAGGCGGGCGGCGAGGGCAACGCGTTCGTCGCCGGTGAGCTGACGGCCCAGAGCTGCCAGCACAGCCCGGGCGACCTCTTCGGCGTGCTCACGGGTCGGGTACGCGCCGTCGTAGCGGATTCTTTCCAGCATCTGGTCGAACGTCATGTCCGGCGCGGCCTGGTCCTGTGCGGGCAGGGGCAGGGGAGGCATCGGTGGATGTCGCCTTTCTCGTACGGGGGTTTTGGCAGCGTGTTCGGACGGTCCGGCGGGTGGCCGTCGGCGCTGCCGGTTTCGGGGGTGGCCGGTGGGCTCAGGTGGGCTGGGGGCAGCCGAAGAGGAGGTCGTATCCCGGCGGGAGCTGGAGCAGGATGCGGTGGGTGAGGTCCTCACCGGCGACATCGGCCGCGACGCTCAGTAACGCGCTGACGTCCCAGGTCGCCGTCTGTTCGGTGGCTCCCTCGATCCACGCCGCGGCGGCCCGCACGAACCGGTCCGGTGGGAGAGGTTCGGCAGCCTGCAACGGGCTGAGCAGGATCAGAGCGAAAGTCTCCGGGAGCCGGGCGGCCAGTTCGGCCCGGACCTCACCGACCAGGTGCGCGCCCAGCAGTGCCATAACGGTGCGTGCCGCCCGTTCGGCTTCCTGGGGTGTGCCGTACTCGCCGCGTTCCTGCACCTGGGCGAGGAATGCTTCCCATCGCAGGGTCATCGCTGCCTCCTGGCTGCCTCCTGCGCCCGTGCGCGGCGCGGAGGACGGGACCGGGTGAGGATCACTTCCCGCCCTCCGCTGCCGCACGGTGTGGCTCAGCTACTGATCTCCTTGTGCGCGGACTCTCCGCCGATGGTGATCTTGCGGGGCTTGGCGCGCTCGGCGATCGGGATCCGCAGGGTCAGGACCCCGGCGTCGTAGTCCGCCCGGATCCGGTCCGTGTCCAGGGTGTCGGCCAGTACCAGTTGGCGGGAGAAGACGCCCAGCGGCCGCTCGGAGAGCTCCATCTGCACGTCATCGGCCTTGTTCTCCGGCCGGCGCTCGGCCTTGACGGTCAGCATGTTCCGCTCGACGTCGATGTCGATCGCGTCCTTGGCGACGCCGGGGAGGTCGAGGGCGATGACGTATTCCTCGCCCTCGCGGTAGGCGTCCATGGCCATCGCCGAGGGCCTGGACCAGGTCCCCGTCGTGCCGGTCAGCTGCTGGGCGATCCGGTCGAGTTCGCGGAACGGGTCGGTGCGCATCAACATCGCGAAACACCTCCACAAGGTTCGGGCAGTACCTGCCAATGCGCTTCGTCTGCCACCCGTTGTAACATGTCATCGAAACGATGACAAGCAGGAACGTCGCCGAGAGGGTGACGCCAGCGGGAAGGCGCCCCATGACCACATCCGACCACTCCAGTGCCCCTTCCTCCTTCTTCGCCGCGGCCACGGCACTCAACGCGGTCGACCAGGCTCTTCGTGACGCCAGAGCGCCCCACGCCGGGCTGGGCGCCGAGGACGGGCAGGCCAGTTCCGAGCAGGCACTGGCCGCCTTGCTGCTGCTGCGCGAACTGCGCGAGCAGCTCGCCGGATGGGAGGCGGGGCTGATCGAAACGGCCCGCGCGGCCGGTACCAGCTGGGCCGACCTGGCTCACCCCCTCGGCGTGGCCAGCCGGCAGGCCGCCGAACGCCGCTACCTGCGCGTGCGCCCCGGGGTACCCGGGACAACCGGCGACCAGCGCGTTCAGGCCACCCGTGACCGACGCGCCGCCGACCGCACCGTCGCTGCCTGGGCTCGCGTCAACGCCGCCGACCTGCGCCAGTTGGCCGGCCAGATCACCGCCCTCACCGACCTCCCCGCCGTCGCTCGCGCCCACCTCACCGAGGCCCTCGGCGACAATGACGCGGCCCGCCTCCTTGACCCTCTGCTCCGCACCCACACGTACCTGGAGGCGGGCCACCCCGATCTCGCGGCCCGCGTCGACACGATCAACCACCACACCGACCGACTCCGCCACGCCAACGGGTGACGCCGCTCCGCCACGGACACGGCAGCCCGTCGAACATGCGCTCACGGTCGGACACCGCCACCACGACCTCTCTTTGATCCATGCCCGCCCCGTCAGGCCGCTCCCGCCGTACGAGCGTTGCCGGTGGACTCCGCGAGTGCGAGCTGTCGGGGGAGTTGAGCGTGGATGGTTTTGCCGCGTCCGGGCCCAGGCTTGATGGCCAGGTGGCCGGCGAGGTGGCGGATCATGTGCCAGCCGAAGCCGCCGGTGTCGCCGTTGAGGTCGGGGGTGCGCTCGCGCGGGGGTGCCGGGCTGAGGTCGCTGACCGCCGCGGTCACCGTGTTCGGACCGGCGGAGAGTTCGAGGGTGTAGCGGCCGCCGCCGTGGCGCAGGGCGTTGGTGGCGAGTTCGGACACCATCAGGACCAGAGTGTCCGCCAGGGACGGGTCCGGCGCCGGTGTCAGGCCGACGGCGAAGGCGCGGGCGGTCTCGCGGGCCTGGCGGATGCTGTCCGCGCTGTCGCCCCGCACCACGGCGGGCGCGGGGGTCGGCGTGTCGGTGATCATCGTCGTGTTGTTCATGCGCGTACACCCCACCTGTGATCGGTTGTGTCGCTTGTGCCGTGACGCCCCATCTGCCCGCCCCGACGGACTTCACACCCCGACGGCGCCCTCCGGTGCAGCTTTGGGGTGACAGCCGCGGCAGAAGGCAGTCGCTCCACCTCGCAGAAAATCTGTCACGGCCAAAGTAGACATCCAGGCTTTCCAGGGTTAGTGTCTTCCTCGTAGCCAAGAAGTCGACGGATCAGAAGGAAGAAGGAGGCAGACGCCATCAGGATCGCCCGGGCGAGGACGTAGCAGCCCGGGTACCGCAGGCCCCGGAACGGAAGGTGGTCCCACGGTCACGCATCCGCGATCCCCGCACATGTCCCCCTCCCCTCGGAGACGGTGCGGACAACGAAGTCCGGCACAGCAGTAGGCCGGCAGATGGTGTTCACATCCTCGGGGCCTTGGTGCCGTACGGCACCAAGGCCCCTCGACGCGCGTTCCCCGATCAGAGGTGCCAGTGACAGCAGAAAACACCCTCGGCCGTCTCGACGACGACGACTACCCCGCCTACACCATGGGACGGGCCGCCGAAATACTCGGCACCACCCCCGCCTTCCTGCGGGCCATCGGTGAAGCCCGCCTCATCACTCCGCTGCGTTCCGAGGGCGGACACCGCCGCTACTCCCGCTACCAACTGAAGATCGCCGCCCGCGCCCGCGAACTCGTCGACCAGGGCACCCCGGTCGAGGCCGCCTGCCGCATCATCATCCTCGAAGACCAGCTCGAAGAAGCCCAGCGCATCAACGAACAGCTACGCCACCCTGCTGAACCGCGGCACAGGGCGGGTGCCTGACCCTCTGCCTGGCCTGCTCGCCCGGACCGCAGCTGGTCGACCTGGTCGAGCTGGTCGGCACTCACGGCACGGACGCCCCCCTGTCCGCCGTTGCCCAGCCGATCCCCGAGCAGCAGGCCGAAGCGACCGCCTCCACCGCCCGGCAAGGCCGAAGGACGCGAAGGGCCGCGGGTGAAAATCGCCGACGACTCGCTCTCTCACAGGGGAGGTCAGGTCAGGCCTGCTGCGATGGCGCGGCGGACGGCGTCGGCGCGGTCGCGGATGGCGGCCTTGGCGAACAGGTTGTTGATGTGGGTCTTGACCGTGGCCTCGCTGATGAAGAGCTTTTCGGCGATGGCCCGGTTCGGCAGGCCCTGACCGATGAGGGTGAGCACTTCGCGCTCGCGTGGTGTGAGGTCCTGAGGCAGTGGCAGTGGCTGTCCTGCGGCCGGCGGGCGGGTTCGGGCGGCTGCCAGCAGCCGGTCCTGGACCTCGCGGTCGAGGACGGCCTGACCCGCCGCGGCGGCGCGGATCGCACGGATGATGTCCTGGCGCCCCGCGTTCTTCGTCAGATAGCCACGGGCACCGGCGCCCAGCGCGGCCAGGATCGATTCGTCGTCGGCGAAGGTGGTCAACACCACCACGGCGACCTGTGGATGCTCCTCGCTCAGCCGGCGGGTCGTCTCGATGCCGTCCATCACCGGCATGCGCAGATCCATCAGGACGACGTCCACCGGTGCGGCGGCCACGGCAGTGAGCACCTCGGTGCCGTCCACCGCGGCGGCGACGACCTCGATGTCCTCGGACATGCCGAGCATCGCCGCCAGCGGCTCCCGGACGGCGGCCTGATCGTCGGCGACGATCACCTTCAGCCGCTGCGTATTCTCCGTCGGTTCGTTCATCCCGGGATCACTGCCTCCACCAGCCAGCCGCCTTGGTCGGGGCCCTCCGTGACCGGGCCCGCGGTCATGGTGCCACCCAGCAGGGCGACGCGTTCGCGCATGCCGATCAGCCCCATTCCGCTGCCGACGCCTGCCGTCACCTCGCCGACCGCGGGACCGTTGAGAATCCTCAGTGTCGTCGATGCGGCATCGAACGTCAGCTCCACCCGGGCGTCGGCGCCCGGGGCGTGCCGGGCGGCGTTGGTCAGCGCCTCCTGGGCGATACGCAGCAGGTTCTGGGTGACCTGCGCCGACAGTTCGCGGACGGTTCCGGTGACGGTCAGGGCGTCGCGGTGGCCGGAGGACTCGACCATCGCGGTCAGGCTGTCGAGCAGCGGAAGGGCGTCCTCGCGCAGCGCGTATACGGTCCACTGGGCCTGTTTCAGGCTCTCTTTGACCATGCTGTGGGCCTTGTCGTTCGCCTCGCGGACCTTTCCCAGATCGCCGGTGTCGAGTAGGGCGTCCGCCAGTTCCAGCTGCATGTTGATCCCGGCCAGTGAATGCGCCAGCACATCGTGGACGTCCCGGGCGATCCGGCCGCGCTCGGTGAGGACGGCGGTCCGGGCTTCGGCGCGGGCGGCCCGCTCGGCAGACTCGGCGGACGAGATCATCGCCTCCACGGCGCGCTGTCTGCTGCGGCTGAGGATCCCGGCCACCACCGGGGCGCCGATGGTGAGGCCGAGGGCCCAGGGCAGTTCCTCGTGACCGGGGCCGAGGCGGAAGTACAGGACACCGCCGCAGAGCAGGCTGGACGCAGCCGCAATCGACAGAGCCTGCTTGAGGGGAAGGCGGTAGCCGATATGGCCGACGAGGAAGTACGCGAACAGGTAGGTGGAGCCGCTGCGGCCGACTCCGATGAGGGCGGCGGCCGCCACGACACCCAGGGTCAGCCAGACGAGCGCGGCGCGGGGAGGGAACCTGGCGTCGGGCACGTGCCGGGCCAGCAGAGCGACGGAATTGACCACGATCAGCGCGGCCACCGCCAGGCCACGGCCGCTGGTGTCCACCGGGCGGACGGTCACGATCGCGGCGACGACGACCGCCAGAGTGACGACCCATTGCGCACGGGGGTCCTGGCGGGGTATGACCCGGGGGCCGGGCTCCCGCTCAGGAGCCGGCCCGGGGTCGGGGGTACTCGTGGACACGCCGCGACCATAGCCCACGGTCAGGCGGTGCGGTCGAGGGCTGCGGTGGGACGCGTACCCGCGGGGTGCTGCGGCCGGCGGTCCACCCGGCGGCTCCGGACGAAGACCGTGGTCAAGCGTGTGACCACCTCGGTGAGCGCCATCAGCACGAACGCGGCAACCCAGGCGTCGACGGTGGTGATGTCATGGGTGACGCTGAACCGGGCCACGTCGTCGGCGCCGCCGTGATCGACCCACACCTGGAAGCCCATGCGCGCGCCCATGCCGAGCACCCACAGGACTGCCGAGACGGCACCTGCCTTGATGAAAAGGTGTCCGTCGGCACCGCGGATCCGGGTGTGGACGCCGCCTGCGACGCCGAGCACCGCGCCGGCCCCGACCAGCGCTCCGACCAGCACCAGGTCGTTGCCCGCGGTGGGGACGGTGTGCAGGTACCGGGAGGCCACGAAGGCCACGATCCCCAGAGGGAGCAAGTAGGACTTGAAGTCCAGGCGGCCTTCTCGCAGCTGCCGGAAGACGACGAGTACGAGGGCGATGTCGGTGATCCAGTCGGTGGTGGTCATGCCCTCAAGCGTGCTGTCACGCGACCTTGCGCGCCTGGACCCACGGGTGGAAGTGAGGGTGGAGTCCGGCGGTCCGCCGCATCCTCGGCACCAGTACGCCGCGACTCCCGCGGGGCGTGGTCGCCGTCCGTCTGCCGGACCTGCCGCCGCGCACGGTCCGGCGTGCGTCACTCCCACGGTGCGGCCGCGCCTTCCGAGCCGGCCACACCGACCCTGATGGTGACAGAGCCGGCGAGGCGGTCGGCGCTGATCTGCCAGGTCTTCGGGGAACGGACGCCGAGGGAACAGCCGGTAGACCTCCGCGTGGCCTGCCGCGAACCGGATCCACGCTGTTCACAGATGGCTTTGCGCAACATCCGTCGGCACACCCATGGGAGCATCAGTCGATCGCGGTCGGTTCGGGGACGGCGTCCGGATCCGGGTCGGGCGGCTCCGCATTCTCCGCCTCGTCCGGTGTTCCCACGTCTTCGAGCGAGATCTCCTCCTGCGCCTCGGGCGTCGAGGCGAGCCGCGCCAGGAACTCCCCGGGATCGCGGGGGCGGGAGTCGGGTGAACGGGACAGCGTGCTGCCGAGCAGCGCACGGAGTTCTTCGGAGACGGGCAGGGCGTCCACGGACACCTCCGTGTTCGCGATCTCGTAGATCATCTGAATCGCCGACGACGCGTCCCAGGGCAGCGTTCCCGCAAGGCACTGGTACATGAGGATCCCCAGCGTGTACAGGTCGGTCCTGATGTCCGCAGGGCCGCCCCGTGCCTGTTCAGGGGCCATGTATCCCGGTGTCCCGATCACCATCCCGACGACGGTCAGCTCCCTGTCGTCCGTCAGCGGTCTCGCGATGCCCAAGTCGATGATCACAGCGCCGCGTTCGGGATGGACCAGGACGTTGCTCGGCTTGAGGTCGATACGCGAGATGCCCATGTCGTCGATGAAGGCGAGAGCCTCGCCCAACTGCCGGCCGATCCGCGCGACCAGCCCGGCGGGCAGCGGGCCCCGCTCGTTCAACACGTCCCACAGGGAAGGACCCTCGACCAGTTCCATGATCAGTGCGGGCTCGGCGTCCGCGCCGCCGCCCAGGGCGTCCAGCGTGCGTACGATCTGCGGATGGTTCAGCTGACGGCTCACCTGGGCCTCACGCCGGAACCTCGCCAGCATCTGCTCGTCGTTGCGGGCGGCGTTGTGCAGCACCTTGATGGCGATGGGCCGGCCGGTCAGCAGGTCCCGTCCCTGGTACACCGCGCCCATCCCGCCCTGGCCCAGAAGGCTGCTCATCTCGTACCGCTCGGCCAGTACGGCGACCGCGGGGGTGCCGGCCGCGGGGGCCGCCGACGCGGCAGGGGCCCGGGGCACCGACGGCGTCCCGCCCGCCGGAAGGGGGCCGTGGCCCGTCACCGGCGGAGACGGCGGAGCGGGATCGACGGTCACGGTCCCGCCGTACGGGCCGGAGCCCGGCAGCGGTGCGACGATCCCCAGATCCGAACGTTCGCTCTCACTGCTGCGTACGAAGCCGGCCAACTGGCGCTTGTACGCGTCCGACAACTTGTAGTAGGCCAGCGTGGATTCCGCGCCGCCGTACCGGGTCGCGTTCGGTCGGCCGGGCTCGCTCACCACGTCCAGCATGCCCGCCCTGACCAGATGCCGCATCAGGCGCTCCACCGCAGGCGGCGTCATCCGCAGCAGCGGGTCGATCCCCTGAGAACCCGTCACATCGGTGCAGGTGAACGGTCTGCCTTCGCTGCGCAGCGCCCAGTCCACCACGTGGTAGCCGCCGAGCCGTCGCCGGTCGTCGTCGATCGCCACGCGCGCGGGTCCCTCGGGATCGCTCACGGCGATCGCCTCGGAGACGACCGCTTCCAGCCGTGCGTAGAAGTCGATCCGTGCCCAGTCCGCCTCACTCACACGCAGCGAGGGGGAGCCGTCCTCCCACACCACCGTCGAGTTGAACTCCTGCAGCAGACGCCGCGGTACGCCGCGCGCCTTGAAGCACAGATAGCTGATGAACCGGGCCAGTCTCGCCTCGTCCATCGGCGTCTGCGGGATGCGGTACGTGATGTCGGGTGGGTAGGTGGGGTACGTGACAGGCGCACCGTTCACCGTGCCGCCGGGAGGCGGTGTCGGAGGACCCCGGACCGGTTGTGGTTCCTGTGCGCCGACCTCTCCGACCAGGCCCCGGACCAGACGTTCGGGCGCGTCCCACAGGCACGGCACGTACATCCGCCAGCCGAAGACACTCTCGTACACGCCGTTGCCCCGGTCGGCGTCCTGGATGGCGCGGTCGTGCAGATCGGGACCGGCCACGACGATGAAGTGCGCGCCGCGCGCCGTGAGGACGTTCTTGATCCGGCCCAACACCCCCTCGAAGAGAGCGAGTTCCTCGTCCTTGTTGTCGGTGAGCTTGTCCACCTCGTCGAGGACGACCACCGGGTGCACCCGCAGCCTCGCGGTCTGTCGTCGGCGTCTTCGCCGTAACAGCCTTTGCGGACGCGTCCGTTGCTCGGGGCGGCCCTCGCTGCCGTTGAGGAGATGGAGGATGCGGACGAGGTCGTGCTCGACGTCCGTCTCGGAGTACGCGAGGAACGCCGCCTCCGAGGCCTGCGCGCGGGTCCGGCGGCTGTTGAAGCTCATCGTGGGAAGCAGTCGGTGCTGCGGAGCGAGCCCCACGGTCGTGCCCCGTTCCTTGCTCTCCGACTGGGTCTGGGTGAACGACAGCGACGTACGCGAGTAGGCCAGCAGCAGCGACCGCTGCACCTCCCGTGGCAGACCCACCAGCAGATCACGGTCGTCGAGAGACTCGAAGATGCGCCGCACGACGGCGAACAGCAGCTGATCGGTCGTCATGGTGCGCCCCACGTTCAGATGCACCACCAGCATGACGTCCCGTTTGCCCCACGCGTCCTTGGCCTTGTCCAGCGCTCGCAGCACCAAGGTCGACTTGCCGACGCCCCGGAAACCGCTCACCAGGAAGGCCCCGCCGTGCGAGTAGGTCAGCCGCTCCCTCAGCGCCTGGACCAGCGACTCGTGCCCGAGCGCCGGAAGGGCCTCGTCACCGGCCGGCAACGGCTCGTGGATGTACCGGAACTTACGGCGCAGCGGCATGTAGAGCACAACATCGTCCCCCAAGACTGTGCTACGGCTACGCGTTCAGCCTACGGCGCCACGATGTGTTCGGCGTCACTCGTTCCGACCTTCACTCCTCCTGGCCCGGACTCTGGTAGGGCCGGGACCACTGTCGTGGTGCCAGTGGGAGCCGGACGGGATCCGTGCCGAGGGGTGCCGCCGGATCGGCGTGTTCGCCGCCTGCGTCCCGGCGAAGGAGGGGGCTACGCGCCGGCCCGGGCCAGTGTCTCCAGGGGGCCGACCAGGATCTCGGAGAAGGCGAGTTCGGCGGCTCCGATGAGGACCGCGTCGTCGCCGAGTTCCCCCACTCTCAGCCGCAGGTTCTCGCGGGAGGACGTGAGGGCCAGGCGGTTGATGCGGCTGCGGATCTGGGCGGCCGAGCCGAGGAACACCTCGCGGAGCGTCCCGCCGAAGACGACCGTGCGCGGGTTGAGCACGTTGACCAGGTTGGCGACGCCGATGCCGAGCCAGTCGCCGACGTCGCGCAGGGCGGCGCGGGCGGTGATGTCGCCCCGGTCGGCCGCCTCGACGACGGCACGTACGGCTTCCCGGCCGGTGGCCGTCGGGTCGCGCCGCGCGGTCTCCAGCAGGGCGCGTTCCCCGGCCTCGGCTTCGAGGCAGCCGTGTGCTCCGCAGCCGCAGGGCCTGCCGTCCCGCGGGTTGACGACCATGTGCCCGATCTCGCCGCCGTACCCGCAGTCGCCGGTCAGCAGTTGGCCACCGGTGATGACACCCCCGCCGATGCCGATGTCGCCGTGCAGGTACACGAGGTCCTGGCAGCCGGTCCCGGCACCGCGCAGATGCTCCGCGAGCGCACCGAGACTGGCCTCGTTGGCCACCGAGACGGGAAGGCCGAGGCCCAGCCGGCGCATGAGGTCCTCGCCGAACTCCTCGTCCTCCCAGCCGAGGTGGGGAGCGGCACGGACGAGGCCGTCCGGCCGGCGCACCATCCCGCGGACGGCGGCGGCCACGCCGACACAGTAGGTGCCGTGCTGTGCCGTGCCCACCATGTCCAGCGCGGAGCCGGCGAGGATCTCGGCCACCTTGCCGGCGTCGCGGCGGCCGGGAGCCATGGGGATCTCCCTGCGGTCGAGGAAGACCCCGCCCAGGCCGATACGGGCGGCGGCCAGCCGGTCCACGCCCACGTCGAAGGCGAGGACGTACACGCGGTCGGACTCGGGCCGTACGACCAGGGAAGGCCGGCCCGCCCTGCCGGTGTCGCGGGGCAGTTCCTCACGGACCAGTCCGGCCGAGCCCAGCTCGCTCACCAGACCCAGGATGGTGCTGCGGTTGAGGCCCATGCGCTCGGCCAGGACGGCCCGTGACATGGAGCCGCCGATGTGTACGTGGCGGAGCAGGGTGCCGAGGTTGTGCCGGCGGATCTCCTCCTGCGAGGGACCGGCTTTCATGGAGCCACAGACCTCATCATCGTTGTACGGCCCGGCGACGGGACAGCGCATCCACGCCTGCGGCCACCAGCAGGACCGAACCCGTGACAGCGTACTTGACCCCTGAGCTGTACCCCATCAGGCCCATGCCGTTCTGGATGACCGCGACCACCATGCCGCCGAGCACGGCGTCGACGACCCTGCCCCGCCCGCCGAACAGGCTCGTTCCGCCGATCACGGCGGCGCCGACGGCCAGCAGCAGCACGTTGCTGCCACCGGTGTTGGGGTCGACCGAGTTGCCCCGGGACGCGGCGATGATGCCGCCCACCGCGGCCAGGGAGGAGCAGATGACGAACGCGGAGATCCGGATGGCGGACACGTTGATGCCGGCCCGGCGGGCGGCCTCGGCGTTGCCGCCCACCGCGTAGATGTGCAGGCCGAACGAGGTGCGCTGGAGCAGGAACGTACCGGCGACGAGAAGGACGCCGATGACCGGCACCACGATCGGGACACCCTTGAGCGAGTCGACGATGATGTTGCGGCTGCGCTCCTGGTTGAGCAGGTACACGGCGATCGCACCGAGCGCAGCCAGGCCGCCGATCCTGACCGCGAGCAGGGTGATCGGAGCGGTGGCGAGCCCGCGGTGCCGGCGGTTGCGGTTCTGCCGGAGCTGTATCGCCGCGTACGCCCCGACACTGACGGCGAGCAGCACCCAACCCAGTGCGGGGGAGAGGTTGTTGTTGGCGACGGCCAGGATCGTCTCGTCCCGGACGGAGATGTTGGTGCCTTCCTTCAGCAGCATCAGCACGACGCCCTGGAACCCCAGGAAGGCGGCGAGGGTGACCACGAAGGAGGGGATGCCGACCTTCGCCACCAGCAGGCCGAGCAGTAGGCCGATGACCGTGCCGGTGAGGATCGCCGCGCCGGCCGCGCCGTACCAGGGCCATCCGTGGTCGGTGAGCAGGATGGCCAGGACGGCGGCGCAGACCCCGCTGGCGTACCCCGCGGACAGGTCGATCTCCCCGAGGAGGAGGACGAAGACCAGGCCCATGGCGATGGCGATGCTGCCCGCGCCCTGGGTCAGCAGGTTGGCGAAGTTCAGCTCGGACAGGAAGACCGGGCGCAGCGCGGCGAAGAACACGCACAGGACGATCAGGCCGAGTATGGCGGGGAGGGCGCCCAGTTCGCCGCCCCTCACCCGGTCGACGTAGTTCCGGGCGACCGAGCGCAGGCTCGTGGTCCCGGCGGCTCCGTTCTTCTTCGGCGTGCCGGGGCCGCGTGGCAGCTCCGGCTTCTCGGGGGCGACTGCGGCGGTCATGCGGTGGCTCCGTTGGTGTGGGCGAGGCCGAGGTCCCCGCTGCGGCCTGAGGTGATGAGTTCGACGACCTGGGAGTACGTCACGTTCGACGTGCTGACCTGGGCGGCCATCCGGCCCAGGTAGAGGGCGGCGATGCGGTCGGACACCGCGAAGACGTCGTTCATGTTGTGCGAGATGAGGACCACGGCGAGACCGTTGTCGGCCAGCCGCCTGACCAGTTCGAGGACCTGGGCCGTCTGGGCGACACCGAGCGCGGCGGTCGGCTCGTCCAGGACGACGACCTTGTTGTTCCACAGCACGGCCTTGGCGATGGCCACGGTCTGCCGCTGGCCGCCGGAGAGACTGGAGACCTGCTGGCGGATGGACGTGACGGTGCGGACCGACAGCCCGTCGAGGGTCTGGGCGGCCATCTCCTCCATCGTCGCGTCGTCCAGGACGAGTCCCCGGCGCTTCTCGCGGCCGAGGAACATGTTCTGCACGATGTCGAGGTTGTCGCAGAGCGCCAGGTCCTGGTACACGATCTCGACGCCCAGGGCCGCCGCCTCACGCGGGCTGTGCACCTGGACCTGCTCACCTTCGAACCAGTACTCGCCGCCGTCGAACGAGTGGATTCCGCCGATGCACTTGACCAGGGTGGACTTGCCCGCGCCGTTGTCTCCGACGAGCGCGGTCACCTCTCCCGGGTGGACGTCGAAGGACACGTCGTGCAGTACCTGCACGGCGCCGAAGCTCTTGTCGATCCCGCGCAGTCGAAGGATCGGGTCCGGCTTCGGATTCGGGTTCGCGTTGGGGGTCGCTGTCATGGAGGACGGCTCCTTACGGTCGTGAGGTCGCGGGTCCCTGTCCCGGGGAGGTGGGTGCCGGGGCCCGCGGTCGGGCCGGCCGGACCGGGGGCAGCGGTCCGGCCGGCCGGTCGGGGCTACTTGATGCCGGCCTTCGCGCACAGGGCGGCGTACTTGCCCGTGCACAGCTCCTTCGCGGTGACGAAGCCGTCGTCCACGACGTCCTTGACGTTGTCCTTGTAGATGGCGACCGGCGTCTCCAGCACGGACGGGACCTTGCGCTTGCCCTCGGGGTCCTCGACGGCCGCGTTGGTCTCGCCCTTCTCGCCCTTGGCGAGGGAGACGGCGAGCTTGGCCGTGGCGTCGGCCTCCTTCTTGACCGCCTTGTAGACGGTCATGCACTGGTCGCCGGCGAGGACGTTCTGCAGTCCCTGCGCGGTGGCGTCCTGGCCGGTGACCGGGACCTCGCCGTTGCGGTTCTGCTTGCGCAGGACGGCGATGGCCGCGTTGCCGAGACCGTCGTTGGCGGCGAGCACCCCGCCGATCTCGGGCTCGCTGGTGAGCATCTGCTCGAAGATGGTGCCGGCCTGGGCGTTGTCCCAGTCCGGGACGGACTGGTCCGGGCCCTTCACGTAGTCGCCCGACTTGTACTTCGGACCGAGGACGCCGTTGTAGCCGTCGGCGAAGAGGGTGGCGTTGTTGTCCGTCGGGGAGCCGTTGAGCGTGGCGACGATGGGCTTCTTGGCCTTCATGTCGCTCAGGCACTTGCTGAGGCCCTCGCCCTGGAGCTTGCCGACCGCGGTGTTGTCGAAGCTCACGTAGTACTGGGCGGAGCCACCGAGGGTGAGCCGGTCGTAGTCGATCGTGGCGACGCCCTGCCCCTTGGCCTTGTCCAGGACCGCCTTGCCCGTGCCGCTGTCCAGGTTCACGATCACCAGGACGTTCACGCCACTGGTGATCATCTGGTCCGCGATGGTCTGGAACTCCTGCTTGTCGCCCTGCGCGTTCTGGATGTCGTACTCGACGCCCGCCGCCTTGAACGCCTCGGAGAGGTACTTGCGGTCCGCGGTCTCCCAGCGGGCCGAGGACTTGCTGTCCGGGAGGATCACCCCGATCTTCGGCTTGGCGCCGGAGCCGGAGCCGGAGTCGCTGTCGTTCGACGACGAGTCGTCGCCACAGGCGGTGAGCGAGCTGACCAGCACCACCGAGGCGGCGGTGAGGAGGAGTCCCTTGCGCATGGGCAGGGTCCTTTCTGGTGTTACGGCCGGACTGCCGGACGTACGAGGGTGATGAGGAGGAAGGCGAGAAGCGCGCTCTCGCGGGGGAATTGCCGGGTGTCGGGTGATCCGCCCGTCTGAATGTTGTGAGCGGGAACTTACGGCGCCCCGGAACTCGTGCGCCAGAGTGCGGTAGGCGCTATTTGTCATCCGCCATAACAATTAGGTGACGCTGCCGCATGGTGGTGGCCCAACCGCCTCCTGGGCGCCATGAGCCAGAGAGGGCATGAGGCGTTGCGAGGCTCGGCCGTGCAGCGGCTCGTGGGGAGGCATGGACGACTCGGTGGAGGACAGCGAGTCCGTTCGGTGAGGACCGCTTCTTCGCCCCGCTTCTTCATCTTCTCGATCCCGGCATGCGGAGAATGCTCTTCATCCCGGCATGCGGAGAATGCTCTTCATCCCGGCATGCGGAGAACGAGCAGCGTCGCGCTAGTTGGTCCGGCAGACCGGGCAGACCGGGCGGGCCCGGCCTGCTGGGCCGCGGGTGCTACGACACCGGCAGGCCCGCCGCCTTCGGCACCGGGCTGAGCACGACCGTCGAAACCGTCTGCGACGGCCACCGCGATGTCGGCTACCCGGATCGCGCCGTGATCGACGCCGGCGGCAGCAATGAGGTGCCGGTCAAGGTGAATGAGGTGCCGTTCAGGGTGTCGGGACCAGGTCGCACGGCGCGGCGGAGCACCGACGGGACGGAGGTGACCGTAAGGGGGGCGAGGCATGGCGAGGCGGCCGGGATTCGAGGTGAGGCAGCCGTGCCCGTGGCGCGCGAAAGGGTCCGCGCCGCCGGCCGGGCAGCCCGGGCCCGGGACGACCGAGGGAGAGCCGGGATCTGGAAGATCCTCGTGCTCCGCCGAAGGAAAGAGGGCCGGCACTGCCCGGTGGCGAGCCGTCTCCGCACCGCGCGTACCGCGTCCACGGTCCGATGACAGGACCGTGCTCGGCGTCTACACGCAGGCGTCGCGGGTACTCGGATCGTCTTACATGAGCGAGGTAGCGAGGTGAGGTGAGGCAGAGATGGCACCGACGCCACGCCCGTCTACTCTCGACGGGCTCTGTGCACTGGTCACAGGCGGATCGCGCGGGCTGGGGCTACTCCTGTCCGCGCGGTTGGCTCGGCGGGGTTGCCGAGTGACCATGGCGGCTCGCGACGCAGGCGAACTGCGCCGCGGCGCCGACTGGGTGAAGGAACGAACCGGCTCCACGGTTGCCACGGAGGTGTGCGACGTCCGCGACCGGGACGCGGTCGAGGCCGTGGTCCGGCAGACGGAAAGTCGTCAGGGCGGTCTGGACATCGTCATCGCCAACGCGGGAGTCATCCAGGTCGCACCGCTGGCGTCGCTCGACAGCGGAGCCTTCGACGACGCCATGGCAACCATCTTCGGTGGGGCGGTGAACACCGCCATGGCCGCGCTGCCTCACCTGCGCCGCAGTGGGGCCGGCGGCCGTCTCTGCCTCATCGGGTCCGTCGGCGGCCTGCTCGCCGTTCCGCACCTGCTGCCCTACTCCTGTGCGAAGGCCGCCGTGGGAACGCTGGGAGAGGGGCTGCGGGCGGAGACAGCGGACACGAATGTCAGCGTGACCACGGTCCACCCCGGCCTGATGCGCACCGGATCACATCTTCAGGCGGAATTCGGTGGCCAGGCCGCCAAGGAGTTCGCCTGGTTCTCGGCTCTGTCAGGGACACCCGTCGTGTCGATGGACGCCGACCGCGCGGCCGAGCGCATCGTGCGGGCCCTGGAGCGGAGGCGGACCCGCCTGGTACTCACCCCCGCGGCGCGAGCCGCCGGAGTGGCACACGGCGTAGCACCTACCGTGGTCACGCGGATCAGCGGCCTCGCCGCCCGGTTTCTCCCGCCGTCCCCGTCCCCGTCCCCGTCCCCGTCCGGGGACGGCGGCGCCGGCGGTACGACGGAGGGCGGCATGGCGCAGGGCCACGGCATCGACGGTGCCCGCTCCACGTGGACGGAGAAGGTACGCAGGTTGGGCAGCCGACTCAACGACCGCGCCGCACGCCGCTACAACCAGGCTGTTCCGGGCCCTCCGACCAGTGCCTGACCGTAGGGCACGCGCTCGGGGGCGAGCCGACCCGCTTCCCACACGATCAGTCAGCCGTCCATGGGAGTTCCCACGTCTGTTCCATGAGCAGGCGGGCCGGGTCACGACGCATACCCTTGTCCCGGTCCGTGGTTGTGGTGGAAGCGGGGTGTGATGGCCGAGCGGGAACCGCGCGGTGTCGTCGACGGTGCCTTCCGGGTGCTGCGGGCTCTGCCCGAAGCCGGCCGGAAGCATCAGGTGGCGCGTCTCGCCCAGTTGACAGGGCTGCCTCGTCCGACGGTGCACCGGCTGCTGGGCCAGCTGCGCCGATCCGGCGCGGTGGAGTGGGCTGACGGTCATTGGGCCCTGTCGGCGTCGCTGCTGGGCCTCGCGCGGCAGGTCGAGCCGCTGGCCGGTCTGCGGGAGACCGCCTCGAAGGTCATCCAGCGTCTGCGCGAAGAGACGGGCGCCGCGGTGTCCCTGGTCGTACCGTCGGACGGCTCGTTCGTCGCGCTGGAGATGGTCCCGGGCCGGGACACGCTGCCGATCGACGCACGTAGCGGCGCGCGGATGCCCGCGTCGACGGCCGCCGCGATGGTTCTGACCCCCAGTGCGATGCCGGCGGCGCGGCGGCGGCCGTTCGGAGCCGCGGTCGACGACCAGGACGTGTTCGTGGGGCTGACCTGCTACGCCGTGCCGGTCGGCCTGCCCGGTGGGCGCCGGGCGTCGTTGCAGATCGCGACCGCGGCGCAGCGGCCCGCGGACAGACTCGCGGCGTCCGTCCACCGGGCCGCCGCCGCACTGGAACGCAGGCTCTCCGGGCTGTGATCCGGTGGTTGTCCGTTCAGCGGACAACGCCTCGCCCCGGGCGGGGCGCTTCCTCCATCGTGGCGGGGATCGATCCCACCGATGGAAGGACACTCATGACGGACCGGAAAATCGCCCTGGTCACCGGGGCCGGGCGCGGGCTGGGCCTGGGCATGGCGCAACACCTGACGCGCTCGGGGGTCGCGGTGCTCGGCACCTATCTCACCAGTGAGCGCGCAGCCACCGAGGCGACCGGGCCGGACCTCGCCTTCTGTCGGCTCGACGTCACCCGGACCGACACGTTCCCGGAGTTCGTCACCGTCGTGCGGAGCACGCTGCGGGAACGGTTCGGCGTGGAGACCTTCGACTACCTGGTCAACAACGCCGGCATCGGCACCTACGCGCCGTACGCGGTGACCACGCCCGACCAGTTCGACGAGCTGGTCCGGATCAATCTCAAGGCACCGTTCTTCCTCACTCAGGCGCTGCTGCCCCTGATCAACGAGGGCGGCCGCGTGCTCAATGTGTCGACCGCTCTCACCCGGGGTGTCGTACCCGGGATGTCCGCCTATGCCGCCACCAAGGGCGCGATCGAGGTCCTGACCCGCTACCAGGCCGTCGAACTCGCCGAACGGTCCATCCGGGTCAACACCCTCATGGGCGGCGCGGTCGTGACCGACTTCGGCGGAGGCATCATGCGCTCGCCGGACGTGCAGAAGCTCGCCGCCGACACGATTGCCCAGGGCCGGATCGCCACGACCGACGACATCACCGCGGTGGTCCCGGCCGTCCTCTCCGACGCCTTCCAGTGGGCGACCGGATCGATCATCGACGTGTCCGGCGGCCAGAGCCTCTGACGCGGCGTGGACCGAGATTCTCCCCTCACCTCGGTGGTGGATCAGGGCCGGCAACGGGGGCGACCCCGTCGACGACGGGCCGCAGCCCCGAACACGGCAGGTCGGTGCACCGTCGAACTCTGCCGGCCGTTCACTGGTACGACGCCACGAGGCGAGGTGCTGACGCACGTCCAGGTGGCAGCGGAGTCGCTTCAGCGATCCCGAGGCCGGGAGTCCACCACCTCGGGGCCATTGACCGTCGAGCGCTGCAAGGGGTGTTGCCCGGGCAGAAGCGGAAGTCAGGCCACCCACTCTTTGAGTCGGCGCACGAGTCCGGCGGGGTCGTCGCCGGTCGGGGTCACCTGGAGATTGGTGACGCCGGACTCGCGGAAGGCTTCGATCCGTTCCCGGACGTAGGAGGCCGGGCCGACGAGGTTGATCTGTTCGAGGAGTTCGAATGGGACCTTGGCTTCGGCTTCCTTCTTCTTGCCGTCGAGATAGAGGTCCTGGATCTCCTTGGCCTCGGCTTCGTAGCCGTAGCGTCGGACGAGGTCGTTGAAGAAGTTCTTGCCGCGGGCGCCCATGCCTCCGATGTAGAGCGCGAGCACCGGCCGCGCGAGGTCGAGTATCTCCTTCACGTCCTCGCCGACAGCGACGATGCCACCGGCGACGACCTCCAGGGGCGCGAGGTGCTCGGAGCGCTTCGCGGTTCCCGCGGCAAGCGCGTCGCCCCATACCCCGGCGGCGCCTTCGGGGGAGTACAGGAAAGGCAGCCAGCCGTCGGCGTACTCCGCCGCGCCTTCGACCGATTTCGGTCCCAGCGCGGCGAGGTAGAGCGGAACCGAGGGGCGTAGCGGCTTGGTCATGATTTTCAGCGGCTCGCCGAGACCGGTGCCCTGACCGGCTGGGAGCGGGATCTCGAAGGAGCGGCCGCTGTGGTCGACCGCCTCGTGCCGCAGGGCCGCGCGGATGATGTCGACGGTTTCCTTGGTACGGCCGGTCGACTGTACGAAGGGCATGCCGTGCCACCCCTCGACGATCTTCGGGTTGGAGGCGCCGAGGCCGATGATGGCGCGACCGCCGGACACGCTGTCGAGGCCGGCCGCGGTCGATGCGAGCATGGTCGGGGTGCGGGAGTAGACGTTGAGGATGGCTGCGCCGATCTCCACACTTGAGGTGCGGGCCGCCAGGTAGCCCATCAGGGTCGGCGAGTCGTAGCCGTACCCCTCGGCGACCCAGACCGTGTCGAGCCCGGCGGCCTCAAGTCGAGTGATGTGGTCAGCGGCCTCGCGTGGGTCGGTGCCGTAGGTGAGCATCGTGGAGATCTTCATGGTTCCCTTCGTGGCCCTTCATGAGCAGTGCCTCACTTCGCCGTCGGTGAGGCGAAGCTCGCGCCGATCCCGATGCCGATGCCGGCGCCACCGTCGACCGGGATCACCGCGCCGGTGACGAAGCGCAGGTTGGGTGACACGAGCGCACCGACCAGGTCGGCGAACTCACGGGGCTCCCCGATGCGTCCCATCGGTACCCCGTTCCCGAGGCCGGCTTTGGACAGTTCCGGCTGTCGTTCCAGCATTCCGCCCAGCAGGGCGGTGTCGAAGAATCCGGACAGCAGAGTGTTGACGTTGATGTCCTGCCCGGCGACCTCCAGGGCGAGGGTTTTGGCGTAGCCGATCACCGCCGACCACACGCCCACGGACGCCGCCATGCCGACGGCCGGGCGCTCGACGACGCCGGAAACCACGTTGAGGATGCTGCCGCCTTCGGCGGTCATGTACGGCAAGGTGGCCCGCACGGATCTGACGACGTAGAAGAAGTGGCGCTCGAAGGCCTTCAGCCACACCTCGTCGGTGAGTTCGGAGATGCGCCGGATCGGCGGTCCACCGTCGTTGGTGACCAGGACGTGAACGGCTGGACCGAACCGTTCGAGGGTCGAGGCGGTGACGCGCTCGATGTCGGTGTCGGCCGAGCAGTCGGCGGCCAGCCCGAGGACCTTCTCCTCGCCGTATGCCGTGGCAAGCCGTTGCGCGGCGGCTGTGACCTTCTCCGCGCGTCGCGCGAAGATCGTGACATTGGCGCCTTCCTGCAGAAGACGATCGGCGATGGCGTATCCGAGGCCGTCGCTGCCGCCGCCGACGATGGCGACCTTGCCGGTCAGTCCGAGGTCCATCACTGAACTCCGATCGAGGTGAGGAAGGTCTCGGCGTTGCCGGAGAACACGTCGTCAAGGACGTCGGAAGAGAAGCCTTCCTCGCGCCACTCCTCGACCAGCCTCTCGTGGGTGAGCATCGGGTAGTCGGCTCCGAAAAAGACCTTCTTGCGCAGCCGCTTACCGATCTCGCGCTTGAGCTCGTCGGGGAAGTAGCGCGGTGACCAACCGTGGAGCTCCATCCACACGTTCGCCTTGTGCAGTGCGATTGCGATCATCTCCGACTGCCAGGGCCACGCCACCCGAGCCGCGATCACGTTCAGATCGGGATACTTGGCCGCGACGCGGTCGACGTAACGGGGGTGGCAGCCCTCCAGGGTCATGCCCATGCCTCCGCGGGTGCCGGCCCCGGTGGCCGACATGCCGACATGGATTAGGACGGGACGGTTGGCCTCGATGCACATGTTCAGACAGGTCTCCCACTCCGGCTGGTCGGGTGTCCCGGCCGGTGTGAACGAGTGGACCGTCAGTCCGACGAGTCCCGTCCCCTCGCCAAGGCAACGCTCGAATTCCCTGACATGGGCTGGTTGTGTGGGATCGATGCCGATCCAGTTGCCCAGTACGACGTCGGGGTGCTTGCGCGCATGGTCGAAGGCGTAGTCGTGCTGGTCGCGCAGTGCGCCGGCGTCCATGGTGTGGGTGAACGCGAAGTCGAGCATCGCCTTGACGTTGGCGCGGCGGAACCGGACGGCCTGCTCCTCGTCGCTGACGAAGCTCATGTCCCACTTGAAGTAGTCCCGCAGGGCCTCGCGGTCCTCGGCGGTCTCGTACGGGCTTCCCTTCCATCCTCGCTCTGTGCCCCAGTGGGAGTGGAAGTCGATCAACCGGGCCGGCGGTACGTTCACGCTGAGTGCCTTTCGTGCATGGCTGTGGGAAGGACATCGGGATGGTCAGTGGACATCGCGGTGCGAGTCGGTCCAGAACGGCGCGCGCAGGCGCTTCTTGTCGACCTTTCCCACCGGCGTGGCGGGGAGTGAGTCCACGACCACGACCTTCTTGGGCGCGTACATCGAGCCCTTGACCTGCTTCACGTAGGACTGGAGCGCGGGAATGTCGATCTGTCGCCCCGGTCGCGGGACCACGAACGCGGTGACGATCTCGCCCCAGCGGCTGTCCGGGACGCCGATGACGGCGGCTGCGCCCACCGAAGGGTGCGCTGTCAGAGCGGCCTCGACTTCGCTGGCGTAGATGTTGAAACCACCCGAGATGATCATGTCCTTCTTGCGGTCCACGATGTAGAGCAGGCCCTCGGCGTCCTGGCGGGCAAGGTCTCCGGTGTGGAGCCATCCCCCCTTGAGTGCTGCTTCTGTCTCGTCGGGGAGGTCCTTGTAGCCCTGCATCACCCCGCGGCCCTGCATGGCGATCTCGCCCATCTCGCCCAGACGGACGTCGTGGCCGTCGTCGTCGATGAGCCTGATGCGGTTGCCGACCACGGGACGGCCACAGGAGGCGAGTTGCTCAAGGCTCGCGGTGTCGTGTGCGGCCTTGGTCAGGACCGTCCCGATGCCGGCCGACTCCGTCTGCCCGTAGACCTGGGAGAAGACCGGACCGATCCGCTCGCGAGCCTCCGCCAGGCGCACCGGCGACATCGGTCCGGTGGCGTACCAGATGACCTCAAGGCTGGAGAGGTCTCTGGTCTCCGGACGCTCCTGGTCCAACAAGGTGTAGATCATCGTCGGAAGGCCGCTCACACAGTTGATGTGCTCGGCCTCGATGACGTCGAGGAACCGGCCGGGTTCGAAGCCCTGCTCGATCACGACCGTGCCGCCACGCAGCAGTGCCGGGATGACGGCCAGCCCGGCCGCGTGCGTGAGCGGAGCCGCCGCCAGGTACCGCGGGAGGTGTGGCTGCTCGAAGTCGGCCATGTGCGCATAGACCATCTGCACCATCGACCGATGAGGCTGCAGCACGCCCTTGGGTCTGCCGGTCGTCCCCCCGGTGTACTGCAGCCAGGCGACATCCGTCTCCGTCGCCGGACCACGGTCGAGCGATCGAACCGCCGAGGGCTCGCCCTCGGGCGCACCACCGGCGGCGGGGATCACCATCAGGTGTCGCAGGGAGTCGACCTCGGCGAGGACCTGGCGTCCATGCTCCTCCAGGGGCGCGGTCACCACCAGCACCGTGGCCTCCGCGTCCGCGCAGACGGTGATGTGGTCCGTGACCGAGGCCAGGGTCTGCAGCCCGGTGAAGCGGCCGCCCAAGAGATACGTCGCGGCCTGGACGATCCACGATTCAGGCAGGTTCGGACTGAGCATCGTGACTCCCACGCCGAGCCCCACTCCCCGACGGGCCAGCGCGGCCACGTACTGCGAGAGAAGGTCCCTGACGTGCGCATAGGTCAGTCGCCGATCACCGGCCACGAAGGCCTCGGACGAGCTGTGCCGGCTGAGTGCCTGCGTGATCAGGTCACCCAGCGTGACTCCGGAAGATGCCGTCGTGGCGGCTGCCGAAGCCGCGGCGCCATGACCGGGAAGGTGGTGAGACATGCCGCAAAGCGTGTCCGCCGCGCGGGTGGGCGTGCAACCGATGTTCCGCCCCGAATCTCCGATAACCCGCCAGGCGGCCGACGGAGACGGTGCTCAGCTGTGAGCCGCACCCGCAGTGGAGCGGTAACGACCGGGTGTCTGGCCGACGAGATCGGTGAAGGCGTTGATGAAACTGCCGGGGTTCGCCCAGCCGAGTCGCATCGCCGTCTCGGTGACCGAGGTACCTGCACAGAGTTCGAGCAGCGCTCGCTGGATCCGCAGCAGCGTGCGCCACTGATGGAAGCTCATCGACAGGTCGCTGCCGAACAGCCGACTGAGAGTCCGTTCGCTCGAACCGGTTCGGTGCCCCAGCTCCGCCAGCGTCGCCGACATGGCCGGGTCGGCGTGCAGCAGGTCGGTGACGGCCTTGAGGCGAGGATCGCTCGGCTCCGGCAGCCGCAGTGGCTCCTGCGGGGCGCGGATCAGCTCCGCGCCGATCACTGCGAGCAGCAGACGGCTCCGCTCACTGGCGGCAGGCTCGTGCTCGCCGCTCATCGCCAGGTATGCCTCGCGCAGCAGCGCACTGGCCACGAAGACCGACGGCTCGGGCGGCAGTTCCTCGGACAGCGCTGCCGGAACCGGGAACACGCGGACATCGGTCTCGCCGTAGGAGCGACTGCTGTGGACATAGAAGGGCGGCACCCACGTGATGCGGTTCGCCGGCGCCACCCAGGTGCCGACCTTGGTCGTCGTGACGAGCGCCCCGGAGGCGGCGTACCTCAGCTGGCCGTAGTCATGGAAGTGCGCGGCGATGTCCTCACCGTGCGCCATGGGCTCGCAGACCGGCGAGTCGTCGGTCCAGAACACTGCCCGTTGCGCAACCTCAGTCATCAGCAGACAGCATAGCTCGCGTTGGCGGGTCATCAGAGGAGGAGATCACGAATCCAGTAACGCGCCATGAGGGCCCACTCCGCATCGCTCATGTCCGAGGCGTACCGGGGCCGGCGCTCCGGCCGGTCGGCCGCATTCCCGAACCGATGGGCGAGACAGTCACACCCAGAAGTGGACGAGCTGGATTCGGTGACCAGACCACGACCACGCGACACCAAGGCCTTCTGCTTGGTGCCTGTTTGTGAGCTGGGCATGACACTGTGGTCGGCATTTGCCCAGCTCAGGATTTGAACGGCAGGGCTGGGGCGATGAATCTGCCTGGTGCGCGAGGGAGCGCTGCTGTCGGCCGCGCACCGCATCGCCGTCGACGACCGCCAGGACGTCGCCGCCGTCATGGGGTGGGCCGAAAGCGTCGGCCGCGCCGAGGCCGCGGCCGCGGTGGCGCAGCTGGGTGAGCAGGGCGCGGTCGACGCCACCCTCGCGCTGCATGCAGGCCGAGCAGGTCCGTGACCGGTTCCGTGCCGACGCTCTGGCGTACTTCGCGCTCAGCCCGCAGGCCGACACCGAGGCGCAACTCGCCCGCGCGGTGAAGATGCGCACCCGGCACTTGCACTGCGACACCTATCAGGCTGCCGCCGATGCCGCAGAACAAGCCCGTTGGCGTACGGCCCACCACCTGCTCCAGACCCGCCTGGCCACCGTGCGCGCCATGGCCGGTGCACCGGCGGCAGCTGCGCCGCAGCGTCTGGTCCAGGCCCGGTGGGCCGACCGGCTGGCTGACGTTGACCGCCGGCCGCTGAGCACCGAGCAGCCGAAGGAGAACGCATGACGAATCACGGCTCGGCAGGCGAACACGGGTCCGGTCGCAGCGGGTTGGAGGTGCCGTCGTGGCTGGCCGGTGACGCCGGTTGGCGGGCGCATGCCCTCAAGGCGCCCGAGGCCACCGACCGCCTGGAGCCGTTGGGCGTCGACCACTGGCGGCGTCTGGGGCAGGCCGCCCGCGATCAGGTCGTCCTGGCCGCGGGCGGCATCGAATCGTTCCTCGTCGTCGGTGACTTCGCGTTACTGGGCGGAGCGTTCAGCCAGTCGGCGTCCGAGTGCGAGAACCACCGCCTTGAGGGCTTCCGGCTGTTGGATGATGAAGGGCCGGTCCCCACGAAGAACAATGATGCTGCAGCTCACGGCTCAGCCACGTGAGACATCCTCTTGGCCGCTTGCACAGGTGAAGACGAATCTGCCCTCGAATCCGATCACAGGGCCGGGATAGCGTGCGTCGATCTCGCTCAGGCCCTCTGCCAGTTCATCGTCGTCGAAGGCGCAAAGAAGCGACATGAAGCGGTTGGCCACCCAAGCCAGCCACTGTTCCTTGGCGATCGACAGGTGATATCTCTCGCACGTCACCTCGACTCTCAGACCGCAGTCGGTAAGCACCCTCGCCATGTCATCAGGATCGATATAGGCCCGCTCATGCTGCTCCACCGCCTTGCCGAACAGCGGATAGTCGATGCGCAACGGCCAGGTCACAATGACCAGCCTGCCTCCCGGAGCGAGCAAGGCGGCCAGCGTGCGCAGCGCCATCGGCACATCGCGAGCGTGATGGATGACGTCCTTGGCCAGCACCGCGTCGAGCCTCCCCGCGTGAGGGAGCTGAACGGCTCCTTCGGCGAGATCCTCGATGGACGCCCGCACCGGTACGAGGGAAGGCCTCGTCGGCAGCTTCGCCAGCATCTTCGTCGAAGGGTCGACGCATACGACAGTGACTGCATACTCAGCCATGGACCGTGCGTACAAGCCACTGCCACACCCGATGTCCGCAGCACGGTCGCCGGGTCGAAGAGCGAGCCTGGTACCAATGCACCGGTTCATCCATGTGACAAACGCTGGGCTGTGGGCCCAGCTCTCTTCGAAGTCGTCGGCGAGGCGCTCATAGTGCGCGGCCAGGTCATCGGGATGCAGGGTCATGTCACTGTGTCCACACATCGTTTCTGCAGGTCAAGGCGGACCGTGCGGTGGCATCGACGACTCGGTGCCGTACAGCAGCCTCACCCGCGAGCCGACTCCCCGCACAGCGGAATCCGCCATTGGAGTCAGACGACGAAGCGACCGGCGAGGGAGCAGCAGCCAGCACGCACGCGCAAGCAGGACGAACTCCGCAGAGGCTGCGCGAGCACGACGAGCAGACCGCCTCGACGTCGCCACCGTCCGCCGATCCTCTCCACCCTGTGAGCCGGGCGTACTCCGTGGCCGTTGTGTTCGGGGCGGGCGCGGGCGCGGGCATCGGCATTCTCGGCGGGATGATCGGCTTGGGCGGTGCGGAGTTCCGGCTCCCCCTGCTGATCAGCCTGTTCGGGTTCGCGGTACTGTCCGCGGTCATCCTGAACAAGGCCATGAGCCTGGTCGTGGTCGGCATCGCGTTGCCCGCCCGGCCGGCGGCGGTGTCCGCCTCCCGGCCGGCCGGTCATTGGCCCGTCGCGGTCAACCTACTGGCCGGGAGCACCGCGACTGAACCGTCCCTGACGGCACCGCGTCGACGGATGCCGGCGAAGTCCTGCTCCGCGGCACCAACGAAAAGCACCGGCCAGGCGAAGAGACAAGAGGCCTGCATTTTGGACGTCTCGGGGACTGCTGGTATTCGATTGATCGAGGTACTCCGGTGTCGCAGGCTGACGGTAGTGGGCCGCGTCGGGTGGACCATACGAACGCAGAGGTCGCGGGAAAGGTACTTCAGCGGGCAACCGGACGGATGTCAGCCTCTGCGAGGCAGTGGCGGCATGGTTCAGGGCGGTAGCGGCGGGTCCGAGGGACGCCCAGGGCTTGAGCCGAATCGGCGGCTCCTGGAGACCTCCGGGTTGGCCAGGGCCGCGCACGCCACGTCCTGCGGCGAGGGTGGGCTCGACCCCGACGACGTGGCCAAGGAGTTTGCCGCGCTCGTCACCGGACCTGCCCTGAGGGGCGAGGACTGGTTGCTGGTGGACGCCGACCTTCCGGAGGGTTGCTTGGCCCAGGTGGGGGAGTGGACCCTGGAACGGGTGAGCCCCCAGCGGTTGGCCGAGCTGCGACCCGAGGGTGTACTCGGCCGGTTCCGGACGTTCGCGCTGGACTCCGATCTCCTGGACGGGGCCGCCTTTCTCCACCGGGAAACGGCTTGGCGGCCAACGGGGACAGTCCTCCCGTGGCCGGTGCTGCACGCACACCCGCAGGTCCACTTTGCGGTGCCGCAGGGCGTTCTTGGGCTCTGGGCGTGCGAACCGGCCCACCTGGATGCCATCTACTACCGGGAAAACGGCCGACAGACCGTGCGCGAGTTCGGCAGCGTACCTGTGGAGGAGCAGTCCAACGACGGGGTGAATTTCTGGGAGCGTCGCGTGGATGGCCCCTACAGGGTGGAGCCGGCTGAACTGGCCGCCTTCACGATATTCATGGCGGCCTCCGGCGAGCTGATGGCCACCGCTGCTGCCGAACTGGCCGCCGCCCAAAAGCCGGCCGACCGTAAGCCGAGTCCGCGGGCGCAGCGCCTGGCCCGTGCCACCGAGCACTTGGTCCAGGCGACTCACGGACGTACGGGAGCGATTACGTCCGTCACGGGATGCTGGACGAACTGGTGACGCACTACGTGATCGCCCTGGAAGCACTGCTGCCGGGTGGGGAGAGCGAAGGCGTGACCCGACGGGTCGCCCAGCGCGCCGCTGCCCACCAGTCCCGACCGCACCAGCACCAACTACTGGACCGGGCTTCGATCTCCCGCCAGGTGGCCGACGAGAAGATCGAGGAGCCGCTGCGCCGGTTCTACGCCGCTACGCCTCCTGCGCACCCGCCCGCCGACGTGTGCTGAGGTGGGCCGCGCGGGTCGGATGGGCTCCAGGGAAGGGAGAGAAGGGAAGGGAAAGTACTGGGCTGGGTCGCAGTGATCGGATCATGCCCGTGGGGTCTGCCCGCTGCAGTCGATTCCAGACAGGTGAGCACCTGGTGTGCGGAGTGGTGGCCGGGCAGGCTAGTTTGCTCGGGTGAGTCTCCTTGATGATGTGGCCGAGCGCGATGGCTGGCGCTGCTGGGTGTGTGACGAAGCGGTCGACCCCGGCGAGTCGGTGAACGACCCGCGAGGGCCCAGCGTCGACAGCCGGACCGCCGACCGGAAAGCCAAGGTCGCCGAGCGGCTCGCACACCGCGGGTGCAACACCCGTAAGGGCGCGGTCAAGGTGGTCATTGCCTGGCCGGACCGCCTGTACGTGGTCGAACCCGCGCCGCTGATCACCGTTGCCGGGAGGCTGGAGCGGAAGGGGGGCCGCGAGATGGTGGGCCGTTGTCCGACCAGGCGGGACGCCCAGGAGGCGGCAGATTGGCTGGTGGACCGGTTCTCCCGACTGGTACCGGGGCTGCCGGTGACCGCCCACATCGAGGCGGGCGGCGGCCAGTTCCTCGTCATCCTGGCCACCGGCCGCCGCTGACCGCTGAAAGGGCGGCCTGGCACCCGGCCTTCGACGTACGAGACGGGTTCGAGCCGGAGTCCCAGTTCGTGTTGTCCCTCAACCGCATGTCCGCGAGGTTGTCCCACCCGGCTGCGCGCGCACGCCGCGCCGATCCGGCGGCTCCGTGCCGCCCCCGTTGTCTTCTTCGCGGTCCTGCAAGAGGACCGCTGGCCTGCGGGCCCGGCAGGTGCCGTCGGAGACGCTGATGAGAGGTCCGGCCACCACCCGGTCCGGCGCAATGCCGGACAGCTCGCGGGCGGCAGGTCTGCATGACGTGGATGCGCGCGTACGACACCACCGCCGAGGCCGGCACGTTCCTCCCCCTGGAAGGGCGCGGTGTTCGACACCGAAGACGTGGGCGTGTTCCTCGGCCTGGACGTCGGCAAGACCACTCACCCCGGCCACGGACTCACCCCGGCCGGGAAGAAGGTCCGCGACAAGCAGCTGCCCAACAGCGAGCCGAAACGGCTTCGGCGCCGACGGGGCGATGGCCGTGAGCGGCACCCACGGCGCGGGCGTGGCCGAGACGGCGGAACTGGACGGGGCGGGGCTGCCGAGGGTTCCGGCCGGGGCCACTGAGTCCCTGGCTTCCCGGTCGTAATGCCCTGGTCGGTCGCGGGCACCACCGCGGACAACCGCCCTGCGGGCGACTGGAATTCCCGCCGATGCCCGCGGCTGACCGTATAGGGGCCACTGACGTTTTCGGTCGACGGTCCAACCTCGCGCTTTCATGAAGCGTGGTGTCCGACGGGTGGTCAGGCAAACGAAATCTCGGCCTTGCACTCCCGCGTGAACGAGCGGCGAGGACGTGGCTTCTTCTTCCCCATGCTCTCCATGATGGACATCCTTCCGGGGCAGAACCCCTGATCCCGGATGTCCGCCAAAACGGAGGGTATTCATCCGGCTCGTTGCGTCTCCGACGGGGGCGCCGCCGAGTCGGATGGTTTCCGTGCCGCGTTCTCCTGGGCTTCGAGAAGCTCGTCACCGTGCTCGATTGCCCAGCGTCCGAGCGCCATCATGGGGCCCTCGACGAGGCTCTGCCCCAAGCTTGTCAGGCTGTACTCGACGCGAGGTGGCGCTTCGGCGTGTGCGTGGCGGTCGACCAGGCCGCTGGAGAGCAGACGACGCAGGGTGTCGGTCAGGACCTTGTCGCTGATGCCGCCGATCGTGGCGCGCAGCTCGCGGCGTCGACGAGGGCCCGCGCGAAGAGCCGCCAGCACAACGGGATCCCAGATGTGGGCGAAGAGATCGGTGGCCGCGCGCAGACGGCAGTCAGCGACCAACTCGTAGCAGTGGCCTTCGTGATCAGTCATCTCGTCGCCCATCATCGCGCGGTCGTTGCGCACCATTCGGTGCGTAACACCTTCCCTAATGTGACTGCCCAACTGACTGCCACTTGAGAGGAAGCGACGATGCGCATCGGGATTCTGGGAACAGGGACGCTGGCGGCGGCCCTGGGTGAGGGCTGGTCACGCGCAGGACACGAGGTGTCGATCGGCGGGCGGTCGCAGGTCAAGGCGGAAAAGCTTGCTGAGCGGTTGGGCCATGGAGTGCTCGCAGTCGCGCCGCGTGAGGCGGTCGTCGGGCGCGATGCGGTGCTGCTCGCCGTGTCATGGGACGGCGTCGAGGACATGCTGGGACTGGTGGGCGCGTCCGACGGCTTGCTTGAGGGGACGCCGTTGATCGATCCCACGAACGCCGTAGCGCATGGTGTGGGCGTTCTGCTCACCGAGCACGGCGAGTCGATGGCGAGGCGGATCGCCGGACTTGCTCCAGGAGCTCATGTCGTCAAGGCGTTCCACCTCTTTCCCGCCGACCAGTGGGCGAGCTCTCCCGGCGCCGGCGCCGGCGTCGACCCCGCAAACGTGACTGTGGCGATGTGCGGCGACAACTCTGCGGCACTGCATGTCGTCGGCGAGTTGGTGCGTGACGTCGGCGGGATACCAGCGATTCTCGGGGCGCTGGATCGCGTCCGTCAGCTGGAGGAGGTGGCGGGCTTCGTCATTGGACTGGCGTTCGCAGGCTTCGACCCCAACTCCGCAGTGCCTCGCGTGCCCTCATCGCCTGTGCTGGACTGACACCGTTCTTCCCATGCGGCCAGCCCTTCACCGAGGCTGGTCCAGTAGTCGTGTTCGTAGTCGATCGGGCTCCTGAAGCCGCACACGCTGCGGAGCCGACGGCTGTGGGAGAAGTCGGTGATCCAGTCCGCGATCCGGATCCGAGCCTCGGCCGTGCCCGCCCTGCTACGCACGGCAAGGGCGGGTCTACACCAACCACCTCGACATGGACACCCGCCACGTCTTTGCCAGGGCCTTGACCCTCAGCCTCTGCCGGTGCTCTCGCCGACCGTGGAGCGGGCGGTGCCCTCAGCCCGCCGCTCACGGGCCGGGTCACAGCCCGGGCCCGGACAGGCCGGCTCAGTCGTCGGTCGCCGTGGCTGCCCCAGGGACGAACCGCTGGCGGAGGAAAGCCTGTCGGGCGGGACCCGTACCTTGACGGTCGGCGGCATCGCCTGGAGCGGCTTGCTCCGCGAGGAAGTACGTCAGGGTGTCGCGCGTCCTCGCGAGGTGGGTGACGCGCTCGGCGATGTCGTCGCGGATGCCGGTCACGCGGTCGACCACGCTCCGGCAGAGGGCCTGGTCGACGGCCTCGCCGGTGGTGCAGGGCAGGACGACGCGGATGAGTTCGCTCGGGAACCCCAGGTCGTACAAGGAACGGATCGTCAGCACCGTCACCACGGCGTCGTCGGTGTAGTCGCGGTAGCCGTTGTCCCTGCGGTCCGCAGTGATGAGGCCCTGCTGCTCGTAGTACCGCAGGGACCGCGGACTTACGCCGGTCCTGGCGCTCAACTCGCTGATCCTCACTGCCCACCGCCTCCATCCTCGACCCGCACGTCCTTGACCTTCACACGGTGTCAAAGTTTACCGTCGTCCCATCGCCCGCGACGAGGGACGCCGGGCATGGCGATGCTCACGCGACCGCGCCGGCGCGATGCACGATCGGTCCCGCGGATCACGGCGGTGGTACGGCCGAAGTACGGCCGCTCCGCCCCCGGCCCGGAACACAGCGGCGCACCGCGGGACGAAGGGATCAGCGGACATGATGCGGAGACATGATGCGTGACAGCGTCGAGGTGGCCGGCAGGTCACGGACCTACACCGTGGTGGGCCAAGGGGACGGCCGGCCCTCACGGGATCTGGTGCTGATCTTCCACGGGTCCAAGCAGACGGGCCAGAAGCACCGGGAGTTCACCGGTCGGGCCTTCGACGCGCTCGCGGACAGCGGTGCGGCCGTGGTCGTGTACCTGGACGGCTACAAGAAGAACTGGAACGACGCCCGCCGGGAGAGCCGCTTCCCGGCCCGGAAGGAGAACGTCGACGACGTCGGGTTCGTCCGCGCGGTCATTCGGAAACTGACCCTGAAGCATGGCATCGACGCCGGACGGGTCTTCGCCGTGGGCTATTCCAACGGCGGACAGATGGTGATGCGACTCATGCACGACGCACCGAGCTTGCTCGCGGGTGCGGCGGTCGTCGCGGCGACCATGCCGGCGCCGGAGAACTTCCTGCTGCCGCACACTCCGCCCGCACCGGTGCCGATGCCGGTACTGCTGATCCACGGGACGAAGGACCCCATCGTCAACTACGAGGGTGGGTACATGCGTTGGTGGATGAGGGCGCTGTTCAAAGTCGGCGGGCGGTCCCTGTCGGCGCCGCGGACCGCGCACTATTACGCCGTACGCAACGGCATCACCGCCGAACCGGTCAGCACCCCGCTGCCGGCGCGGCCGGGGTCGGCCGGAGGGACTTCGGTGGAACGCACCGAGTACCGGCAGCACGGGCGGCCACCGGTGGTGCTCTGCACCGTGCACGGCGGCGGGCATACCATTCCCGGTCCTGCCAAGGCACCCGCCGTACTCGGCAGGACGAACCAGGACGTCGTCACCGCCGACCTGGTGGCCGAGCTCTTCGAGATCCAGAACAGGCACACACCATCGGTTTAGCGGGCTTCTGCCGGGTCTCCGGCGTCGGCCGACGCGGCGGCGAGAACCTGCAGGCCGCCGCCCGGTCACACGGACACGGCCGAGCGGTGCGAGCCGGCAGGTACCGGTGCACGCCCGAGCCGACATCGACGTCCGCCGGCTCCTGGACCGGCAGGAAGGGCTGCTTGGCAAGGAGCCGGCCGTGCGGGACTACTCCGGGCTCGTCGCCGCCGAGGCCCGGCACCGCGTGAACACCCCGCACATCGAGGTCGGTCGGCCCGACGGGTACTGGCGGGCGGCCGTGCTGCTGGAACAACTGGTCCTGCCGCGGCCCCTGCCCGCGCGCAACGAGTACTTCGCCTACGGCGTCGCCGTGGCCTACATCCGGGCCTCCGGCGCCACCGTGGACGCCTCCTACGAACCGTGGCGCGCTCTGATCACCGACATCCGCGCGCTGCGCCTGACGGCGCCCGGCGGACCAGCTCGCTTCACTCCTGCCTGGTCCGGCGCCGGACCTGAAGGCGGTTGCCCTTCGGGCCGGTCCACTCCAGTCGTACGACACCGGCCACGGCGGAGTCGGAGACGCGTGACGGGTCCGCCCAGTGGCCGAAGGCCGGGTTGCGGAAGAACGTCGCCCACAGTCCGCCGCGGTGATCCTCGAAGAAGTTGTTGTGGCCGGCGCCCACGCCCGCGGTCCAGCGCCGCGAGTAGGGGCCCTCGAAGCGGTCCGCGACGGCGACCACCGCGTCGTACTGGTACTGCGTCCGGCCGGTGCCGGGCGGGTCGTAGGCGTTGCGCGTACTGCCGTCGGGGTTGACGGAGCCGCGGTCCCAGGCGGCGTGCACCAGGAAGTACTTGCCGCCGTGCTTGAAGACGTACGCGCCTTCGAGGTAGGGCTCGGGGGCGTACGGCGTCTGCTGGAACGACGGGAGGTTCGTCGTCGGGACGATGTCCTCCATGTCCTGTCGGAACGCGGCGTACAGGTTGTTGTGCAGCACCAGCTTCGCCTCGCGGCCCTCCGTGTAGAGCCCGCCGTCGATGTGGTGGTACGCGCCGGGCTCGATGAACGCCGGGCCGCCGGCGACCGGCTCCCCGAAGGGCTTGTCCAGGTTGCCCCGGACGAGGCGGTACGGGCCCTCGACCCCGCCCTCGCTCACCAGCATGAACGAGCCGACCTTCCGCGAGTGGTCGCCCATGCAGGCGACCATGTACCACTTGCCGCGGAAGTGGTGCAGCTCCGGCGCCCAGGCGTTGCCGCGCTTGCCGAACCGGTCGTCGTACCAGTACTCCTGCCACGGCGCGACGACCGTGCGCCCGGGGCGGTTCTCGTCGACGAACTCCGGCGACCACACCTTGCCCCGCTCGGCGCCGGGGCGGATGCCGGTGGTGTCGGCGAGCTTCCACGGGCCGCGCATGTCCCGTGCCGTCCACACGAAGATGCCGTCGTTCCAGGGCCCGGCCGCGGTGAGGCCGGGTACGCGGGTGGTGCCGGTCGCGACGTAGAGCGGACGGCCGCCCACGACGAAGCAGTTGACGTAGGTGTCCCGCATCCAGACCCGGCCGAGCTCCTTGTCGCGGGGCCGGAGTTCAAGAGGGAGGACGAAGGAGTTGTCCTCGCGCGGCCACAGGTCCTCGCGGGTGTCCGCGAGGCCGTAGGGCTCGGGATCGGGCCAGTTCGGCGGGTACGGCCGCCGCGCCGATGCGCCTGCCGCTCGCCCGGCCTGCCCGGCCTGCGCCGGCTGTGTCGCCGCCTGGGCGGGCTGGCCGGCGGCCGTGGCCAGTGCCGCCACCCCCGCGGAGCCGGCGACCCCGGCCAGCAGAGTCCGTCGGCCGATGGGTGTTCCGTTCTCGGACCTGTTCATCAGTTGAACTCACCTTCGTGGTCGGCGGTTTCGAAGACGGAGAGGGTGGTGTCGTAGTCCGTCTTCACGTCGTACATCGGCGTCATCCAGTGATAGAAGTTGTCGCCGCGCTCGCGGAGCAGGTCGTACAGCCGCTGGGTCAGCGCCGTGCGAATGCCGTGCACCTCGGGGTCGTCGTAGCGGTTGTGCAACTCGTCCGGGTCGGCGTCGAGGTCGTACAGCTCGTTGCGAGACTCGGGGTTGATCACCAGCTTGTGGCTCCGGGTGCGCAGCATCCGCTGGGGGTAGGGGAAGTGGTGCCCGTGGAACTCCGCGAGGTGGTGCTCGTCCCACTGCGGATGCTCACCGCGTACGAGGGGCAGCAGGCTGCGGCTGTCCACGGCAGGACCGGTGTCACTGCCGGCGAGTTCGAGGATGGTGGCGGTGCAGTCCGTGAGGGAGACGAACTCGTCGCGCACCTGGCCCTGCGGAGCGCCGGGAACCTTCAGCAGGCCCGGGATGCGGTAGATGTCCTCGTACATCGCAGGGCCCTTGTCGTGCAGCCGGTGGGCGCCGGTGAACTCGCCGTGGTCGGCGGTGAAGAACACGGCCGTGCGTTCGTCGAGGCCCAGCTCGCGCACGGCGTCCAGGATGCGGCCGATCTGCTCGTCGACGAGCGTGACGTAGCCCCAGTAGACGGCTATCAGCTTCCTCGACTCCTCCAGCGGCATGGTGTCGAAGGCCCACAGCTTGCTGTAGTTGTGCTGGACGGCCGGCTTCTCGGCGAAGGTCTCGTGCACCGACGCGGGCAGTTCGACCAGCTCCGGGTCGTACATGTCGTAGTACGCGTCCGGGAGGATGTACGGCAGGTGCGGCCCGAAGAAGTGGGTGGCCAGGAAGAACGGCGCCCCTTCGCCGCGGTCGTCCTGCGCGTCACCGGGTTCGCCCCGTGCGGCGAAGCGGCGCAGCATCTCGATGGTGCGCGTGGCCAGGTAGTACTCGAAGGTGGCTTCGACCGGCTGGTGGAGGCGGGCGGCAAGGAGGTTGCCGGGGCTGCCGTTGGGCGTGGTGCCCCGCACGTGGTCCGTGATGCGGTACGGGGGCAGGCCGTTCTCCTCCAGGTAGGCGAGGTAGTCGGGGTGGTCCACGGGGTTGTGCCAGCCGGCCAGGTCGGGGCCCTCGAAGCCGTAGTCGGCGGCGGTACGCCGCACACCGCCGTGCCACTTGCCGACCAGCCCCAGCTGGTAGCCCTCGTCGCGCAGTTGCTCGGAGAAGGTGAACTGGCCGTCGGAGAGGTCCTCCAGATAGCCGACGTTGCGCTCGTAGTTGGCCAGCAGCTTGTGCCGGAACGGGGCCGCCCCCGTGAGGAGGCTGGCGCGCGCCGGGGTGCAGATCGCGGTGGGTGTGTAGAAGCTGTCGAACCGCGTGCCCTCGGCAGCGAGCCGGTCGAGGTTCGGTGTGCGTGTGTGCGGGTTGCCGTACGCACCCAGGGTGTCCACACGGTGCTGGTCGGTCATCAGGAAGAGCATGTTGTGGCGCACGGAGGGCCTCTCGGGTGGATCCGGCTCGCACGTCGGCCGGGGCAGACGGTCACATTGGTGTGGCACATCGGCGGGGGCGGACAGTCGCGTCGGCGTGGCACAACGGCCGGGGGAGTGTCCGGCCGCCGCCATGTCGCCAGGCGGCGGTGCCATGCTCCGACCTGGCCGAGATTTATGTCAAGGGTGCGGACGTAAATCAGGTCCGCGACGCACCCCGGACTCTCGGCACTCTCGGCCGCCGCGCGGGATCGCCATCCTGAGTTACCTAAATGTTACGAGACGTGATCACGGGCTTGCCTTCCCGTACGTCCTGGCAGTTCAGGCCAGTTGAAGCAGGGGGTGCGGCGAAGTCCGGCAGGGCGAAAAGATTTCGTCCCAACTCATTGACGAAAATACCCGGTGCTCACATGCTGTCCGGCATGCACGAACACGACGGTCCGCTGACGCGGCTGAGGCGCAGCCATGAGCACGGCGTTCTCGATCTGCTCCGCAAGAACGGTCCGATGAGCCGCGCCGACCTGGGCGCCCGCAGCGGGCTGTCCCGTACGACGCTCCACGACATCGTCGGGGGCCTGGTCGGCAGTGGCGCGGTGGTCACCAGCACACCGCATGTCGAGGTGCGCAAGCGCGGCCGTCCGGTGGAGCAGCTCAGCCTCAACCCGGCCGCGGGCGAGGCGGTCGGCATCGACTTCGCGCGCCGCGCCGTGCACGTCGCGGCGGTCAACTTCGCCCACGAGGTGATCGGCTCGGCAAGCAAGGCGCATGCCACGGACCTGTCCTGGCCCGAGCGGGTCGACATCGCGGTACGTCTCCTGACCACGCTGGCCACCGGCCCGTCCGGCGACTCGTCCACCGACTCGTCCACCGGCTCGTCCGACGACATGGCGGGCGGCGCGGCGGCCGGAGGCCCGGACCGGGACCGGAGTCTGGAGCCGGACCGGGAGCGGGACCGGAGTCAGGACCGGTCAGCCACCGTCCATCTCGACGCGCTCAGCGCGATCGGCGTCGGCGTGGTCGGGCCGACCACGGACCCCGGCAGCGAGAACGCCCACGCGCAGGGCATCGACGGCCTGCCGGACCTGCTGCGCAAGCGGTTCGGGGCACCGGTGCTGCTGGACAACAACACCCGGCTCGCGGCCCTCGCCGAAGCGGTGTGGGGTGCGGCGGCGGACAGCAGCGACGTCCTCTACCTGCGGTTGTCGCACGGCGTCGGCGGTGGTCTGGTCGTGGGCGGCGCGCTGCACCGGGGCCGGTACGGCCTGTCGGGCGAGTTCGGGCACATCACCGTTGACCCGGCCGGGCGGCAATGCGAATGCGGCGGGACCGGCTGCCTGGAGACCCGGGCCTCGCTCGACGCGGTCCTGTACCGCTACCGCGAGGCCGGCGGCCGGGCCACCGATCTCGCCGGGTTCCTGGACGCCACCTCGGCCGCCGAACGCCCCGCCCTGGAGGTGCTGGAGCGGGTCGGCAGCGAGATCGGCGAGGTGCTGGCCGCGGTCTGCCATGCCGTCGGCCCGGGCGTGATCGTCGTCGGCGGCGAACTGGCGGAGGCAGGCCCCGCCCTCCTCGAACCCGTCGAACGGGCCCTGCGGCAGCACCTGATGCCGATGGCCCGCCGATACGTGGACGTGCGGCGCGCGACGCTCGGCGAGGCCGGCAGCGCGCTGGGCGGCATCGCCCTCGTCCTCCACGAATCCCCCTTGCTCTCCCACTACCCGCGGCCCGTCTCCGAGGAGAACGAGTGAAGCCACCAGCCAGGAACCAGAAAAACCCGAGTAACCAGAGCAACCCGAGCAAGCCGAGGAACCCATGGCTGTGATCACCCCTGCCGAGAAGACCGCCACCGAAACGCGGCAGCAGCGACCGCGCCGCTCCCGGCGCCGGCCCCTGGTCCTCAACGCCGTGGCACTGGCCGCGGGGGTCGGCCTGTGGGCCGTCGTGGCCGCGCTGGGACTGGTCGAGGACCTCCCTTCGCCGACGGCGGTGGCCCAGAAGGCCGGCACCATGATCTCCGACGGCACCCTGGCGTCGGACACGTGGGCCAGTCTGCGCCGGGTCTTCATCGGCTACGCCCTCGGCGTGGTCGTGGCCGTACCGGTCGGCTTCCTCATGGGCTGGTACCCGATGGCGCGCGCCCTGATCGAGCCGTACATCCAGTTCTTCCGCACCATCCCGCCCCTCGCGCTGATTCCGCTGGCGGTCGTCCTGCTGGGGATCGGTGAGGTGCCGAAGATCGCCGTGATCTTCCTGGCCTCGTTCATGGCCTGCGTCGTCTCCTCCTTCCAGGGCGTCATCGACGTCGACAAGACGCTGATCAACGCGGCCCGGGTGCTCGGCGCCCCGGACCGGACCATCTTCGCCAAGGTGGTCGTCCCGGCCTCGACCCCGTTCATCCTCGTCGGCATGCGGATCGGTCTCGGCGCGTCCTGGGCGACGGTGGTCGCCGCCGAGCTCATCGGCGCGCAGGAGGGGCTGGGCTACCGGATGCAGAAGGCGTCCACCTGGTTCGAAATGGACACGATCTTCGTGTCCCTGATCACGATCGGCGTACTCGGGCTCGTCATGGACCGGCTGTTGCTGCTGGCCGAGCGACGCCTCACCGGCTGGCAGGAGCGACGATGAACAGCAAGATCTCTTTCCGCGACGTGGTGAAGACCTTCCCCCTGAAGGGCGCGACCTTCACCGCGCTGGGCGGGGTGAGCCTGGACATCGCGGACCAGGAGTTCGTCACGGTCGTGGGTCCGTCCGGCTGTGGCAAGTCCACCCTGATGAGCATGGCCGCGGGGCTGCAGGAGCCCGACTCGGGCAGCGTCCTGGTCGACGGCACACCGGTGTCCGGGCCCGGCCCCGACCGCGGGGTGATCTTCCAGCAGTACGCACTGTTCCCCTGGCTGACCGTGCGGCAGAACGTGGAGTTCGGTCTCAAGCTCGCTTCCGTCCCCGCGGCGGAGCGGCGTCGACGCGCCGAGCAGGCCATCGCCCTCGTAAGCCTGAGCGAGTTCGCCGACGCCCTGCCCAAGACACTGTCCGGCGGCATGAAGCAGCGCTGTGCCATCGCCCGTGCGTACGCGGTCGACCCCCAGGTGCTGCTGATGGACGAGCCGTTCGGCGCCCTCGACGCCCTGGCCCGGGTACAGCTGCAGGACCAGCTGCTGCAGACCTGGAGCCAGGAGAAGCGCACCGTCCTGTTCATCACCCACGACGTGGACGAGGCCGTCTACCTCGCCAGCCGGGTGGTCGTCATGGCCGCCAGGCCCGGCCGCATCCACCGTGTCATCGACGTGGATCTGCCCTACCCCCGCACCGAGGAGATCCGGCTCTCGACCGAGTTCCGGCGCATCCGCAACGAGGTGTGGACGTCGGTGTACCACCAGGAAGCACCGGCCCGGTCCGCCTGACCCGGCAGCCAGGTCCGAGCCGTCACCCGGGCCGTTGCCCTGGGCCGCGGCCCCCGGACCCCCTCAGAGCCAGCCCGAGCACCACCCGAGCACCACCCGAGAGGACCATCCCGTATGCGCACGCCCATGCCTACTACGCTCATGTCCACACCCATGTCCAGAAGCACCATCAGGCGTGCCTTCACGGCTCTGCCCATGGCCTTGGTGCTTTCCCTCTCCGTCAGCGCGTGTTCGGGTGATTCCTCCGGGAACGACAACACGGTCCGGTTCGGTTACATCGGTGACTACAACGGTGCCAGCCTGCTGGCGATCGCCGAGGACCAGGGGCTGTGGAAGAAGGCGGATCTGACCGCGGAGGTGAAGTCGTTCAACAACGGCCCGGTGCAGATCCAGGCACTCAGCGCCGGCGACCTCGACTACGGCTACATCGGTCCCGGCGCGATGTGGCTGCCCGCCTCCGGCAGGTCGAAGGTCATCGCTGTCGACACCCTCACCTACGCGGACCGCGTCATCGGCCAGCCCGGCATGAAGTCCATGAAGGACCTCAAAGGCAAGAAGGTCGGCGTGCCCGAAGGCACCTCCGGCGACATGATCCTCAACATCGCCCTGGAGGAGGCCGGGATGACCGCGAAGGACATCACCAAGGTCAACATGGACCCGTCCACCATCGTCTCCGCCTTCTCCTCCGGGCAGATCGACGGCGCCGGCTTCTTCTACCCCGCCATCGACACCATCAAGAAGAAGGTCCCGAAGCTTGAGGAGATAGCCAGCACCAAGGACACCGGGGACTCCTTCCCCACGGCGTTCGTCGCCGGCAACAAGGTGTCCGAGGGGAAGAACAGCAAGGTGATCAAGGTGCTGCAGCAAGCCAACGACTGGCGCCAGGAGCACCCTGAGGAAACCATCGCGCTCACCGCCAAGATGCTTGAGGTCACCGAGGCCCAGACCAAGGCCGACGCCTCCCACGTCCAGACCCTCTCCACCGAGGACCTGGCCGCGAAGACCAAGAGTGGCGAGGTGGACGCATGGCTCAAGAAGCTGGGCGACTTCTTCGTCCGCAACAAGCAGCTGGACGACAATCCCGACCCGGGCGACTACTACACGGGCGACCTCTACTCGAAGGCGTACGGGAAGTAGTCCGCGCCGGCCGAGCCGCAGGACAGCGATGAAGAGCACCGCCGAAACGCCGGAACCCACCACGGAACCCACCACGGAACCCACCACAGTGCCCGCCACGCTGCCGAGCACGAAAAGCTGCTGCGCCCCTTCGAGGCAGAAGCCAGAAGCCCACAACACCCCTATTACCCCCATTACCCCCAATATCTCCAACACCCCCGAAACGCGAGCCGGCCCGGCCACAGCTGCCGCACACCGCCACCCTCCGCACACCGGATACGCCGACCGCATCCCCCTGCCCGGCGGAACCTTCCGCATGGGCAGCGAGGACGAGGACGTAAACGCGGGTGACGGCGAAGGGCCGGTCCGCGACGTATCCGTCCCGCCCTTCGCCATCGACGCCTACGCGATCACCAACGCCCGCTTCGCGGCCTTCGTCGAGGACACCGGATACCGCACCGAAGCGGAGGAGTTCGGCTGGAGCTACGTGTTCGCGAAGTTCCTGCCGGGCACCCTGCGCAAGACGTCACCACGCCCGTCGGCAACTCCCTGGTGGTGCGGCGTCCAGGGCGCCGCCTGGAACAGTCCGGAAGGGCCGGACAGTCAACTGGACAGCCGCTGGGATCACCCCGTGACCCACGTGACGTGGAGAGACGCGGCCGCGTTCTGCCGGTGGGCCGGAGGGCGACTGCCCACCGAGGCGGAATGGGAGTACGCCGCCCGCGGAGGCCTCGACCAGGCCCGCTTCCCCTGGGGCGACGAACTGGCACCAGGAGGGGAGCACCGCTGCAACATCTGGCAGGGCACATTCCCGTTCCGCAACACCGAGGCCGACGGCTACGCCGGCACAGCACCCGTGGACGCCTACGTCCCGAACGGCTTCGGCCTCTACAACGTGGCAGGAAACGTCTGGGAGTGGTCGGCCGACCTCTGGCAGGACGACGACCCCGACCGCCGTGCCATGCGAGGCGGCTCGTACCTCTGCCACGACTCGTACTGCAACCGCTACCGCGTTGCCGCCCGCACCGCGAACACGGTCGACAGCTCCGCGGGGAACCTTGGCTTTCGGGTGGCTTGGGACACCGAATGACGTCCTTGACCGCGGCCACGTAGGCGGCACAGGAGAAACCCATGATCCCCATGGACCAAGGCACGCATCGTCGGCATTACCGCACGCCGCTGGGCCGACCCCGCGTGCCGGCGAGCCGCGACTGCACCCGCAGGTGTTCACACCATCGCTCTCCGCCGCACCGGCCAGAAACCCGCGCGATGCGCCGTCGCACAATGATCAGCCGTCCGGATGCGCCTGTTGCCGGCGATCCTGAGTGGTGGGCGACGTAGCCGGCCGTGTCGCTGGAGGTCATGCCCGGCATCGTGCAGCGCAGGGCGGTCCGCTGCTCCAGGGCCGCCAGGACGGCGAGTTCTATGGTGCGTCCGAGGGTGGGTCGGCCGACCAGTAGGCAGGACAGCGACGGTCCTGGTCCATGTCCTGGTTGGTCGGCATGCGGCTGGATTCGAGCTGTTCGTAGGACATGGGGTGGGCTCCGTCGGCCACGAGGACGGGGATGGCCGTTACGGACCGGATTCGCCCCCGCGCGCCGCATGCGGTGATCAGCCTGCCGAACTGACGTCGGCTCAGCCTGGTGAACGGGGCCGTCCGGGACGGCTGCGAGGCCGTGGTCACACCAGACCCTCAAGATCATCTCGCCCGCGAGCAGAGTTGCGGGACAGCCCTTGGCGTGATCTCGCCGATCGGATCGGATTCCTGTTCGTCCATGCCCTCTCATGGCCACAATTCACGCGTCACACAAGGGCGTTGACGGGGAACAGGGACGAGAGGGGCAGGACGATGGCACAGGATCGTATGCGAAACCCCTGGCGACTGCTGCTGGTCGAGGACGACAGGGAGCTGGTCACCATGCTCTCGGAGGCGTTGCGGGACGAGGGATACGCCGTCGATGTCGCGACCGATGGCCAGCGAGGCCTGCATCTCGGCCTTGCCCGGCAGTACGACGTGCTCGTCGTCGACCGGCGCCTGCCGGCGCTCGACGGCCTCGCCCTGCTGGGCCGACTGCGATCCCGTGCGGTGCGCACGCCGGTCATGCTGCTGACGGCGATGGGCACGGTGCACGACCGGGTCGACGGTCTGGACGCCGGTGCCGACGACTACATGGTCAAGCCGTTCGAGCTCGACGAACTGAGTGCCCGGTTAAGAGCCTTGTGCCGTCGGGCACTCGATGTGGCCGACGTGCTGCGGATCGGCTCGGGTCAGCTTTATGTCGGCCACCGGGAGGTCGAGCTGGCCGGCGGTGAGCGAATCGCCCTCGCGGCACGGGAGTTCGAGTTGCTGTGGGTGCTGGCCTCCCGCCCCGACGCCGTGTACTCGCGGGCGGAGCTGCGCCGGATGGTCTTCCACGAGGCGCCCGCGTCGTCCATCGTCGACACCTACGTCTACTACTTGCGCCGCAAACTGGGCCGGCAGGTGGTGCGTACGGTCCGCGGACTCGGTTACCGTCTGGGGGCGTTGTGAAGGCGACGGCTCACGAGGAGCGGGCGGCGGTGCGCCGGGCACGTCTGCGGATCTCCGTCATCACCTGTGCCGTCATGACACTGCTGATCACGGTGGTCGGCGGTGTCGCCCACACGGTGATGACGCACGCTCAGGACGACCAGGTGTGGCGGGAGCTGCGCTACGGCGCCGCGCGCGGTGACCTGTCGAGCCCTCCGGTGTGCACTTGGTTGTACGCGTCCGGTGCGATCCCGCTCGCGAACTCTCCGGCCGGTTTCCCGGTACGCGCCGACATGGACCAGGTGCGTCGGACCCACGAGCCCGTGGAACGCACCGTGCGGCGTGACAACACGGTCTACCTGGTGCGCACGCAGGTCAGGGCGAGCGGGGACGTGGTACAGGCCGTGTTCGACATGAGGTTCCAGCTCGCCGACCGCAGGTACCTGCGGTCGGCGCTGGGCGTCGCCGGCCTCGTGGGGCTGATCGTCGCGGCCGTGACCGGCGCGGTCCTCGGGCGCCGGGCGGTGGCCCCGCTGGCCGAGGCGCTCACCCGGCAGCGCCGCTTCGTCGCGGACGCCAGTCACGAGCTGCGCACCCCGATCACCCAGGTGTACACGCGGGCGCAGGTGCTGTCGCGGCAGGCGGCCGCGGAGGACCTGCCGGCCCGGCACCGGGAAGGACTGGCCCGGCTGGTCGGTTCGGTCGGCCGTCTGGGCAGGGTGCTGGACGACCTGCTGTTGTCCGCGAGCTTCTCGGCGGACCCGGAGCGGCGGTCGGAGCGCCGGCCCGTCGAACTGGTGGCGGTGGCCCGGTCGGTGGTCGCGGAGGAATCGGACCGGACGCAGGACGGCAGCCTTACGATCGTGGTGAACGGCCCGCCGCATCCCCTGTATGTCGAGGGCATCGAGTCCGCACTGCGCCGCGCGGTCGGTGAGCTGCTGGGCAACGCGATCGGTCACACTCCGGTGGGCGGCCGGATCGAGGTTTTCCTCGCGCGTGTCCGCGGAGCGGTGGAACTGACGGTCGTCGACACCGGGCCCGGCTTCGACCCCGCCGAGGCGGAGCGGCTTTTCGAGCGGTTCCACCGGGGCGCCGGTGGCGGCCGGTACGGGCTGGGACTCGCGCTGCTGCGAGAGGTCGTCACGGACCACGGCGGCACGGTCGCCGCCACCGGTCACCCGGGCCGCGGCGCCCGGTTCACCATCCGGCTCCCGGAGTGCGCTTCTGCGGCCACCCCGGTCAGCGCAGGTCGTCCGTGACGAGCAGATCACTCGTGACGAGCAGATCACTCGTGACGAGTAGGCGTGCCGCAGCACGCACATCCGCGTCCAGCGGACGATCCGGATCGACCGGGGATATCGCCTCGACGAGGGTGTCGAGCAGCTCGCCGCACCGGGGTGCTGTCGGACGGCGTGCCCCGACGTGCACGGCCTGGCGCAGGCCGAGTGCGAGTGACCCGCACAGCAGGCCGAGCAGCTCGGCCATGTCGTAGGAGCGCAGGGCCGCCTGGGTACCGAACGGGACGACGTCCTGGTTGTGCAGGTTCGTCGGAAGGCTCTGCATGCCGGCCGGCGTCGCGGCGCGGCGGATCTCCGCGACGAGCGCAGTGGTTGCCAACTGCACGCCCTGCAAGCCATGTTGGGGGCCGGGCGTGGTGGCGAGCATCGGCGGCAGCCCGCCGTTGCGCGCCGGGTCCACCAGCAGGTCGAGCTGGCGCTCGGCGAGGTTGCCCAGCTGGGCGGTGACGGAGGCGAGCAGGTCGGCGGCGAAGGCGGCGGGCTGGCCGAAGAAGTTCCCACCGTGCACCACCTTGCCCCTCCCCACCTTCCCTGTCCCTACGTCCTTCCCCGTCCCCACGTCGTCGTGGAAGAACAGCGGGTTGTCACTGATGCCGCCGAGGTCCGCGGTGACCACACCGTCGATGTAGCGCAGGGCGTCCTCCGCGGCGCCGAGCAGCTGCGGGGCACACCGGATGCTGTACGGCTCCTGGAGCGGCCGGGTGCCGGAGGGGGTGACGCCGGTGAGTGTCTGCCGCATGCGTGCGCCGACGTCGACCGCGCCGGCATGGCCGTAGGCACGTAGCAGATCCTCGTCGAGGAAGCCGGGGTCGCAGCCGAGGAGGTCGGCCAGCAGACAGGTGAGGGCCGTGAGCGCACGGTGCGCGGCGCGGACGGCATCGTGAGCCAGGGCCGTGGCCGCGGTGGTGACGGAGGTGCCGTTGACCAGGGCGAGAGCGTCGCGGCCGTCCAGGGCGAGCGGTCGCAGCCCGGCAGCGGCCAGCGCCTCGGCGGCCGGCAGGCGGCGGCCGTCCACATAGGCGTGTCCCCGGCCGCGCAGCGCCTGGGTGGCGTAGGCGAGCGGGATCAGATCACCGCTCGCCCCGACCGAGCCGTAGCGAGGGACGGCGGGGGAGAACGTCGTGGCGAACATCGCGGCGAGCCGCTCGACGACTTCCGCGGACACGCCGGAGAACCCCTGGGCGAGGGACCGGGTGCGCAGCAGCAGGGACGCGCGGGTGATTTCGTGCGGCAGGTCAGGGCCCTGGCCGGCGCCGAGGTGAGCCAGCGTGTTGTCGCACTGGTCGGCTTCGTCGACACGGCCGGCGTAGCCGACCAGTGCGCCGAAACCCGTGGTGGCGCCGTAGATGCTGCGGTCCGCACCGCCGTCGCCGTGCCGCAGATCGCGGAAGAGACGTCGGCCGCGGTCGACGCGCGCGCGGATCTCGTCGTCCACGGTGACGGTGAGCGGCGCCGCCGCGCGGCGCAGGACGGCTGGATTCGGAGGACCGGTCAGCGAGACGGTGTCCGTGGTGGTGAGCACGCCCGGAAACGTAAGCGGGGAATCTCAGAACGCTCTGAAATCCGGTGGATAGCTTCCGAGCCATGGCGCACGATTACTTGATCATCGGAGCGGGACCCGCGGGCCTGCAGCTCGCCGCCTCCCTGGAGCGCGACGGTGCGGACTACGTCGTCCTGGAGCGCGGCAGCGTTCCAGGCGCGTTCTTCACACGCTTTCCCCGGCACCGCCGACTCATCTCGATCAACAAGGTGCACACTGGATACGGCGATCCGGAGCTGCGGCTCCGCATGGACTGGAACTCCCTGCTGAGCGACGATCCGGAGCTGCTGTTCACCCGGTACAGCCGGCGCTACTTCCCCTCGGCCGACGATCTGGTCGACTACCTGTCGGACTACGCCCTCCGGACCGGAGTGCGGGTGCGGTACGACACCACTGTGGAGAAGGTCTCCCGCGACGGCGGAGGGTTCACCGTCACCGACCACACCGGCAGGGTCCGGCGGGCCCGGCGTCTGGTGGTCGCCACGGGAATGTTCCGGCCGAACCTGCCGTCCGTCCCGGGTGTCGAACTGGCCGAACGCTACGACACGTTCGACCCCGACCCCGAGTCCTTCACCGGCCAGCGGGTGCTGATCGTCGGACGGGGCAACTCCGCCTTCGAGACGGCCGACAGCCTGATGGAGACCGCGGCGGTCATCCACGTCGTCGGCGCGGGTTCGTTGCGGCTGGCATGGCGGTCGCACTACGTGGGGCATCTGCGCGCGGTGAACAACAACTTCCTCGACAGTTATCAGCTGAAGTCGCAGAACGCGCTCCTCGACGGCCGGGTAGTGGAGATCCGCCGGGAAGCGGACGGCTTCTGCGTGCCGGTGTCGTTCGAGCGGGTCGACGAGGTGGTCAAGGACCTCCGCTACGACCGGGTGATCGTCGCGACCGGTTTCCGGTTCGACACCTCGATCTTCGACGACACCTGTGTGCCGGACCTGATCGTCGACGGCCGCTTCCCCGCCCTCACACCGGTCAGCGAGTCGGTCAACGTACCCCACATGTATTTCGCCGGGACGCTGATGCAGGGTCCTGACTTCAAGAAGTCCACGACCGGCTTCATCCACGGGTTCCGCTACTCGGTCCGCGCCCTGCACCGCGCGCTGCGCCGCCGTCACCACGGCGAGGTCTGGCCGGTGACGGAGCTGGGCGACGCCGTGGAGCGCGCCGTCGACGCGATCATCACCCGCGTGAACCGGTCCTCCGCGCTGTGGCAGCAGTTCGCCGTCCTCGGCGACCTGCTGCTCGTCGCCCCCGACGGCACCCTGCGCTACGCGGAGGAGGTCCCCGTCCGTCACGTGCCGGACGCCGTGCGTACCGGGGAATTCGGGGAGGTGGACGCGCACGCGGTGATCACCCTGGAGTACGGCGCGCATCACGACCGGGTGGATCCTTTCGACGTGACCGCCGGCCGCAAGTCGCAGCAGGACGTGGCGGGCCTCGACGGCCGCTATCTGCATCCGGTCGTCCGCTGGTACCGGGCCGGCGAGTTCATCGGCGAACACCACATCACGGAGAACCTGGAGAACGAGTGGGACAGCGAGGAGTTCCACCGCGCCCCGCTGCACACGTTCCTCACCGACCGTCTCGGCTCCGTCGTCCCGGTGACACCGTGACGCTGCGCGCACTGCACGACGCGGCACGAAGGACGCTGGATCCCGTCCACTTCGACTACCTGGCGGGCGGGACGGGCGAGGAACGTGTCCTGGCCGACAACGAGCGGGCCTTCGACCGGTATCTGCTGCTGCCGCGGGTCCTGTGCGGCAGCGAGACTCGGGACACCGCCGTCGACCTGCCGGGTGCCCGGCGGACGGCGCCGGTCATCGTCGCGCCGACCGCGTTCCACCGGCTGATGCATCCGGACGGTGAGCGGGCCGCGGCCCGTGCGGCCGCGGCCGAGGGTGTCGTCCTGGTGACGGGGACGGCCGCGACCACGGCGGTCGACGGTGTCGTCGAGGCGGCCCGTGAGGCGGCCCCGGACCCGGCCGTGTGGTTCCAGCTGTACCTGCACCCCCGCCAGGAGGTCACCGAAGCACTCGTACGGCGCGCCGAGACGGCGGGCTGCACGGCGCTGGTGGTCACCGTCGACTCGCCGGTGTTCGGCCGGCACACCAGGGATCTGCGCAACGGGTTCACCGATCTGCCGCCCGGCTACGCCGCGGAGAACATGCGTGACCTGCCCGGCGCCCCGCCCGGCTCCCTCATCGACATCCCCATGTCCCCGGCCCTGTCCTGGCGGGACTTCGGCGAGACAGTACGCATGACCTCGCTTCCTGTGCTGGTCAAAGGGGTTCTGCATCCGGCGGACGCGCGGCTGGCCGTCGAGCACGGTGCGGCCGGGGTGATCGTCTCGAATCACGGGGGCCGCCAGTGCGACGCCGTTCCGGCCGCGGTCGACTGCCTGCCCGCGGTCGTCGGAGCCGTCGCGGACCGGGTACCGGTGCTGCTGGACGGCGGGGTGCGCCGGGGCAGCGACGTCGCCGTCGCCCTGGCACTGGGTGCGGCGGCCGTCGGTGTGGGACGCCCGGTCGTGTGGGGCCTGGCCGCCGGGGGAGAGGCCGGGGTCAGGGCCGTTCTGGGGGCACTGCGCGACGAGTACGACCACACGCTCGCGCTGTGCGGAGGGCGCCGCAACACCGATCTGACGAAGGACATGATCGTCCGGAGGGGCGAGACGTGGTGAGGGGTGAGACGTGGTGAGGAGCAGGACGAAGCCGAAGCCGGCCACGACGGACACCTGGTGGCTGCCACGCGGTGTGGTGACGCTGCGAGGGCACATCTTCGAGAAGGTCAACGGCGACCACACGGTGACCCTGCCCAGCGCCACTCACGGGTCCGAGGTGTTCGAACGCGTCTATGCCCACCCGGCGGTGAACGGACGGAGCGCCGGAGCGGGCCTGTCCGACCTGTTCTGGTACTGGCTGTCACCGGGACCCGAGGTACACCAGGAGCACCTGGAGCCCGGCGAGCGCTACGAGGACGTGGCCGCCACGACCCGGCAGATGCTCGCCGGAAGCTCGGCCGGGCTCACGGCGGCGGCCACCCGAGCCGTCGGCCGCATGCTCGACGCGGTACCGGACACACGGATCAGCCTCGTCCGGCTGCGTGACCTGGTGATGCCCGCGTGGGCCGAGTTCTGCTACGAACTGGTGTTCAAGGAGTCGTGTCCGCCGCACGCCCGGGATCTGATCACCGCGCATGCCGACGACGTGATCAGTGCTTTGAAGTGCACCGGACTACGCCACCCCAGGCGCCGGGCCCGGCTGACGTCGTACCTGAGGGAGAGGGTCGAGGCCGGTGACGTGCCGTACCCGCTGCCGACGACGCTGTCGCCGGCGGAGCAGGTGCACTTCTTGCAGGGCACGATGTTCAACACGGCCGTCGTGCAGTTGTCCGAGGCGACCGCGCACGTTCTGCTCGCCCTGTCCCGCCACCCCGAGGTGCAACAGCGCGTCACAGAGGATACCGAGGAGGATCGGTACCTCACGTACGTGCTCGACGAGACGATGCGGCTGTACCCGCTGTTCGGCATCGCGCACCGCATCACCACGGGCGAGGTCCCGCTCGACGAGGACACCGTGCTGCCGACCGGTTCCGTGGTGTGCTTCAGCTACCCCGACTACCACGCCACGGGTTACGACCGGCCCGACGAGTTCGACCCGGACCGCTGGGCCACCCTGTCCGTCAAGGACGCCCACCACATCCCGTTCGGTGTGGCGGCGAACCGTCCCTGCCCGGCGTGGCGGCTGTCCCCGCTGGTGCTGCGCGCCGCGGTCCGGGAGGTGCTGCGCCGCTTCCGGTTGGACTCGACGGCCGCGCACACACGGTCCATCCCGCATCGCGCCCCCTGTCTGCTCATCCCGCGCGGTCTGTCTCCCGAGCCGCGTCGGTTGCTCAAGGCGCTGCGGAGCTTCGTCCGCGTACGGGACGGGGTGGAGGACGTCACACGGGGCGTACGGCAGTTGGTGCTCGGTACGGCCATGGTGCTGCACTCACGTCGGCAGCGGCTCACGGTGCGCTACTTCGAGGAGCATCCGGTCGGCGGCTGCCCTGTCGCCCACCCTGAGGAAAGCAGCGCACGACAACCCTCGCCTCCGCGTCACTGAGGGGGACCCTCCTGCCGCCCGCCACCACCTCACGGCGCCGATCACGGGCGCAGATGAACGCGGTCCCGGCCGCGGCGATCAGCGGCGCCGCCGCCTCGACCGGTACGGGTCTTTCCCCGACATGGGGACGGCGGTCGGCCCGCAGGTGCGCGCGGCTCTCCCGAAGGCCACCGGTGCGCGCGGACGCCCGACGGCCGTACCGCCCTGACCGTCCGAGCACATGGGGTGGTCATCGCAGCCGCGCCCGTCGGTTCCGCGGTTCCGCGGCAGGTGGTCACCGCACCTGGTGTCGAAGTCCGTCCTGTTGTCCGTCGGGCAGCACGCCCGCCCGGTTCCGCATCGTCGTTCCCGAGGACCTGCGCCACCCTCCGTCCCCGCATGTTGCCGACTCTCACAGGAGTCCTCTGTGCCCACCACCACCTTCCTGGCCGCCACCACCGACAAGAACCTCGAACTCGTCCTGCGGGTCCTGCCCGCCATCGTGGTCATCCTCGCCACGTCCGCCGTCTGCGGCCTCCTCGCCATCCGGGTGAAGCAGCCGCGCGTGCTCGGCGAGATGGTGGCAGGCGTCCTCCTGGGCCCGACACTGTTCGGCGCCCTCTTCCCCGACGCCCAGAAAGCCGTCTTCACCCCCGAGGCGAAGCCCGTCCTCTACGTACTGAGCACCATCGGGCTGACCCTGTTCATGTTCCTGGTCGGGGCCGGTCTCGACCACGCAGGAGGCAACGGCAGAAAGGACGCCAAGAACGCGACCGTCCTGGCCGTCTCCGGGATCGTCCCCTCCCTCCTGCTCGGCGCCGCATCCGGCTACCTGCTCTACGACCGGCTCTCCCGCCCCGACGTCACCCCCTTCGAATTCGCCCTCTTCGTCGGCGGTGCCCTGTCCATCACCGCCTTCCCGATGCTCGCGCGCATCCTCTACGAACGCGGGCTGGAGAACTCCCAGCTCGGCCGCATGACCCTCCTGGGCGCCTCCGTCGACGACGCGGCGGCCTGGTGCCTGCTCGCCGTGCTGACCGCCATGCACACCGGCGCCGGCGCGCTGCAGGCTCTGCGCACCATCGGCCTCACTGCCGTCTTCGCCCTTGTCATGCTCACCGTCGTGTCCCGGCTCCTGCGTCCGATGGGCGTACGGGTCGAGCGCACCGGCCGGTTCGGCTTCGACGAGATGTACGTCGTCGTGGGCATCGTCCTGCTCGCCGGCCTGTTCACCGATTACATCGGCATCTACTCGGTCTTCGGCGGCTTCGTCGCCGGACTCGCCATGCCCCGCGAGCCGGCCTTCCGCCAGGCCCTGCACACCCGCATGATGGACATCGTCTGCGTGCTGCTCCTGCCCGTCTTCTTCGCCTTCTCCGGCCTGAACACCGAACTGGGCGGCATCGCCGGCTGGAGCATGATCGGAGCGTTCCTGCTGATGTTCACGGCCGGGTTCGCCGGCAAGTACGCAGGCTGCGCCCTCGCCATGCGCGGCATCGGCTTCAGCTGGCGGGAGTCCTGGGCGGTGGGCGGCCTGATGAACGCCCGCGGCCTGATGATCCTGATCTTCATCAACATAGGCCTCGCCCAGGGCATGATCACCAAGGAGGTCTTCTCCATGCTGGTCCTGGTCGCGGTGCTCACCACCGCGGGCGCTGTACCGCTGTACCGATGGGCCCTGCCCGAGCGCCTCGAACGCCGTATGTCCCCGACGGCACAGTCGGTCACCACCGGTGCCCCCTCGACCGAGGCGGCCCCCGCGCACAACTGACCCGCCGCGAGCCCGGCCGGACGCGCACGTGTCCCGCCGGGCTTCCGCCTCTTCCAGGCTTCCTCGCCACCCGCCACCCGCCACCCGCCA
>NZ_LIPP01000058.1 GCF_001418335.1 Streptomyces aurantiacus | reverse complement strand
CCGCCCCCCGCCCCGGTGGGGACCTCCCGTACCCGACGGAGTCGAAGCGCTTCGACAGCCTATGGACACCCACCGTCCCCCAAGTTACTGTCGAACCACCCCCACTCACCTTCGCCCGTAGCGCACGCTGTCGAAGCGCTTCACACACCGCTTGGAGAGCTGGATGGTCACCCTCGCCGAGGTCGCCCAGCACGCCGGAGTCTCGGCGAGCACGGTGAGCTATGTCCTCAGCGGCAAGCGGTCCATCTCCGTGGGGACCCGCCAGCGGGTCGAGCAGAGCATCCAGCAGCTCGGCTACCACCCCAACGCGGGAGCCCGGGCGCTGGCGAGCAACCGGTCCAGCATCATCGCGCTGATGGTCCCGCTCCGCACGGATATGTACGTACCCGTGATGATGGAGATCGCCATCGCGGTGACGACCTCGGCGCGCGCCCACGGCTACGACGTGCTGCTGCTCACTGGCGAGGAGGGCCCCGACGCCGTGCGCCGGGTCACCGGGAGCGGGCTCGCCGACGCGATGATCCTGATGGACGTCGAGCTCGACGACGAGCGGCTGCCGCTGCTGCGGGGCACCGACCAGCCGTCCGTCCTCATCGGGCTCCCCGCCGACACCAGCGGTCTGACCTGCGTGGACCTCGACTTCGGCGCGACGGGCGCGCTGTGCGCCGAACATCTCGCGATGTTCGGTCACCGTGACATCGCTGTCATCGGTGAGGCGCCCGCGGTGTACGAACGGCACACGGGGTTCGCCGAGCGCACGCTCGACGGGCTGCGGTCCCGGGCGCGGGAGCTCGGCCTGCGCGTGCTGCACCGCCCGTGCGAAGGCGGCTTCGACGCCATGTCCCTGACCCTGGCCCGGGTCTTCGACGAGCGCCCCGGCACCACGGGCTTCGTCGTGCAGAACGAGTCGGCGGTCGAGCCGTTGCTCGCGCTGCTGCGCCGGCAGGGCCGTGCCGTGCCCGAGGACGTGTCGGTGATCGCGATCTGCCCGGACCAGGTCGCCGTCCAGGCCTCGGTGCGGCTGACCTCGGCCGCCATCCCCGCCCAGGAGATGGGCCGCAGCGCGGTGGAGCGCCTGATCGCCAAGCTGACGGGGTCCGGCAAGGACGAAGTCGTACTCATCGCGCCCGAGCTGACGGTACGGGCGAGCACGGGCCCGGCCCCGACCGCCTCCTGACCGTCCAGGCAGGCCGCTTCCCCCACTACCGTGGCTCCCCATGACAGCCACCGAGAGGGACATCAGGGATATCGGGGACATCACCGAGGACTTGATCCGGGAGCTGCTGCGTGAGCAGCACCCCGACCTGGCGGATCGCCCCCTGAAGCTCGGAGCGCTCGGCTGGGACAACCAGGTGTGGCGGCTCGGCGACGACCTCGCCGTCCGGTTGCCCTGGGCGACGCGGTCCGCGGACGCGCTACTACGCAAGGAACACGCCTGGCTGCCCCTCCTCGCCCCGCACCTTCCGCTGCCGATCCCCGTCCCGCAGCGCCTCGGTGAGCCCTCCGAACGGTTTCCGCGGCCCTGGCTGGTCACCACCTGGGTACCGGGCGAGCCCGCCGACCGCGCCCCCGCCACGCGCGCCGCGGAGTCGGCCGTCGCCCTGGCCGCCTTCCTGACCGCCCTCCACCGCCCCGCCCCCGACGGAGCACCCGCGGGCCGGGACCGAGGTGGCCCGCTGGCCGACACCGCCGAACACTTCACCCAGGGGCTCACCTCGGCCACCGAACTGGGGCTGATGCGCGACCCTGACGCCGTCCGCGCGGTCTGGGAGGACGCCGCCGCCGCGCCGGACTGGGCAGGCCCGAGACTGTGGCTGCACGGTGATCTGCATCCGGCCAACATCCTGACCACCGACGGCACATTCTCCGGTGTGATCGACTTCGGCGACCTCTTCGCCGGCGACCCCGCCTGCGACCTCGCCGCCGCCTGGATCCTGCTGCCGGACGGCGCCGTCGACCGTTTCCACGAGGCCTACCGGCCGAGCGCGGACGCCGCGACCCTGCGCCGCGCCCGCGGCTGGGCGGTGCTGCGCGCCCTCGCCGGTATCCACATCGCAGACGCCGGCGTCCACGGCCGCCCCGGCGGCAAGCCCACCTGGGGCCCACCCGCCCACGCCGCACTACGACGCCTCACCGCAACGGTCCACCAGTGATCAAGCAGCCCGGCGGGAGGTTTCACGAACCGCCGCAGGCCTACTGGCCGACGTCGACCGTCTCGTGCAGGCGCAGCCGACGGTTGAAGCTGCCCGCCAACCGCGCCGTGACGGGGCGCGGCAACAGACGTGCGGACCAGGTCAGGGCCCGGTTCACGGCCCGGCCCGGGTAGGACACCGAGCGCCGCCGGGCGTAGTCGTCCAGTGTGTCGGCCGCGACGGTGGCCGGCGTGTCGGCTGCCTTGGCGTCGATCGTCGCCGAGGTGCCGTCGAAGAAGCCGGTCGCGATCGCCCCGGGATGCGCCGCCATGACGTGGACGCCGGTGCCGCGCAGCTCCTCGGCCAGCGCCTCGGTGAAGGAGAGCACGAAAGCCTTGGTCCCGGCGTAGCTGGCCTGGTAAGGCATGGGCTGGAAGGCCGCGGTGGACGAGACGTTGATGATGCCGCCGGAGCCGCGGGCGACGAGCTCCGCCCCGATCGCGTGGGTCAGCGCGAGCAGGCCGCTGACGTTGAGCCCGACGGAGCGCAGCTGCGGCTCGATGGGGCGGCCGAGGAACGGGCCCACACTGCCCGCGCCGGCGTTGTTGAGCAGCAGGTCGACGGTCAGGCCGCGGTCGTGCAGCTCTCGCAGGATGCGCTCGGGGCCGTCCGGGTCGGCGAGGTCACCGGTGATCACCTCGGCCTCCGGGCCGCCGTGCTGTTCTCGGAGCTCTGCCGCGAGTTTCCGCAGGTCTCCCTCCGAGCGGGCCAGCAGGATCACCCGCGCTCCCCGGCGCGCCAGCTCCAGCGCGTACGCCCGTCCCAGCCCTTTCGACGCGCCGGTGACGAGAGCGGTGACGCCGCGATAGTCCTCTTTCACAAGAACCCTCCATTGCTTCGAGCCTCGAAGTATCGACGGGCCGACGCTAGCACGATTCCTTCGAGTCTCGAAGCATCGATAGAATGGCGGCATGACCACGCCCGAGCTCACCGCGGCGGTTGCCGCGACCCACGACATCTGGATGCGGACCAACGACCTGATCACGCAAGCGCTGGCCGGGCACAAACTGACACCGGCCACGTTCCAGGCACTGTGGGCCATGGACCCGGCCGAGCCGCCGCCCTCGATGAAGGTGATGGCCGAGCGGCTGTACTGCAACGCTCCGAACCTGACCTTCATCACCAACCAGCTCGCCGACCGCGGCCTGGTGGAGCGCGGCGTGGACCCGGCAGACCGCCGCTCCCGCGTCCTGATCCTGACCGCCAAGGGGCGCCGGGTCCGCGACGAGCTGGTCCGGACGACACTGGAGAAGACCCCGCTGGTGGCGCTGAGCGACACCGAACTGCGGCAGCTGGTGGCCCTGCTGAACCGCGCCGCCCGGCCTGCCTGACCCGCCGAGGCCGCTGCCGCGCCACAAGGACGACGAAGGGGCCCGGCACCGGAAGGCATCGGTGCCGGGCCCCTTCGTCCGGGGTGAGGTCGGAGACAGCCGTGGCTACCCGTCGGGGCCGATGAGCCCGCTCGTAGGCTCTTGGGCTTCGATGCCCGGTCTCAGAGCGCGAGCCCCGTCAGGACCAGCACCCGCTCGTACGTGTAGTCGTCCATGGCGAACCGCACGCCCTCCCGCCCGACGCCGGACTGCTTCACACCGCCGTACGGCATCTGGTCGGCGCGGTACGAGGGAACGTCGCCGATCACCACGCCGCCCACCTCCAGCGCCCGGTGGGCCCGGAAGGCGGCCTGGAGGTCATGGGTGAACACACCGGCCTGCAGCCCGTACTTGGACTCGTTGACGGCGGCGAAGGCGGCGGCCTCCCCCTCCGCCTTCTGCACGGTCAGGACGGGTCCGAAGACCTCCTCGCTGGAGATCGTCGCCCCGTCCGGTACGCCGGCCAGCACGGTCGGCGCGTACGAGGCGCCGTCGCGCTTGCCGCCTGCGAGCAGTTCGGCCCCGGCCCCGACGGCCTCCTCGACCCACGACTCCACCCGCCTGGCGGCGTCCTCGCTCACCAGCGGACCGACATCGGTCGCGTCGTCGGACGGGTCCCCGGTCACCTGGGCCCCGACCGCGGCGACGATCCGGGGCAGCAGCCGCTCGTACACCGACGCGTCCGCGACGACCCGCTGCACGGAGATGCAGGACTGCCCGCCCTGGTAGTTGCTGAAGGTCGCGATGCGCGTCGCGGCCAGGTCCAGGTCCTCGTCGCTCGCCCAGTCGGCGAGCACGACGGCCGCTCCGTTGCCGCCCAGCTCCAGGGTGAGGTGCTTGCGCGGTACGGAGTCCATGATCGCGTAACCGACCTTGTCGGACCCGGTGAAGGAGATGACGGGCAGCCGCTCGTCCTGCACCAGCGCGGGCATCTTGTCGTTGGCGACGGGCAGCACCGACCAGGAGCCGGCCGGCAGCTCGGTCTCGGCCAGCAGCTCGCCGATGACCAGACCGCTCAGCGGGGTCGCGGGCGCGGGCTTCAGAATGATCGGCGCCCCGGCCGCGATCGCCGGAGCGATCTTGTGGGCGCACAGGTTCAGCGGGAAGTTGAAGGGCGCGATGCCGAGCACGACGCCCTTCGGGAAACGCCGGGTGAGCGCGAGCCGCCCCTGGCCCCCGGGATCGGTGTCGAGCCGCTGCGCCTCGCCACCGTTGAACCGGCGGGCCTCCTCGGCCGCGAACCGGAACACGGACACGGCCCGGCCGACCTCGCCGCGGGCCCACTTGACCGGCTTGCCGTTCTCGGCGGAGATGAGCCGGGCGATCTCCTCGGTCCGCTCCGCGAGCCGCCTGCTCACGTGGTCCAGGGCGGCGGCCCGCACGTGGGCCGGCGTGGCGGCGAACTCGTCCCGTACGGCGTACGCGGCGGCGACGGCCTCCTCGACCTGGGCGTCACTCGGCACGGCGACCCTGCCGACGAGGTGCCCGTCCCAGGGCGACGTGACGTCGAAGGTGGCCTCGCCGGTGGCCTGGCGGCCGGCGAGCCAGAAGGCATGGGTGGTGGCAGTCATCGAGTTCCCGGCCCTTCCATTGACATGGCTGGTGACATGGCTGGTGATTACGCCCCCACGGTAGGCCTGCGCCATCCCAAGTTATTTTGTCCACCCCGTAGCACTCCGCCCCAGCCCCACTCCATTTCGGCGAGAACCACCAGGACCGCCCTACAGGGGCGCGGGGAACTGCGCGACCGGCCACAGCGGACCCGCCGTTCAGGGGCGCGGGGAACTGCGCGAAACCCCCGCCCCCACCGCCCGCACCCGACAACGAGCCCGACACAAACCGACCGACCTACTCCCGCGTCCCCGCCGGGACGGCCGTCGTCGCCTTCAGCGCCAGCCACAGCTCCATCCGCACATCCGGATCGTCCAGCGACCGGCCGAGGATCTCCTCCACCCGCCGCATCCGGTACCGCAACGTGTGCCGGTGCACCCCGAGATCCGCCGCCGCCGCGTCCCACTGCCCGTGCCGCGACAGCCAGGCCCGCAGCGAGGCGACCAGATCGCCCCGCCCGGTCGCGTCGTGCTCGTGCAACGCCCGTAGCAGCCCGTCGGCGAACGCCCGTACCGCGTCGTCCGCCAGCAACGGCACCACGGATCCCGTCGCCACCTCCTCGTGCTCGACCAGCACCCGCCCCCGCCGCCGTGCGACGGACAGCGACTGCTCGGCCTGCTTGTAGGCGGCCCCGGCGGCGACGGGACCGGCCGGCGCGGAAACCCCCACGACCAGCTCGTCCTCGTCGGTCCCCTGTTCGGAACCGCTCCGCGCGAGCCCGACGGTCTTCGCGTACCGGGCGCAGGCGGCGACCACCGCGCCCCCGTCCGCGGCGAGCACCACGAGCCGCTGCCCGTCGGGCACGACCAGCACGGCCTCGCCGGACCGGGCCGCCGCGGCCTCCACGACCTCGACGAGCCCGCCCACCAGATCGCCCCGGACATCGGCGAGCACGGCCGCCGCCGCCTGGACGTCCGCCGTATCGGTCGTATCCGCCACGTCCTCTTCGTCGGCGCCGCCGCCACCGCCGCGTCCGGCCCGCGCCCGGCCGGCGGACGCCGACGCGGCCTCGGCGAGCATCATCCGGTAAGGCGCGTCCAGCAGCCCCCCGTACAGGTCCCCGGCGACTCCCCTGGCGTGATCGGGCTGCCCGGCCAGCAGCATCCGCAGCACGGCGGCCCCGATCCGCTGCTCGGCGGCGTACAGCGCCCGGGACCGCTCCGTGGTCAGCGTCAGCAGGGCGATCGCGGAGTGCACGGCATACCGCTCGGCCGTGCCCGGCGCCGCCGCGGTCCCGACGGCGAGCACGCCACGAGCGCGCCGCCCGGTCCCCAGCGAGTGCAGCTCGATCCGGTCCTCGCCGTCCTCGCCGTCCTCGCCGTCCGTGCCGTCCACGGAACCTCCGCCGACGACGGAACTCGCCGGCGTGGGCCGGTCCCGCAACCGCTCCACGTCCGCGGTGATCCGGGCGGCCCGGCGCCCCGCCCACTCCGGCGCGGTGGCGACGACGGCACCGGAGGCGTCGTACAGCGCGGCCCACCCGTCGACCTGCGAGGCGAGCGCGGTCAGCAGCCCTTCGGGCCCGTCGCTCAGCGCCTTCTTCGTCAGCTCCCGCTGCGCGGCGAACCCCGCGGTCACCGCCCGGTACCGGTCGGCGGCGATGGCCTCCGAGACGGCCTTGCTGATGGCGAGGAAAGGCGTACGCCGAGGCACCTCAAGGAGCGGAAGCCCCGCCTCCGCCGCCGCGTCGGCCAGCGCCTCGGGAATCTCCTCGTGATGCACCCCGACGGCGAAGCCGAGCCCGGCCACTCCCGCCCCCACCAGCCGCTTCACGTACCGCCGCATGGCGTCGGCGTCCTCGACGTCCAGCTTGAGCGCGGTGATGAGCAGGAGCTCCCCGCCCTCCATGTACGGCACGGGGTCGGTGAGCTCACTGGCGTGCACCCAGCGCACGGGGGTGTCCAGATGGTCCCCGCCCGCGCGCACGGTGAGTTTGAGCGCCGAGTGATGGACGAGCGAGGCGAGCGTGGGGGGCATGAGGCCTTCAGGTCTTGAGGTCTTCAGCTCTTGAGGTCTTTTGAAATCTTCAGGTCTTCACGGGTTCGTCGACGGTTCTTCAACGGTTCTTCAACGGTCACGGGACATGTGATGTTTTGGCCGTCATGTATGAACGACCTCTGTCGATTCTGCCTCACCGTACGGTCGACCGTGTCCTTATGGGCGTCCCGGGTCCCGCAGGTCCACCAGCAGGGGCGGCGCGTGGTCCCCGCGCACGCTGGTGAGCGAGAGCACCGCGTGCCCCGGCGGCACCCCGTGCGCCAGCTCGGACGCCGACCACCGCTCCCGTTCGACCTGTCGGACGGTCACGGCGCGGGCGGTGGGCGCGTTCCCGGTGATCACCCGCCGCAGCATGTGCACGGCCTTCCCGGCCGGTGTCTCCGCGATGATCTGCCGGTCGGTGACGTCCCGCGCCTCGATCCACTCCTTGCCCCACACCTCGGCGAAGTCCTGCCCGTCCCACGGCGTGAGCCCCGCGAGCGCCACCCGGCACCCGATCGCGCCGAGCAGCGGCGACCGCAGCGGGCGGGGCGCGTCGTCGAGCGTACGAAGCGTCAGCACGACCCCGGCGTTGGCGGACCGCAGCCGCTGGATGCCCCGTACGGCCTCGGGGGTGACGACCCCGGTGGCGTCGTCGAGTACGAGGCAGGCGAACAGGGAACGGTCCTCGCGCACCGCGACACTCGCCGCGAACTGGGCGAGGACGAGCCGCGAAAGAATCCGCGAGGCGTCCGCGTGCCCGCGCTGAGGAAGGTCGATCCGTACGCGTACGGGGTGGTCGAGGGCGCGCAGCGAGAAGGGCCGGGACTGCCCGGACGTGTCGAAGAATCCGGCGAAGGCGGGCCGGTCGAGCAGCGCCACCCGGTCCGCGAGCACACCTCCCAGATCGCCGGGCTGCCCCAACTGCCGCTCCCGCGCGTCCAGTTCCCGCAGCAGCGATTCCTGGCCGCCGTCGGTGAGCGCCTTGCGGAGCGCCCCGAGCGGGCCGGGCGCGCCGTCGAGGAGCTGCCGCAGTTCGGGCACGGAGGGAAAGCGCCCGTGGACGGTCCGGTACGGCCCGAGCAGCTGGGCGAGCACGGTGGTGGACCGCCGGCTCTCCCCGCTGGGATGCGGGTCGGCGAGGTCGCCGACGAGGGCCTCGGCGAGCACGGCCGCGGCCTCGTCCGGGTCGGTGGTGCCGCCGTACAGATCGAGGTCGTACACGGATTCGGGGTTGCCCACCCGCACCACGACGTCGTACGCGTCCACCGAACCGAGGCCCGCCCCCGCGGCCCCGACGACGACCACGGCCGCCCGCCCGGCGAGCGCGTGCAGGCACAGCGACTCGGCGAGCGGCCAGACAACACCGCCGGTCTTGCCCGATCCGGCGGGCCCGACGGCGAGCAGCGAGGTCCCCAGCAGGTCGGGGCCGAGCGCCATTCCGGTGCCGCGGTAGGCGTACGGGTTGCGCGGGTCGTCGGCGGTCGTGCCGAGGCGCACCTGGCCGGTGACGAGATCGTGCTGCGCGAGCCGGCCCGGCAGGTCCCGGTCGCCGGAGGGGTGCAGACAGGCGGCGGCGCCCTCCCTCAGGACGGTGCCGGTGAAGGTGGCGAGGCTGTGCCGTCCGCTGCGCACGCTCTGCCAGGCCCGGGTGATCCGCGCGTGGTCGACGTCGCGCATGAGCCCGGCCCGCGCGTCGGCGCCGAGCCGCTCGGCGGCGTCGACGGCTCCGGCGGCGCGCAGCGGATTCCACTGCGCGGGGTCCTCCTCGGGCGCGGGCGGGCGCTCGTTCGCGGGGGCCGCCTGTCGCCAGGCGGGCACCCCGTACCGCCGCCAGACCTCGCTCCACCGGCCGAGCCGGCCGACGCCGATCATGATTCCGAGCGCGATGGCCACGTAATAGGCGTAGACGACCACGACGGAGCCGAAGCTGTGCGGTTTGACCCAGGAGTCCGGGATCATCGCGAACAGCGGCAGCAGCCACCAGCCGCCGAGGTAGCCGTTCCACAGCAGCGACCAGATCAGCCATCCCACGAGGAAGGCGATGAACGCGCCGCTGAGCAGCTGCCGGGCCGGGATCTGCTCGGGCTCCTCCTCCGGCCGGGGCCGGTGCCCGAACCGCCACACGCCCGGCGCGGCCTCGGGCCGGGGGGTCCGCAGCCAGGTGAGGAACGCGGAGCCGTCCGGCAGCGGTGGCGCGCCGGGCGCCCGCGCGGGACGTGGCGGCACCCGGGGCGGTCCGGCCGGCCGGGGCACACGATCGGCGTGCGTGCCCCGTGCGTCGTGCGTGCCGTCGCTGTCCATCGCTTCTGCCACCCCTGACCAGCCGCTCCGTAGTGCTGTGCGTCTCAATCTAACGCCCTGACAAAGGGAGTTCGCGGCTTACCCGGCCGGGTGGACGGCGATACGGACACCCGGCGCCCTCGGCGTTCCCCGGCCTCGCAATGTCCGAGCCATGTCCACACCATGCCCAAGCCATGTCCAAGACGGACAAGCGGCTTCCGCGACCACGCCCAGATGGAGCATGCCCGCCTTCCGTCCCCGGCCCTAGCCTGCGAGGAAGGAAGCCGAGGAAGGAAGCCGAGCGTGTCGGCTGTCCGTCCGCCGTTCGCACGACCCCCAGGGAGCCCCTCATGAGCGCAGTTCCGCAGGAGCGCCGCATCGTCACCGCCATTCCCGGCCCGAAGTCGCGGGAACTGCAGGCCCGCCGCAGCGCCGCGGTCGCGGCCGGTGTGGGGTCCGTGCTCCCCGTCTTCGCCGCGCGCGCGGGCGGCGGGATCATGGAGGACGTCGACGGGAACCGGCTCATCGACTTCGGTTCCGGCATCGCCGTGACCAGCGTCGGCGCGTCCGCCGAGGCCGTCGTGCGCCGGGCCGCCGCCCAGCTCCAGGACTTCACCCACACCTGTTTCATGGTCACGCCGTACGAGGGGTACGTGGCCGTCGCCGAGGCGCTGGCCGAGCTGACGCCCGGGGACCACGCCAAGAAGAGCGCCCTCTTCAACAGCGGTGCCGAGGCCGTCGAGAACGCCGTCAAGATCGCCCGTGCGTACACGAAGCGGCAGGCCGTCGTCGTCTTCGACCACGGCTACCACGGCCGGACGAACCTCACGATGGCCCTGACCGCGAAGAACATGCCGTACAAGCACGGCTTCGGCCCGTTCGCGCCCGAGGTCTACCGCGTCCCGGTGGCGTACGGCTACCGCTGGCCGACCGGTCCGGACAACGCGGGCGCCGAGGCCGCCGCGCAGGCCATCGACGAGATCACCAAGCAGGTCGGCCCGGACAACGTGGCCGCGATCATCATCGAGCCGGTGCTCGGCGAGGGCGGCTTCATCGAGCCCGCCAAGGGCTTCCTGCCTGCGCTGAGCCGGTTCGCGTCCGACAACGGCATCGTCTTCGTCGCCGACGAGATCCAGTCCGGTTTCTGCCGTACCGGCCAGTGGTTCGCGTGCGAGGACGAGGGCGTCGTCCCGGACCTGATCACCACCGCCAAGGGCATCGCGGGCGGTCTGCCGCTCGCCGCCGTGACCGGCCGCGCCGAGATCATGGACGCCGCGCACGCGGGCGGCCTGGGCGGCACCTACGGCGGCAACCCGGTGGCCTGCGCGGCGGCGCTCGGGGCGATCGAGACGATGAAGGAGCTGGACCTCAACGCCAGGGCGAAGGCGATCGAGAAGACGATGAAGGCGCGGCTCGGCGCGATGGCGGAGAAGTTCGACCTCATCGGCGACGTCCGCGGCCGGGGCGCGATGATCGCGGTCGAGCTGGTCAAGGACCGCACCACGAAGGAGCCGGCCGCGGAGGCGACCGCCGCGCTCGCCAAGGCCTGCCAGCAGGAGGGCCTGCTGGTCTTGACCTGTGGCACCTACGGGAACGTGCTGCGCTTCCTGCCGCCGCTGGTCATCGGCGAGGACCTGCTGACCGAGGGCCTCGACATCATCGAGCAGGCGTTTTCCCGCATCTGAGCGGGGCGTGTGAAGAAGGTGTGCGAGGTGCATGGCGGGTACCGATTCCGTCTGTCGGACGCTCTTTCCCTGTCGTAGGTTCTACGCAGTTGAGAGATACACCCGCCCACAGGGGACTGTGGGTGACATCAGGACGGGGCCTCCCCAGCTTCGCCCTGGTCGTGCCTTCGCGCACACAAACCGGAGTCTTCGGCTCCGGGTCTCCTCACCGATCGGACAGTCGCTCGCCCCAAACCCCCCGGGGCGCGCGACAACCGATCAGCGCCGGTATCACCGAAGGGCTTGCACCTACCCCCCTGGTGCAAGCCCTTCGGCGTATCCGGAGGTACCTGGCCGGCAGACACCGGCCCGTGCCCGACACGTACGGACACCCTCGGGTACGCGCGGCCGGTCGTTCCTGCCAGGCTGGGTGCCATGCCTACCGTCCCGGACCAGCAGGACGCGCCCCCGCCGCGGCCCGAGCCCGCCGATTCCGGCGCTGTCAGCGCGAGGTCCGCCGCTCCGGCGCGGCCGGCCCTGCTCCTGGGCCCGCTCCTCCTCCTCTTCGCCTTCCTCACCTGGCAGGCCGCCGTCGACACCCCGCTGCGCCGCGCGGACGAACGCCTCGGCAAGGCCGTCGAGGGCAGCCGCCTCCCGGAGGGCGCCGCCGAGTTCCTCTCGGATCTCGGCAGCTTCGCGGTCGCCGTCCCGGTCCTGCTCGCAGTCGCCGCGTACGTCTCGTGGCGTGCCCTGCGTGCGGGCCTCCCCCGCTGGTGGGTGCCGCCGCTGGCGGCCCTGGTCACCATGGCCGCCGTACCGCTTTGGGTCGTCCCGGTGAAGGAGGCCGTCGGCCGTACCGGCCCGCCCGGCATGGCGGGCGACGGCTACTACCCGTCGGGACATACGGCCACGGCCGCCGTCGCCTACGGAGCCGCCGTCCTCCTGCTGCTCCCCTGGCTCCACAACCGTTACCTCCGCCGCGAACTCACCATCGCCTGTCTGCTCCTGGTGACAGCCGTGAGCTTCGGTCTGGTCCGCCGCGGGTACCACTGGCCGCTGGATGTGGCGGGGAGCTGGTGCCTGAGCGCCGCGCTGCTGCTGGGACTCGCGACGCTCCTGCGTCGAAACGGTCACTCAGCCGACGTACGCGTCGAAGTTCCTTGAGAACTCCCAGCCTCCGAACCGGTCCCAGTTGATCGACCACGTCATCAGGCCGCGCAGGGCGGGCCAGGTGCCGTGGGTCGCGTACGAGCCGCAGTCGGTCTTCTTCGTCAGGCAGTCCAGGGCCTTGTTCGTCTCGGCCGGCGGCACGTGGCCGTTGCCCGCGTTCGTCGACGCCGGCATGCCGATCGCGACCTGGTCCGGGCGCAGCGGCGGGAAGACGTTGGCCGCGTCGCCCGCCACCGGGAAGCCGGTGAGGAGCATGTCGGTCATGGCGATGTGGAAGTCGGCGCCGCCCATGGAGTGGTACTGGTTGTCGAGGCCCATGATCGGGCCGGAGTTGTAGTCCTGGACGTGCAGAAGCGTCAGGTCGTCGCGCAGGGCGTGGATGACCGGGAGGTAGGCGCCGGCGCGCGGGTCCTGGCCGCCCCACTTGCCCGTTCCGTAGTACTGGTAGCCGAGCTGGACGAAGAACGTCTCCGGGGCCATCGTCAGCACGAAGTCGTCGCCGTACTTGGCCTTCAGGGTCTTGACGGCCGAGATCAGGTTCACGATCACCGGGGTCTTCGGGTTCTTGAAGTCGGTGTCGTCGGCGTTCAGGGAGAGCGAGTGTCCCTCGAAGTCGATGTCCAGGCCGTCGAGCCCGTACGTGTCGATGATCTTCGACACCGAGGAGACGAAGGTGTCCCGGGCCGCCGTGGTCGTCAGCTGTACCTGGCCGTTCTGGCCGCCGATCGATATGAGGACCTTCTTGCCGGCGGCCTGTTTGGCCTGGATCGCCGCCTTGAACTCGGCGTCGGTCTCGACCCCCGGGCACTCGGCGGCCGGGCAGCGGTCGAAGCGGATGTCGCCCGAGGTCGTGGAGGTCGGTTCGCCGAAGGCCAGGTCGATCACGTCCCAGCTGTCCGGCACGTCGGCCAGCCGCGTGTAGCCGGACCCGTTGGCGAAGCTCGCGTGGAGGTAGCCGACCAAGGCGTGGGCGGGCAGCTCCACGGGGTCGCCGCCGCCCGGGGCCGCCGCGGTGGTCGCCGTGACGGCCGGGGACTTCGCGGACTCCCCGGCCGCGTTCACGGCGGCGACCTGGAAGGAGTACGCGGTCGACGGGCTGAGCCCGCCGACCGTGACCGAAGTCCCGGTGGCCGTCTGGGTCTTCGCCCCGTTGCGGTAGACCGCGTAGCCCGTCGCACCCGGCACCGCGGGCCAGGACAGGCCGACGCCGGTGGAGGTGACCGTGCCGACCGTGAGGCCGGTGGGCGCGGCCGGCGGCTGCCCCGCGTCGACGCCGGGCCCGGTCAGGGAGACGTCGTCGGCGTGGTAGGCGCCGGTGCCGTACCAGCCGTGCGTGTAGAGCGTGACCGAGGTGGTGGAGGGGCCGGTGCGGAAGGTGGTGGCGAGCCGCTGCCAGTCCGGTGCGGACTGCGTCCAGACGGAGACGTCGGTGGTGCCGGTGCCGCTCGCGCCGAGGTAGACGTAGGAGCCGCGGACGTGTCCGGCGAGCGTGTACTGGGAATCGGGCCGGACGGTCACGGTCTGCGCGCAGCGCGCGTTGTCGTTGCCGGCCGGGGTGGCCCGCAGCGCCGAACCTCCGCTGCGGACGGGCGAGTCGACGACGGCGCCGGCCGTACAGTTCCAGCCGTCGAGGCCTGACTCGAAGCCGCCGTTGCGGACCAGGTCCGCGTCGGCCGCACGGGCGGCCGACGAGAGGGCGGTGACACCGGGTACGGCCAGGACGGTGGCCGCACAGACGACGAGGACGGATCTGAGGCGATCCACAAGTGCCTCCATGCATGGGGGGATTGGAGGGTGGAGCGCGCCCAATTTGGTCCAGACCAATCCAGTTGTCAAGACCTCCGGCCGCCATCCGCGGTCACCGGCCGCCGGGCGCACCGCGGTCACCGGTCACCGGTCATCGGTCATCGGCCGCCGTACCCACCACCGTCGTCGGTCGGCGGTCGATGGTCACCGGTCGCCAGCTCCGCCGCCGCCTCGTGCATGGCCAGTTCCAGCAGCGTCGGGTCGGTGAGCGTGCCGGAGCCGTCCGGCGGGATCAGCCAGCGGACCCCGCCGGACGTCCGCCCGGGATACGGCACCACGATCCACGTACCGCGCCCCGCGGTGCGCACCCCCGTGCCGAGCCAGCGCGCGGCCGTCCCCGGCGGGACGAAGAAACCCGTCCGCGCGTCGCCGAAACCGCCGAGCACAGGACCCGGTTGGTCGAGCACCCGGGACAGCACGTCGAGCGTCGGGCAGCCGAGCCGGTCCGGCAGCATGAGCACGTCCCAGGCCTTGCCCGCCGGCAGCAGCGCGACCCCCATCGGGTTGCGCTCCCATTGCCGGCGGCAGGCCGCGGGGTCCGGTGCCACGGATGCCAGCCAGTCGACCGCCGTCTTGGCCCCTGTCATGGCGGAACCTCCCTCTCTCGTGTCGACGCTGGTCGCGTCACAGGGGAGAGGGAGGTTCGGGCCTGGCATTACGCGGGTTCCGGGCACGAATCGGCAGTGACCCGAATCACAGATCACCGGGTGCTCAGCAACGTGCTCAGCTGCCCGCTCAGTCATGCCCTCAGCTGTCGAAGCCGAGGCCCAGTCGGTCCATCGTCCGCAGCCACAGGTTGCGCCGGCCGTCGTGCGTGTCCGCGCGGGCGAGCGACCACTTGGTGAGCGCGATGCCGGTCCACGTGAACGGCTCCGGCGGGAAGGGCAGCGGCTTCGTGCGGACCATCTCAAGGGACGTACGCTCGGTGGCTTCCCCAGCCAGCAGGTCGAGCATCACGTCCGCGCCGAACCGGGTCGCCCCGACGCCGAGGCCCGTGTAACCGGCCGCGTAGGCGACCCGGCCCCCGTGCGCGGTGCCGAAGAAGGCCGAGAAACGGGAGCACGTGTCGATCGCGCCGCCCCAGGCATGGGTGAAACGGACGCCTTCCAGCTGCGGGAAGCAGGTGAAGAAGTGCTCGGCGAGCCTCGCGTACGTCTGCGGCCGGTGGTCGTACGCGGCACGCACCCGGCCGCCGTACGGGTAGACCGCGTCGTAACCGCCCCACAGAATCCGGTTGTCGGCGGACAGCCGGAAGTAGTGGAACCGGTTCGCCGAGTCCCCGAGGCCCTGCCGGTTCTTCCAGCCGACGGAGGCGAGCTGCTCGGCGGTCAGCGGCTCGGTCATCAGCGCGTAGTCGTAGACCGGGACGGTGTACGGGCGCACGCGCTTGACCAGGTTCGGGAAGATGTTCGTGCCGAGGGCGACCCGGCGGGCCCGCACCCCACCGTGCGGCGTGCGTACGGCCATGGCGGCGCCGTGTGCCTTCAGGTCGAGCGCGGGCGTGTGCTCGTACACGCGGACGCCCAGTTCGAGGCAGGCGCGTTTGAGACCCCAGGCGAGCTTGGCGGGGTGCAGCATGGCGACGCCCCGGCGGTCGTGCAGGCCCGCGAGGAAGGTCGGGGAGTCCACCTGGTCCCGTACGGCTTCGGTGTCCAGGTACTCGACGCCCTCGGCCAGGCCCCGCCGGCCCAATTCCTCGTACCACTCCTGCAGTTCCGTCACCTGGTACGGCTCGGTGGCGACGTCGATCTCGCCGGTGCGCTCGAAGTCGCAGTCGAGGGAGTAGCGGGCGACCGCCGCCTCGATGCCGTCGAGGTTGCGGGCGCCCAGCTGCTCCAGCCGGTGGATCTCGTCGGGCCAGCGGGTCAGGCCGTTGGCCAGGCCGTGAGTGAGGGAGGCGGCGCAGAAACCGCCGTTGCGGCCCGAGGCGGCCCAGCCCACCTCGCGCCCCTCGACCAGCACCACCTCGCGCCCGGGGTCGCGCTCCTTGGCGAGGAGCGCGGTCCACAGTCCGCTGTAGCCACCGCCGACGACGAGCAGGTCGCAGGTCTCGGCGGCGGTGAGCGCGGGCTCGGGGCGGGGCCTGCCGGGGTCGTCCAGCCAGTACGAGCCCGGCAGGGCGTCGGAGAGAGACCTGCTCCAGTTGCTGTGACGGCTCATGATGCCTTTTGGCGGTTGCGGCGGTTGCTGATGACCATTCCGGCCAGCACGAAGAGTACGGCGACGAGGAACATGGCCGTGCCGATGACGTTGATCTGAACGGGCGTTCCGCGCTGCGCCGAACCCCAGACGAACATGGGGAACGTGACCGTCGACCCGGCGTTGAAATTGGTGATGATGAAGTCGTCGAAGGAGAGCGCGAAGGCGAGCAGCGCTCCCGCGGCGATCCCGGGCGCCGCGATGGGCAGTGTGACCCGGAGGAATGTCTGCGCGGGGCCCGCGTACAGGTCCTGCGCCGCCTGCTCCAGGCGTGGGTCCATCGACATGACGCGCGCCTTGACGGCGGTGACCACGAAGCTCAGACAGAACATGATGTGGGCGATCAGGATCGTCCAGAAGCCCAGCTGGGCGCCGAGGTTGAGGAAGAGCGTGAGCAGCGAGGCGGCCATGACGACCTCGGGCATCGCCATCGGCAGGAAGATCAGCGAGTTCACGGCGCCGCGCGCGCGGAAGCGGTAGCGGACCAGCGCGAAGGCGATCATCGTGCCCAGGACGGTGGCGCCCAAGGTCGCCCAGGCGGCGATCTGCAGACTCAGTGAGAGCGAGCCGCACAGATCGGCGACCCCGCAGGGATCGGTCCAGGCGTCCGTGGAGAAGCGCTGCCATTCGTAGTTGAAGCGCCCCTTCGGATTGTTGAAGGAGAAGACCGTGACGACGATGTTCGGCAGCAGCAGATAACCGAGGGTCAGCAGACCCGCGATGACGACGAGACGGCGCCTGAGCCAGCGTATGGGGGCCATTTAGACCAGATCCTCCGTCCCGGACTTGCGGATGTAGAGCGTGACGACGGCCAGGATTCCCGCCATGAGAACGAAGGAGAGTGCCGCGGCCGTCGGATAGTCGAGAATGCGCAGGAACTGCGTCTGGATGACGTTTCCGACCATGCGGGTGTCGGTGGAGCCGAGCAGATCGGCGTTCACGTAGTCGCCGCTCGCCGGGATGAACGTGAGGAGCGTCCCGGAGACGACACCGGGCATCGACAGCGGGAAGGTCACCTTGCGGAAGGTCGTGAAGGGCCGCGCGTACAGGTCGCCGGCCGCCTCGTGCAGCCGCCCGTCGATGCGTTCGAGGGAGGTGTAGAGCGGCAGGATCATGAACGGCAGGAAGTTGTAGGTGAGGCCGCAGATCACCGCGAGCGGTGTGGCCAGCACGCGGTCGCCCGCGGTGATGCCGAGCCAGCTCGTGACGTCCAGGACGTGCAGCGAGTTGAGGGCGCCGACGACCGGGCCGCTGTCCGCGAGGATCGTCTTCCAGGCGAGCGTACGGATCAGGAAACTGGTGAAGAACGGCGCGATGACCAGGACCAGGATCAGGTTGCGCCAGCGGCCCGCGCGGAACGCGATCAGATACGCGAGCGGATAGCCGAGCACCAGACACAGGACCGTGGCGGCGCCCGCGTAGACGATGGAACGCAAGAACTGCGGCCAGTAGTCGGCCACCGCGTCCCAGTAGGTCGCGAAGTGCCAGGTGACCTGGTAGCCGTCCTCCAGGGAGCCCGTCTGTACGGACGTGGAGGCCTGGTAGACCATCGGCAGCGCGAAGAAGACGAGCAGCCAGAGGATGCCGGGGAGCAGGAGCCAGTACGGGGTGAGCCGGCGGCGCTTCCTGGGCGGGCGCTCCTTCGGCGCGGGGGCGGGCGCCAGCGGTGGCGCGTCGGTGACGGTGCTCATCAGGCCGCCGCCCCCTCGTCGGGCCCCACCGTCTCGACGCCCGCGGAGTCCACTGTCCCGGCAAGCAGGGACTGGGCGGCGTCAAGACCGAAGGTGTGCGCCGGATTCCAGTGCAGGACCACCTCGGCGCCGGGTACGAGCCGTGCGTCGCGGTCGATGTTCTGGGCGTAGACCTCGAACTCCGGGCAGACCGGACTGTCGATGACGTACTGCGTGGAGACGCCGATGAAACTGGAGTCGGCGATCGTGCCGGTGATGCGGTTGCGGCCCGCCGGGATCTCGCCCGCCTCGTCGGCGTGCGTGAGGGAGATCTTCTCGGGGCGCACGCCCACCAGGACCTTGCCGCCGGTCGTCGTGGGCGCGGAACATCGGGCCACGGGCAGGACGAGTTTGCCGCCGCCCGCCCTGAGGACGATCTCGTCGCCGTTCCTGGTGTCGACCTCGGCCTCTATGAGGTTGGAGGTGCCGAGGAAGTTGGCGACGAACGTGCTCCGCGGGTTCTCGTAGAGGTCGGCGGGCGAGCCGAGCTGCTCGACGCGGCCCGCGTTCATCACGGCGACCGTGTCGGCCATGGTCATGGCCTCCTCCTGGTCGTGCGTGACGTGGACGAAGGTGATGCCGACCTCGGTCTGGATGCGCTTGAGCTCCAGCTGCATCTGGCGGCGCAGCTTGAGGTCGAGGGCGCCCAGCGGCTCGTCGAGGAGGAGCACCTTGGGGCTGTTGATCAGCGCGCGGGCCACGGCGACGCGCTGTTGCTGGCCGCCGGAGAGCTGGTGCGGCTTCTTGCGGGCCTGCTCGCCGAGCTGGACCAGGTCGAGCATGTCCCCGACCTGCTTCTTCACCGACTTGATGCCGCGGCGGCGCAGACCGAAGGCGACGTTCTCGAAGATGTCGAGGTGCGGGAAGAGGGCGTACGACTGGAAGACGGTGTTCACCGGGCGCCGGTACGGGGGCAGGTTCGTGACGTCCTGCTCGCCGAGGGAGACGGTGCCGGAGGAGGGTTCCTCCAGACCGGCGATCATCCGCAGCGTGGTGGTCTTGCCACAGCCCGACGCCCCCAGGAGAGCGAAGAACGAGCCCTGCGGCACAGTCAGATCGAGCGGCTGGACGGCGGTGAAGGAGCCGTAGGTCTTGCTGATTCCGGAGAGCCGGACATCACCACCACCGGTGTCTGTGCCGTTCTTCGTGGTGCTGTTCTTGCTGCTGTCCTTCGTGGTCACAGTGATCACGCCCCCGTCAGCTTTGCGAACTTCGCCTCGTACGCCGTCTCTTCCTTCGTGCTCAGGGAGCGGAAGGCGTGCGACTTGGCCGCCATGGCGGCATCGGGAATGATCAGCGGGTTGTCCGCCGCGGACTTGTCGATCTTCGCCAGCTCGGCCTTCACGCCGTCGACGGGACAGACGTAGTTGATGTACGCGGCCAGCTGCGCGGCGGGACCGGGCTCGTAGTAGTAGTCGATGAGCCGCTCGGCGTTGGACTTGTGCCGCGCCTTGTTGGGGACCAGCAGATTGTCCGTGGACGTCAGATAGCCGCTGTCCGGGATGACGAAGTCGACGTCCGGGCTGTCCGCCTTGAGCTGGACGACGTCGCCGGCCCAGGCGACACAGGCCGCAAGGTCGCCCTTGGTGAGGTCGGCCGTGTAGTCGTTGCCGGTGAAGCGGCGTATCTGCCCCTTGTCGACGGCCTTCTGCAGCCGGGCGATCGCCGCGTCGAAGTCGTCGTCCGTGAACTTCGCCGGGTCCTTGCCGAGGTCCAGCAGCGTCATGCCCATGCTGTCGCGCATCTCGGACAGGAAGCCGATGCGCCCCTTGAGCTTCGGGTTGTCGAGCATGTCGGAGAGGGACGTGACCTCCACGCCGTCCAGCGCCTTCTTGTTGTACGCGATGACGGTGGAGATACCGGTCCAGGGATACGAGTACGCGCGTCCCGGGTCCCAGTCGGGGGTGCGGAACTGCTGGGAGAGGTTGCTGTACGCGTGGGGCAGGTTGGACGGGTCCAGCTTCTGCACCCAGCCGAAGCGGATGAGCCGTGCGGCCAGCCAGTCGGTGACGCAGATGAGGTCGCGCCCGGTGTCCTGGCCGGCCGCGAGCTGCGGCTTGAGCTTCCCGAAGAACTCGACGTTGTCGTTGATGTCCTCGGTGTACTTGACCTTGATGCCGGTGCGGGCGGCGAACGCGTCGAGCGTCGGGTGACGCTTCTCGCTGTCGTCGACGTCCATGTACTCGGTCCAGTTGGAGAAGCTGATGCGCTTCTCCTTGGCGGAGTGGTCCTCGGACGAGACGCCGGCGGTGTTCTTCGCCGCGGGAATCCCGCAGGCGCTCAGCGTCCCGAGTCCGCCCAGGGCGAGTGCGCCGCCCGTCGAGGCGCGGAGCAGCGAACGGCGGGTGAGGGAGGCCCTGCCGCCGCGCAGGCTGCGCCGCACGGCGGCCGGCCGGGCCGGGGACAGGCGATCGGGCTCGTACTGCTCCATGCTCGTGGTGCCCTTTCGGGAGGGTTCGGCCTGGTCCTGGCCGGTGCTGACTGGATGGCTAGCGGTCCCCGAAGATCGTGCGGTGCCAGTCCTTCCTGGCCACCGCGGTGTTGTCGAACATGACGTGCTTGATCTGTGTGTACTCCTCGAACGAGTACGCGGACATGTCCTTGCCGAAGCCGGAGGCCCGGTATCCGCCGTGGGGCATCTCGCTGATGATCGGGATGTGGTCGTTGACCCACACGCAGCCCGCCTTGATCTCACGTGTGGCCCGGTTCGCCCGGTACACGTCACGGCTCCACGCGGAGGCCGCGAGCCCGTACGGGCTGTCGTTGGCGAGCCGGATGCCTTCGTCGTCGCTGTCGAAGGGCACCACCACCAGGACAGGGCCGAAGATCTCGGACTGCACGATCTCGCTGTCCTGCGCGGCGTCGGCGACGAGGGTGGGCCGGTAGTACGCGCCGTGCTCAAGGCCCTTCGGGACCTCACCGCCGGTGACCACGCGCGCGTAGGAGCGTGCCCGGTCGACGAAGCCGGCGACGCGGTCGCGCTGGGCGAACGAGATGAGCGGCCCGAGGTCGGTGTCCGGCGCGAACGGATCGCCGAGCCGGACGGTGTCCATGAGCTCCGCGGTCCTGGAGACGAACTCTTCGTAGAGGGGCCGTTGGACGTACGCGCGCGTGGCGGCCGTGCAGTCCTGGCCCGTGTTGATGAGCGCGCCCGCCACCGCGCCGTGCACGGCGGCCTCCAGGTCCGCGTCGTCGAAGACCACGAAGGGTGCCTTGCCGCCGAGTTCCAGGTGGAGGCGCTTGACCGTGGAGGTGGCGATCTCGGCGACGCGCCTGCCGACGGCGGTGGAGCCGGTGAAGGAGGTCATGACGACGTCGGGGTGACCGACGAGATGCTCGCCCGCGTCCTTCCCCGCGCCGGTGACGATGTTGACGACACCGTCCGGGATGCCCGCGTGGGTCGCCGCCTCGGCGAACAGCAGGGAGGTGAACGGGGTCAGCTCGGCCGGTTTGAGGACGATGGTGTTGCCCGCGGCGATCGCCGGGAGGACCTTCCAGGCCGCCATCTGGAGGGGGTAGTTCCAGGGGGCGATGGAGCCGACCACACCGATGGGTTCACGGCGTACGTACGAGGTGTGGTCGCCCGAGTACTCGCCCGCGGACTGGCCCTGGAGGTGGCGGGCCGCGCCGGCGAAGAAGGCGATGTTGTCGATGGTGCCCGGGACGTCGAACTCCCGGGTCAGCTTGATCGGCTTGCCGCACTGCAGGGACTCCGCCTGCGCGAATTCCTCGGCACGGTCGGCCAGCACGGCGGCGAAGCGGTGCATGGCGTCGGAGCGCTCACCGGGGGTGGCGCCGGACCAGTCGGGGAACGCCTCGCGCGCCGCCTCGACCGCCGCGTCCACGTCGGCGGTGCCGGCCAGTTCGTAGGTGTGGACCTCGTCGCCGGTGGCGGGGTCGACGACGGCGTGACTCCGGCCGGAGGTGCCCTTGGCCGGCCGGCCCGCGATGTACTGCGCGCCGGCCGCGAAGCGGTCCTGCGCCTGGAAGCGGTCCTGTGCCTGGAAGCGATGGCCCGGATTGTGCATGTCGCTCTCCTCCGCCGCGCTCCCCGCAACGCGGGGGACGGCGTAGCTCCAGCTCGATTTGAGTGCCGATCCTGACAGAGCAATGGTGCTCCAACAAGTGATTCCGTTGTTGCCATTTGGTTACGCGACGGAATCTGTCGACCAGGTGTCGAGTTGGCCGGGAAAAGGCGGGCAGCCCTCGACCGCCGGAATGTCAGTGGCGCGTGCCAGACTCGCGGGCATGGGGAAGATCGATTCACGGGACGCACTGGTCAGCGCGGTCCGAGCCGGGGAGAGAGTCAAGTACCTGCACTTCTGGGGCCATCGGCCGCGTGCGGACGGCCGGATCGGTGCGAGCTGTCTGAGCCAGTGGTGGCCGTCGCCGTTCACTGCGGACGGGGTGGAGTACCGGACGGCGGAGCACTGGATGATGGCGCGCAAGGCGCGGCTCTTCGGCGACGCGGAGGCGGAGCGGCGGGCGGTGGACGCGTCGGACCCGGCCCTCGCGAAGAAGGCCGGGCGCCTGGTCCGGGGGTTCGACGAGGCGGTCTGGGAGCGGGAGCGGTTCGGGATCGTGGTCGAGGGGAGCGTGCGGAAGTTCGCCTCGGACGGGGAGCTGAGCGCGTACTTGCTGGGCACGGGTGAGCGGGTACTGGTCGAGGCCAGCCCCGTCGACCGCGTGTGGGGCATCGGCCTGCCCGCGGCCGACGAGCGGGCGTCGGACCCCGAACGCTGGCGGGGCCCGAACCTCCTGGGCTTCGCCCTGATGAGAGCCAGGGACGACCTACGGCCCACCTGACAACTGGCTTGAGCGAGCCCCTCCGGGGGTCACCGGCCCGTGGCACGTGCGGCCCGGTGGGGGCTGGTCGCGCAGTTCCCCGCGCCCCTGAAAGATCCGGTCTGGCCCGGCGCCCTCAAGGGGCGCGGGGAACGGCGCGCTCGGCCCAAATCGACCCGCACCCGACACACTCCACGAACCCCCACCCACCAAGGGGCGCGGGGAACTGCGCGACAAGCCCAAGGCGGCCCGCAGGTCAGTCGTCGACGGTCAGCGACGTGCTGAACCCATCCCCACCCGTCTCCCCACCAGTCCCCGGGTCATCACTCCCCGCATCGTCCGGCACGACCGCGAGCACCACCACGAAAGCGATCGCCAGCACCACACCCACCGCCCCACAGATGATCCCCGCCACCGCATGCCCCGGATTCGTGGCCTCGCCCCGCCGGACCTTGTTCCGCCCGATCAGCCCGAAGATCAGCGCAAGAACTCCCGCCGCGAGAGACACCGGCCACAGACAGAACCCGACCGCCGAGACGATCCCGAGCACAAGGGACGCGATACCCAACCCGTTGTTGGGCGGCACGGGCAGCGCGGACCAGCCGTAGCCATAGCCGTAGCCGGGAGCACCCCCGTAGGAGGGCCCGTGGTGCCCATGGCCGGGGTAGGCCGGATGCCCGTACCCAGGCCCAGGCTCAGGCCCGTAACCAGGCCCAGCCCCGTACCCGTACGGCACCTGCCCCGGCCCCCCAGGGGCAACAGGCGGCGGCGGTACGGCGGAGCCACCCGGCGGTGCGTACGGCCCCGGAGCCCCGGGAAACGGCGGCGCACTCTGCTGCGGCGGCACCGACGACCGCTTCGGCGCCGGCGCCTCGTCCGCCGGCGCGGCCCAGGGATTCGACTCGCCGGCCGGCTTGCCCAGCGACACCCCGGGCCGGGCCCCGGCCCCGGGCTCGGCAGGCGGCGCACCCGGTGTCTGCGCGTCGTCGGACATGCGCTGAGTCCCCTCTGTCGTACGTAGCGTCATGCTACGGCCCACGCCTCCCCCGCACGGGCCGCAGCCTACGATGATCCCTGAACCATCGATCAGCCGATCACCCGCGCCCGCCGCACACCGGCCCGGCGCCGTTCCTGGGGAGGAACCTTGCCCGACCTGCACGCCTTCATCGCCGGACTGCCCAAGGCCGAACTCCACGTGCACCACGTCGGATCAGCCTCCCCGCGCATCGTCTCCGAACTGGCCGCCCGCCACACCGACTCCAAGGTGCCGTCGGACCCCGAGGCGCTGGTCGACTACTTCACGTTCACGGACTTCGCGCACTTCATCGACGTGTATCTGTCCGTCGTCGACCTCATCCGCACCCCCGAGGACGTACGCCTGCTGACGTACGAGATCGCCCGCGACATGGCCCGGCAGCAGGTCCGCTACGCCGAGCTGACGCTCACGCCGTTCTCGTCGGTCATCCGCCGCGGTATCGACGAGGGCGCGTTCATGGACGCGATCGAGGACGCCCGCACGGCCGCCGAGGCCGACTTCGGCACGATCCTGCGGTGGTGCTTCGACATCCCGGGCGAGGCGGGACTCGAATCCGCCGAGCAGACGGTCCGGCTCGCCACCACCGACAAGATCCGCCCGGAGGGCCTGGTCTCCTTCGGGCTCGGCGGGCCCGAGATCGGCGTACCCCGGCCGCAGTTCAAGCCGTACTTCGACCGTGCGATCGCGGCCGGCCTGCACTCCGTACCGCACGCGGGCGAGACGACGGGGCCCGAGACCGTCTGGGACGCGCTGACGGACCTGCGGGCCGAGCGCATCGGCCACGGCACGAGCTCGGCCCGGGACCCCAAGCTCCTCGCGCACCTCGCCGAGCACCGCATCCCCCTGGAGGTGTGCCCCACCTCCAACATCGCCACCCGCGCGGTCCGCACCCTCGACGAGCACCCGCTGAAGGAGTTCGTACGGGCCGGCGTCGTCGTCACCGTCAACTCCGACGACCCGCCGATGTTCGGAACCGACCTCAACAACGAGTACGCGGTCGCCGCCCGGCTCCTCGACCTGGACGAGCGGGGTCTCGCCGCGCTCGCCAAGAACGCCGTCGAGGTCTCCTTCCTCGACGGCCCGGGCAAGGCGGCACTCGCCGCGGAGATCGACACGTACACCGCCGGCTGGCTCGCACCCTGAGCAGGCGCACCAGCACAATGGCCCGATGCGTACCGTGACTGCCGTGGCCCATCGCGGCGACCCCTACCGCGTCCGTGAGAACACGATCGACTCCCTGCGTTCCGCGCTCCGCCGGGGCGCGGACGCCGTCGAGATCGACGTCCGGCTGACCCGCGACGGCGTGGCCGTGCTGCTGCACGACAAGACGCTGAAGCGGCTGTGGGAGCAGGACCGGCCGCTGCTGTCGCTCTCGTCCGACGAGGTGCGGGGGCTGACGTCCGGCGGAGTGCCCACGCTGGAGGAGGCCGTCGAGGCGACGGACGAAGGCCGGCTCATGGTCGACCTGCCGGGTCCGGCGGACGCGCGCGCCGTCCGCCGGATCGTCGGCGTGGTCCATGACCTCGGCGCCGAGGAGCGCGTGTACTACTGCGCGGGCGCCGCCACCATGCTCGCGGTCCGCGCGGCCGACCCCGCCGCGGAGATCGCCCTCACCTGGACGAGCCTCGCGCCGCCGCGGCCCGCGCTGCTCGACGCGGTGCGGCCGCGGTGGCTCAACTACCGCTTCGGGCTGGCGAGCCGCGAACTCGTCGCCCGGGTCCACCGGGACGGATACCTGGTGTCGGTGTGGACGCCCGACACCAGGCGGTCGATGCGACGGCTCCTGGACGCGGGCGTCGACTCGATCACGACGAACCGCATCGACACGCTCTGCGCGCTGCGTCAGCGGACACCCGTAAGAGAGAATCCTGACAACACCCTTGCTCAGCAAGGCAGTTGACCGCCGACGTGAGGCCGGTCAGGCGTGCGCCCGCACCGGACCGTCGAGTACCTCGACGCGCTGTGCGAGTCGCTTCAGAACCGTTTCGCCCCACTGGATGTTGGCCCGTTCCAGGGCCATGCCGCCCTGGAGTGTGAGGTAGGGACCGACGCGTTCGGCGGTCGTGAGGTACTCGTCCTCGGTGCGTCCGGCCAGCATGCGTTCCCGCATGCGCTGATAGCGGGCGAGTTTGGCGGTGGCCCGCTCGACGCGCTCGGCGACCGCGGTCCGTACGGCCTCGAAGTCGGCGGTGTCCCCGATGTCCACGCACTGGACCCTGACCATCAGCTCGTCCCTGATGGCCAGCGGCTTCGCGGGGCCCTCGGCGACGTACGCGCGCAGGATCCGGCGGCCGGCCTCGGTGAGGGAGAAAAGCCGTTTGTTGGGCCGACGCTCCTGCTGGACGACGCGGGCGGAGACGAGCCCCTCGCCCTCCATGCGCTCCAGCTCGCGGTAGAGCTGCTGGGGGGTGGCCATCCAGAAGTTCGCGACCGAGGCCTCGAAGCCCTTCGCGAGGTCGTACCCGGACGCCTCGCCCTCCAGAAGCGCGGCCATCACCGCGTTGCGCAACGCCATGAGCCCAAGCTAGCACCGCGTTGACCGGCCACTTGATCAGTGATCAGTCGAAGGCGCGACTGCCGATGCCCGAACCGCCCTGGCCCGGCACGACGGGCACGGCCACCGGCAGCAGGGCGGGCCGCTTGGCCTCCCTGCCGTCGCCGGACGACAGGCCGCGGGCCCTGCGGACGAGCCAGGGCCCCAGGAAGGAGCCCGCCCAGCGCAGTTCGGCGGCGAGGGCCCGCGGGCCGGAGGGCGGCGGCACGTCGGCGGGCAGGGCGCGCGTCCAACCGTCGCCGCTGCCCGGCAGACCGAGCGCGTGCGCGACCGCGGCGGCGATGTGCGCGTGGCCGAGCGGGCTCGCGTGCAGCCGGTCGGGGCTCCACAGCCGCGGGTCGGTGATCACGGGATACCGGGACATCTCGGCCACCGCCACGCCGTGCCGGCCGGCCGCCTGCCGGATGCGGTCGTTGAGCGCGAGGACCCGGGGTCCGAGCGGGCGGGCCAACGGGGCGATCCGGCCGATGTCGGGAAAGGTGACGGTCGCGACGCGGGCGTTCTGCGCGGTCAGCGCGGCGAACATCGCCTCCAGGTGGCCGGCCGCCTCGTCCGCGTCGAAGCGGGGCCGCAGCAGGTCGTTCATCCCGGCGACCACCGTGGCCAGGTCGGGCCGCAGCGCGAGGGCCGGTGCGAGCTGCTCGGCGCGCACCTGTCCGGCGAGGCGCCCCCGGACGGCGAGGTTGGCGTACAGGACGTCCGGGCGCTCCTTCGCGAGCTCCTCCGCCAGCCGGTCGGCACACCCGCGCAGCCCTCGCACGTCGTCGCCGTCACCGAGCCCTTCGGTCTGACTGTCCCCAAGGGCGACGTACCGCAGATATCCGCTGTCGGACACGGGGTGACCACCTTTCGCCATAGCCCACGAATACCTTATGCACTTCGTTGACTATGGCAAGGGGCGGCGGAGGCGCCGGCACCGGCATCGGCGCGCGGGCGGGTCAGCCCAGCGACGTCATCACGTGCTTGATCCGCGTGTAGTCGTCGAACCCGTATCCCGACAGGTCCTTGCCGTAGCCGGACTTCTTGAAGCCGCCGTGCGGCATCTCCGCGACCAGCGGGATGTGGGTGTTGATCCACACGCAGCCGAAGTCGAGGACCTTGGACATGCGCATCGCGCGCGCGTGGTCCTTGGTCCAGACGGAGGAGGCCAGGGCGTACTCGACGCCGTTCGCCCACTCGACGGCCTGCGCCTCGTCCGTGAAGGACTGGACGGTGATGACCGGGCCGAAGACCTCGTTCTGGATGATCTCGTCGTCCTGCTTCAGGCCGGAGACGACGGTCGGGGCGTAGAAGTAGCCCTTCTCGCCGACCCGGTGGCCGCCCGCCTGGACCCTGGCGTGAGCGGGGAGCCGCTCGATGAAGCCGGTGACCTGCTTGAGCTGGTTCGGGTTGTTGAGCGGGCCGTACAGCACGTCCTCGTCGTCCGGCTGCCCGGTCTTCGTGTCGGCGGCGGCCTTGGCGAGCGCGGCCACGAACTCGTCGTGGATGGACTCCTGGACGAGGACGCGCGTGGCGGCCGTACAGTCCTGGCCCGCGTTGAAGAAACCCGCCACCGAGATGTCCTCGACGGCCTTGGCAATATCGGTGTCCTCGAAGACGACGACCGGCGCCTTGCCACCCAACTCCAGGTGGACCCGCTTGACGTCCTTGGCGGCGGACTCGGCGACGGAGATGCCCGCCCGTACGGAACCGGTGATGGACGCCATGGCCGGAGTCTTGTGCTCGACCATCGCGCGGCCGGTGTCGCGGTCGCCGCAGATGACGTTGAAGACGCCCTCGGGGACGATCGAGCCGATGATCTCGGCGATCAGGACCGTGGAGGCCGGGGTGGTGTCGGAGGGCTTCAGCACGACCGTGTTGCCCGCGGCGAGCGCCGGGGCGAACTTCCACACGGCCATCATCATCGGGTAGTTCCACGGCGCGACCTGGGCGCAGACGCCGATCGGCTCACGGCGCACGATCGAGGTCAGACCCTCCATGTACTCACCGGCCGACCTGCCTTCGAGCATGCGCGCCGCACCCGCGAAGAAGCGGATCTGGTCGACCATGGGCGGGATTTCCTCGGACCGGGTCAGACCGATGGGCTTGCCCGTGTTCTCGACCTCGGCGGCGATGAGGTCCTCGGCGCGCTCCTCGAAGGCGTCCGCGATCTTCAGGAGGGCCCTCTGCCGCTCGGCGGGGGTCCGGTCGCGCCAGGCGGGGAAGGCCGCGGCGGCGGCCTCCATCGCGGCGTCGACGTCGGCCTGACCGGACAGCGGCGCGGTGGCGTACGCCTCGCCCGTCGCGGGGTTGACGACGTCCGTGGTCCGTCCATCGGCGGCATCGCGGAACTCTCCGGCGATGTAATTGCGCAGACGACGCAGCTCGGTGCTCACTGCCCGGCCCTCCTGTCAGATGTCCTACGGCTGTCCACTACCTGAGACGCCTGGGACCACCCTATTCCTCGCCCCGACGTTTTCAACACCCCCGATGCCCCCATAGCTGCGAAATCCGCAGAATGTAAAGTCGTAGACAACGAATTTCATCGATCAGACCTTGCGGAACTGTCGAGCCCTCGTGCAGAGTGAGTTCGTGGCAAGTCGAAGCGCAGACCCCAAGGACTCCCGGGACTCCCGCGAGTCCAGGAACGGCAGTCCCCAGCTGGACGCCGTCTCCCTCGGCATCATCGAGCAGCTCCAGGAGGACGGCCGCCGCCCGTACGCCGCGATCGGCAAGGCCGTCGGCCTCTCCGAGGCAGCCGTGCGCCAACGCGTCCAGAAGCTGCTCGACCAGGGCGTGATGCAGATCGTCGCCGTCACGGACCCGCTCACCGTGGGCTTCCGCAGACAGGCGATGGTGGGCATCAACGCCGACGGCGATCTCGAACCGGTCGCGGACGCCCTGACCGCCATGCAAGAGGTCGAGTACGTGGTGATGACCGCGGGCTCCTTCGACATCCTCGCCGAGATCGTCTGCGAGGACGACGACCACCTGCTGGACGTCATCAACAAACGCATCCGGGTCCTGCCCGGCGTGCGCTCCACCGAGAGCTTCGTCTATCTGAAACTCAAGAAGCAGACCTACATGTGGGGAACCCGATAGCCGTGACTGCCAAGGACCTCAGCCGCACCGCGTACGACCACCTGTGGATGCACTTCACCCGCATGTCCTCGTACGAGGACGCGCCCGTCCCCACGATCGTCCGTGGCGAGGGCACCTACATCTACGACGACAAGGGCAAGCGCTACCTCGACGGCCTCGCCGGCCTGTTCGTGGTGCAGGCGGGCCACGGCCGTACCGAACTGGCCGAGGCCGCCTTCAAGCAGGCCAAGGACCTGGCCTTCTTCCCGATCTGGTCCTACGCCCACCCGAAGGCCGTCGAGCTGGCCGAGCGTCTCGCGCACCACGCTCCGGGCGACCTGAACAAGGTCTTCTTCACCACGGGCGGCGGCGAGGCCGTCGAGACCGCGTGGAAGCTCGCCAAGCAGTACTTCAAGCTGACCGGCAAGCCGACCAAGTACAAGGTCATCTCGCGGGCGGTCGCCTACCACGGCACCCCGCAGGGCGCCCTGTCCATCACAGGCCTGCCCGCCCTGAAGGCCCCGTTCGAGCCGCTCGTCCCGGGCGCGCACAAGGTGCCGAACACCAACATCTACCGCGCGCCCGCCTTCCTCGACCAGGGATCAGGTGTCTCCCCCGAGGCCTTCGGCCGCTGGGCCGCCGACCAGATCGAGGAGCAGATCCTCATGGAGGGCCCGGAGACGGTCGCCGCCGTCTTCCTGGAGCCCGTGCAGAACGCCGGCGGCTGCTTCCCGCCGCCGCCCGGCTACTTCCAGCGGGTGCGCGAGATCTGCGACCAGTACGACGTGCTGCTCGTCTCGGACGAGGTCATCTGCGCCTTCGGCCGGCTCGGCACGATGTTCGCCTGCGACAAGTTCGACTACGTACCGGACATGATCACCTGCGCCAAGGGCATGACCTCGGGCTACTCCCCGATCGGTGCCTGCATCATCTCGGACCGGCTGGCCGAGCCGTTCTACCAGGGCGACAACACCTTCCTGCACGGCTACACGTTCGGCGGTCACCCGGTGTCGGCGGCCGTGGGCATGGCGAACCTCGACATCTTCGAGCGCGAGGGGCTCAACCAGCATGTGCTGGACAACGAGAGCGCGTTCCTCTCCACCCTGCGGAAGCTGCACGACCTGCCGATCGTCGGCGACGTCCGGGGCAACGGCTTCTTCTACGGCATCGAGCTGGTGAAGGACAAGGCCACCAAGGAGACGTTCACGGACGAGGAGTCGGAGCGCGTGCTCTACGGCTTCGTCTCCAAGAAGCTCTTCGAGTACGGCCTCTACTGCCGCGCCGACGACCGCGGCGACCCGGTCATCCAGCTGTCACCGCCACTGATCTCCGACCAGTCGACGTTCGACGAGATCGAGGGGATCGTCCGCCAGGTGCTGACGGAGGCCTGGGCGAAGCTGTGATCGCGGCCGGAGCCGGCATGGCTCGCGTACGGGGTCGGGCACGACCCGGGCCCACCTCGGGCCTTGCTGGACCGCCCGGCTCCGATGAGCTGAACAAGTGATCAACACCGGCCCCGGTGGCGCCCGTTCGAGTGAGAATGAGCGCCCCGGGGCCGCGTGCTGTCCGGCCTCCGGGCCCCGACTCCCTAGCGTGCCCAGTGACCGATCGGCCCTGCCTTCGTTGCCCCGACCGAGGGAACGAGCGACCTTCCGAGGCCGCCCCGGGCAGCGCACATCAGATCTGAAGAGGTGTACGCGATGGTGGCTCCGCCGGACAACGACGTGCTCTGGGCACGCGCCCTGCACGTCAGACACAACGGCTCACCCGCACTCACCGGCGTCTCGCTCGGCGTCCACGAGGGAGAGATCCTCGCCGTCACCGGCCCGCGCGGCAGCGGCAAGACGACCCTCCTCCAGTGCCTGTCGGGACAGCTCCTGGCGCAGGACGGCGAGGTCTGGTTCGACCAGGCGCCCGTCCACACCCTGCGTCCTTCGGCCCGCGAGCGGCTGCGCCGCAACCGCTTCGGCTGGATCGACCCGGCGCCCGCCCTGGTCCCCGAGCTGAACTCCTGGGAGAACGCGGCCCTGCCCCTGATGCTGCGCGGCGTGGGCCGCCGCCGGGCCAAGGCCACCGCCCTGGAGTGGCTGGACCGCCTCGACGTCGGCGGCTGCGCCCGCACCCGCCCGTACGGCCTGCTCCAGTCGGAACGCCAGCGCGTGGCCATCGCCCGCGCCCTGGCCCCCGCGCCGACCGTGATCTTCGCCGACGAGCCCACCGCGGCGCTGCACCGCGCGGACCGCGCCCAGGTGCTGCGGACGCTCACCGCGGCGGCCCGCTCGCACGGGATCACCGTCGTCCTGGCCACGCACGACGCGGACACCGCGGCGTTCGCCGACCGCACGGTGTCGCTGCTCGACGGGCGGCGCGTGAACACCGTCCATCTGCCGGCGGTCGCCGAGACGGAAGGCCGGGCCGCGTGCTCGCTCTCCGCCTAGCCCGCAGCGCCCACGCCGCCGTCCAGTTCCGCAGGCTCCTCGTCGCCGCGGCCTCCGCGGGCACGGGCTTCCTGCTCCTGTGCACCCTGGGATACGCGCTGGGGCATCCGGACGCGTCCGCGGCGGCCATGCTCCGGCTCGCCTGGTGCCTGGTGCCGATCGCCGCCACGGTGCAGTTCGCGGTCGCCGTCGCCCGGACCGACCCGGCCACCCGGCCGCGGCCCGGACTCGCGGCGATCGGCCTGGGCCCCGGGCAGCTGATGATCCTCGCGGCCGTCTCCACCGCCCTGTCCTGCACGCTCGGCTCGCTGGTCGCCCTGCTGGTCTTCCTGCACCTGCGCGGCGGTCTGACCGGCCTCCCCTTCGACGGCGAGGCGGCCGGCCTCCTCGCCGCGAACCAGCCGCTGCCCCTGCCCGCCGTGCTCACCCTCCTGGCACTGGTCCCGGTCGTCGCGTCGGTGGCCGGCGCGGTGGTGCTGCGCCCGCGGGACCTGCGGCCGGCCGGCTCCGCGGCGGGCGGACGCCCGGGACGGCTGAGCGGTTTCGGCGGCTACGGACGCTCCAGCGAGCGCGTCGGATTCGGCGTCTACGGACGCTTCGGGGCCCGCACGGATGCGAGGGCGGACGGCGCCGCCGAGAACCGGGACGGGACCGGCGGGCAGGACGTTGCTGCCCCCTCCGGCCGGGGCGCTGCTCCGGAGACACCGGGCGGGCACGAGTCTCCCGACGAACACGCCCGCCACACCGAGCACGACGGTCATGCGAGTCACGGCGGTCACACCGAACACGCCGGTCACGCCGGTCATGCCGAGCACGGCGGTCACGCCGGGCGCGCAGGCCGCGGCGCCCAAGAAGGCCCCGGCCGCGAAGTCGCCCTGGACGTGCCCCGCCGCTCGGCCGCCCGCGCCGACACCGGCCCCGCCGGCCCTGCCGGCCCTGCCAGCCCTGCCGGTCCCGCCGACCCCTCTGCCCCAGCCGCGCGCGACGGGGGCACGGCCGACCCGCGTACGCCGGCCGGCCCACGTACCTCACCTGACCCGCACACCCGGCGCACCCCGCGCGACCCGGACGGCGCGGCCGGATCGACCGGGCCGACCCGCTCGGGCGGCCCCGCGCTCGCGCAGCTCGCCGGCCCCCCGTTGGAC
>NZ_LIPP01000057.1 GCF_001418335.1 Streptomyces aurantiacus | reverse complement strand
GTCACGGTCGCCCCGCCGATGACAGCGCCACCTGCCCCGCCGGCACCGCCCGCCCCGCCCGCGGCTCCCGTACGCCTGACCAAGGTCACGCTCACCAAGGAGACCCCGTCCGTCTCGCTGACCAAGCAGGGCGGCACCTCCGGTGTGATGCGGGTGAACCTCAACTGGACGGTGCGCAAGCAGTTCTCGGGTTGGCAGGCCAAACTGGGCCGGGCGGTCGCCATGCACGCGGATCTCGACCTCGACCTGTGCGCCCTCTACGAGCTCTCCGACGGAAGCAAGGGCGTCGTCCAGGCCCTGGGCAACGCCTTCGGAGCACTGCACCAGCCCCCGTTCATGCAGCTCGACGGCGACGACCGCACCGGCGCGGTGTCGAGCGGCGAGAACCTCAGCGTCAACCTCGACCACATCCGGGACTTCCGCCGCATCCTCATCTTCGTGACCATCTACGCGGGGGCCCGGTCCTTCGCCGACCTGGACGCCACGGTGACCCTCCAGCCGCTGCACGGCGCGCCCGTCGACTTCTCGCTCGGCGAGTGCACCGTGCCCTCGACGGTGTGCGCGCTCGCCCTCCTCACGAACACCGGCAACGACCTCGTCGTCCAGCGCGAGGCACGCTTCCTCGTCCCCGAGCGCGGCGTGAGCCCGCAGCGCACCGTCGACTACACCTACGGCTGGGGCATGAACTGGACCCCGGGCAGGAAGTGAGCCGGCCCGACGTGCCCGCTCACCCCTCCTCGGGCGCCGGGTCGGGGCGGGCGTAGGTGCGGCCCTTCCAGGCCGCGCCGCGCCCCCTGTAGTGCTGCACCGCGGAATCCACCGTCATGCAGAGGTACAGCAGGGCGGTGAACGGCAGCAGCGGGGCGAGCAGGAGCGGCTGCCGGTAGTAGCGGAGCATCGGCAGATACGTGGCCGTCATCAGCAGCCACGCCAGGCCCCCGGCCACCGCCACCCCGTATCGGCCCGCCGCGAGGCCCACGACGAGGGCCACCGGGGGCACCAGATACACCACGGCGAGCCCGGCCACCGTGCCGGCCAGCACCAGAGGGTTGTGCCGCAGCTGGGCGTACGCGCTGCGCGAGACCATCCGCCACAGGTCGTGCAGCCGCGGATAGGGCCGCACGCTGTCGACGTTCCCGCGGATTCCGCCATTCCGGCGGACTCCGGCATCCCCACGGACTTCGGCATCCCCGCGGACTCCGTCAGAGCGGGCAACCGTCTCGCCGCGGTCGGCGAGCCCGAGCCAGATGTGCCCGCCGGAACCCTTCACGGCCCTCGCCAGCGCCACGTCGTCGATGACGGCGTGGCGGATGGCGTCCGGAATCCTGGCCCGCTCGGCGGCGGCGGTCCGCAACAGGACGCAGCCGCCCGCCGCGGCAGCGGTCCGCGAACCCCGCACGGCGATCCACCGGAACGGATACAGCTGCGCGAAGAAGTACACGAACGCGGGCACCACGAGCCGCTCCCAGATGCTCTCCACCCGCAGCCGGGCCATCTGGGAGACGAGGTCGAAGTCCCCGGTGACGGCCGAGGCCACCAGCTTCCGCAGACTGTCCGGGGCGTGGGCGATGTCCGCGTCCGTGAGCAGCAGGTACTCGGGTCCACGCGCGCGTGCGAGGCCGATGCCGTGACGCACGGCCCAGAGCTTGCCGGTCCAGCCGGCGGGCGGCTCCCCGGGCGAGCCGACGGTCAGCGGCAGCCCGCCGTGCCGCCGCCCCAGCTCACGGGCCAGCTCGCCGGTGCCGTCCGCACTGCCGTCGTCCACGAGGAAGATCTCCGCCCGCCCCGGATACTCCTGCGCGAGGAGCGACGGCAGGCTCTCGGGCAGCACGGCGGCCTCGTCACGCGCCGGTACGACGACACACACGGACGGCCAGCTGTCCGGGTCCCGGCGAGGCGGCAGCCGGACGTCCGTACGCCAGAAGAAGCCCTGGCCGAGGAGCAGCCACAGCCAGGCGGCCAGCGATCCGGCAGCGATCCACACGAGGGCGCTCATCCGCAGCAGTCTGCCCCACCACGGTGGTTCGTTGCGGCGGATCGACTAGGGTGACCGGGTGAAGATCGCGCTCATGGACTCCGGAATCGGACTGCTCGCGGCGGCTGCCGCGGTCCGTCGACTGCGCCCCGACGCGGAGCTCGTTCTCTCCTCGGACCCCGACAGCATGCCGTGGGGCCCCCGCACGCCACAGGACGTGACCGCGCGCGCCCTCGCCGTCGCCGAGGCCGCCGCCGCGTACCGGCCCGATGCCCTGATCGTCGCCTGCAATACCGCTTCCGTGCACGCGCTGCCCGCGCTGCGCGCCCGCCTGGAGCCGGAGGTGCCCGTCATCGGCACGGTCCCGGCGATCAAGCCGGCCGCGGCGGGCGGCGGACCCGTCGCCATCTGGGCCACGCCCGCCACCACCGGCAGCCCCTACCAGCGTGGGCTCATCCGTGAGTTCGCCGACGGGGTGACCGTCACCGAAGTGCCCTGCCCCGGACTGGCGGACGCCGTCGAGCACGCCGACCAGGCGGCCGTCGACGCCGCGATCGCCGCCGCCGCCGCGCGCACCCCCGACGACGTAAGGGCCGTCGTCCTGGGCTGCACCCATTACGAACTGGTCGCCGAGCGCATCCGCGCGGCCGTGCAGCGGCCCGGTACGGCGCCCCTCGTCCTGCACGGCTCCGCCGGCGCCGTGGCCGCCCAGGCGCTGCGCCGGACCGGCGAGGTCCCTGCCCCGCAATCGCCCGGCCGAGCGCCCGACCAGGGCAGTGTCACGGTGCTGCTCGGCGGACACGAGGGAGTGCTGCCCGCGACCGCGCTCACCTACGGCGAGGGCCGACTGCTCCAGGCGGTCAGCCCCGCGCGCTGAGCGCCGCCCCAGCGGTGGAAGCCCGGCCTCCGCACGGAGCGCCAACGGCCCACAACCCGGTGCCCGCCCCGCGGAACATGAGTACGCTCATAGGCATGAGGGACCACCCCCACGGCGAACAGGGCGCTGCCGACGCCCCGCATTCCGAGGTCTGGCACGGCAGGGCCTCGAACCGCGTGCAGTGGCTGCTCGCGTGCAGCGGCGCCGCCTGCCTGGCACTTGGCATCGAACTGGCCGTCAGCTCGGCGTGGACGTCCGGCATCGCCGCCCTCGCCATGTCCGTGGTCGGCTGCATCGCGGCGGGGCTGCTGGTTCTCTTCGGCACGCTCGCCTTCGTGCATGTCGCCGTGAAGGTCGACAAGGAGTGCCTCGAAGTGCGCTGCGGCCACATGGGCGTACCGCGCCGCCGCATTCCGCTGTCGCACATCACGGGAGCCGAGTTCGCGCCGCGGGTCACCCCGCGGCAGTGGGGCGGCTGGGGCTATCGCTGGCGGCCCGACCAGGGGACCGCCGTGGTCGTCCGGCGCGGTGAGGGGCTGGTGCTCCGGCTGGGCGACGGCCACACGTTCACGATCACGGTGGACAACGCGGAGGCGGCCGTACGGGTGATCCGCGGCCGGCTGCGGGCCGCCTCCACGGGCCGGAACCGCTGACCTCGCCCCTTGGGTCCGGACCGCGGAATTCCGGGGGCGGCGCGCGGGAGCACGGTCGGCCTCATCGGTCCAGCGGGTCGCTGCGGGCCTTGCCGCCGGGGTCCTTCACGTCCACTGCCGGCTCGGCCGTCGTGGGACGTGCCGTGGCCAGGCCCGCGAGCAGGCCGGCGCCGGCCGTGACCGTGGTGAAGCTCAACGCGTTGCCGACCGCGGCGATCGAGGCCAGCGCCGTCAGGGCGGCGCCCGCGGTGAGGACGACCGGGGTGGGCCGCGGCGACCTCCACAGGGCGTACAGAACCCAGCCGAACACCGCCGCGAGCAGCACGATGCCGGGCAGGCCCTGCTCCGCGGCCTGCTGGAAGGGCGCCGAGTGGGGTTTGCCGTCGGGCGCCAGGGACTGCGTGACCGTCGGGCTCAGTTCCGAGAAGCGTCCGGGCCCGATGCCAAGACCCGGTTCCCGGGCGGTCATGTCGAGCGCGTCGTGCCACAGCAGCACCCGGTGCTGGGTGAGCTGCCCCTCCAGGGACGAGGTCAGGCCGTCCGGCAGCGTGTCCTCGGCGATCGCCCAGGCCGCTCCCGTCACCAGCGTCACGGCGAGCGCGAGACCCCCGAGCCCCACGGCACGGCGGTGCATACGGTCGGCGGCGAGCGAGCAGAGCAGCACTCCCAGGCAGGCCACGAAGCCCGACGTCGATCCCAGGACGGCCGCGGTGACCGCGATACCGGCGGCCAGCAGCCGCAGCACGAGCCGCGGACCCGGCGGCCGGGCGGCCCAGGCCGCACAGCACGCGGCTCCGGCGGAGAGGGTGAGCAGCGCGGCGGTCGCGCCGGTCCGACCGAGCGGCGAGGTCGCCTGGGCACCCGGATTGATGTGCGGGGCGGCCACGGCCAGAGCGAGTCCGGCGAGTGCGCCCGCGCTGGGGGCGGCGACCGGCAGGAGTTCGCCGCAGATCCGGCCCGAGGCGTAGCCGGCGGCCACGGCGAGCACCGCGAGCAGGACACCTTCGGGCCGGCCGCCGTGTGCCGCGGCCGTGATCAGAGACCAGGCGGCGCAGGCTCCGAGCACGACGACACCCGTCGCGTCCGACGCGCTGCGTCTCTCGTGTGCCGATGCAGGACCGGCCGCCGAAGCCATCCCCGTGGACCCCACCC
>NZ_LIPP01000561.1 GCF_001418335.1 Streptomyces aurantiacus | reverse complement strand
GGCGGAACCTCCTCCCGCCCCATGGCGATCCGCCCGGCCCGACCCCCCGCATCCGCCAGAGGCAACCGCACGGTCGTCAGCGCGGGCACCGCGTCGATGCTGAACGGCAGGTCGTCGAAGCCCACGACGGAGACGTCGTCGGGGATACGCAGACCCGAGTCCCGCAGAGCCGCACACGCACCGAGGGCGACCGTGTCGTTCGCGGCCACGACAGCCGTCAACGCCGGCTCACGGCGCAGGAGTTCGAGCGTCGCCTCGTACCCCGCCCGCCGGTCGTAGCGCCCGTGGACGGTCCACGCGGGATCGTCCGGGATGCCGTGCGCGGCGAGCGCGTCCCGGTGCCCCTCCAGGCGGTGACGGGTCGTCGTACGTTCCTCCGGACCCGCGATGTACCCCATGCGCCGGTGCCCGAGGCCGATCAGATGCTCGGTGAGCTGCTGCCCGCCGCCCCGGTTGTCGAACGTGAGGGCCACCGCGTCGGTGTCCGCGGGCGCGGGCGGCCGCCCGCACAGCACCACACGCGTCCCCGCCTCCGCGAGCTTGCGCAGCTTCTTCGCCACGGCCGCGGCGTGCGAGGCGTTCTCCATGGCACCGCCCGTCAGCACCACCGCCGCGGCGCGCTGCCGCTGCAGGAGCGTGAGGTAGGTGAGCTCGCGCTCCGGGGAGCCGCCGGTGTTGCACACGACGGCGAGACGCTCCCCGCCCGCCCGGCCACCCGGTCCGCCGATCTCCGCCTGGATCGCGCCCGCCATGATCCCGAAGAACGGGTCGGCGATGTCGTTGACCAGGATTCCGACCAGGTCGGAGGTGGCTGCCGCGAGTGCGCTCGCGGGGCCGTTCAGTACGTAGTCCAGTTCGTCCACGGCCCGCAGCACCCGTTCACGGGTGGAGGCCGCCACGGGGTAGTTCCCGTTCAGCACGCGCGACACCGTCGCGGGCGAGACCTCCGCGCGGGCCGCCACGTCCGCCAGGGTCACCGTCATCTCGTCGTCCTCCGGTCGCGCATCTCGTCGTCGTCCTCAGAGCCGTATCGCTTCAGCCACTCCGGCCACTCCGGCGGCTCCGGTCACTTCAGCCCACTCCGGCCGCTCCGGCGCCGGCCCGGTGTCACCGCCCGCCACGGAGGCCGAACCGCGGCGCCCGAGCCGAAACCCGACCCGCACCACTGCCGCCCCGCCCCTTCTCGCGCC
>NZ_LIPP01000560.1 GCF_001418335.1 Streptomyces aurantiacus | reverse complement strand
GGGGGCGTGCGCGCGCAGGCCGGCCCGGGTGGCCAGGCCGACCGAGCCACCCAGGCCCACCCCGCGGACGCACCCGTCCCACCGCCCCCCGTGGGTGAGCGCCGAGGAGGGGCACGGTGAGGCGCGTCGCCTACTTCTTCGGGGGTGCGGCGGCAGCGGGAGCCGGCACGTACGTCGTCGTCTATCTGTACCGGTGGCAGTGGCAACGAGCCATCCTGTGCGGCGTGCTGCTGCTCGTCGTCGAGGTGATGCTTCTCGGGATCGTGCTGCTCGGGCGGCTCGCGCGGATCGAGGCACGGCTGAGCGACGCCGACCGGCGGCAGGAGGACGTCCTCGCGCGGTTGCGGGAGAAGGAGGCGCCGTCGGGTGCGGCCGGCGACCGGTTCCGCTGGCTGGACGAGCCGACGAGCCGTACGTATGTCTTCGTACCGGTTCTCATGGTCACCGGTGTGCTGCTCTCCGGGCTCGCCTGGGTGGTGCAGCGGATCGCGTCGGCCACGGCCGGGCCCACGGCGGAACGGCGGCTCGCCGGGCGCCTCTCCGTCCTGGCCGCACCCGATCCGGACGGCGGTGCGGATCTGGACGACCTGCCCCCGCCCGGCGCCCCGCGGGGACACGGGCGCGCCCTGCGCGTGCTCGCCGTGGGTGTGATCGGGGCCGCGCTGCTCGGGGCGCTCGTCGACGGTCTCGCCGACCTCACACAGACCCGCGAGGAGGAGAGGACGGACTCCAAGGCGACCTCCCTGCTCCTGCGTGTCGACATGCGCGGCACGAACATGACCGCCGAACGGCAGTCTCTCGCCGCACGCCAACTCTGGGAACGGTGCCGGGACTCGACGTCCGTACCGCTGAACCGCGCCAGCCTCGGCGCGTTGGGCGACGGCCTCTTCGCCGGCGTCGTCCAGCCCGCGCTGACCGACCACGACCGCATGCGCCTGCGCGGCTGCCTGGAGGACGCCGGCCTGGACCGTACGCACCTCACGGTGGTCGGCATCAGCGACGCGAACGCGGACGCCGGCACCGGCGCTGACGGCGACAGCGACAGCGACAGCG
>NZ_LIPP01000056.1 GCF_001418335.1 Streptomyces aurantiacus | reverse complement strand
GCGGGACGACAGGGCCGGCGGGGCCAGCGGGGCCAGCGGGGCCAGCGAGGCCAGTACGTTCGGCTGGGTCCGGCATGTGGACGTTTCCTCCATCCGATCCGGTGACGATGGATGAAACGTACACTTCAACGCTGCTTTCCGGACACCTAGGGTCGTGCCGACCGGAGGCCGCGGACCCAAGCGGACACCCCCGCGCTCATCGCAAGCGATCACACGATCAGCCGTGCGAAGCCAACCTGCCGCGCGAAGCCAACTTACGGAGGCCCCATGGCCGTCGACTACGCAGTGATCGTCGTCTACCTCGCCGGGATGCTCGCCATGGGCTGGTGGGGCATGCGTCGCGCCAAGTCCAAGAGTGACTTCCTGGTCGCCGGACGGCGGCTCGGCCCCACGATGTACTCCGGCACGATGGCCGCGATCGTCCTCGGCGGCGCGTCCACCATCGGCGGCGTCGGCCTCGGCTACCAGTACGGGCTCTCCGGCGCCTGGATGGTCTTCACCATCGGCCTCGGGCTCCTCGCCCTGTCCCTCTTCTTCTCGGCGCGCATCGCCCGGCTGAAGGTCTACACGGTCTCCGAGATGCTCGACCTGCGGTACGGCGGCCGGGCCGGGGTGATCTCGGGCGTGGTCATGTGGGCGTACACGCTCATGCTCGCCGTGACGTCGACCATCGCGTACGCCACGATCTTCGACGTCCTCTTCGACATGAACCGCACGGTCGCGATCATCCTCGGCGGCTCGATCGTCGTCGCGTACTCGACGCTCGGCGGCATGTGGTCGATCACCCTCACCGACATGGTGCAGTTCGTCGTGAAGACCATCGGCGTGCTGCTGCTCCTGCTGCCCATCGCCGTCGTCAAGGCCGGCGGCTTCAGCGAGATGAAGGCACAGCTGCCCACCGGGTACTTCGACCCGCTGGGCATCGGCGGCGAGACGATCTTCACGTACGTACTGATCTACACGTTCGGCATGCTGATCGGTCAGGACATCTGGCAGCGCGTCTTCACCGCCGGCAGCGACCGGACCGCCAAGTGGGGCGGCACCGTCGCGGGCACCTACTGCCTGGTGTACGCGCTCGCCGGCGCCGTCATCGGCACGGCGGCCAAGGTCCTCTACCCGAAGCTGGCCAGCCCGGACGACGCCTTCGCGACGATCGTCAAGGACGAACTGCCCGTCGGCGTACGGGGACTGGTGCTCGCCGCCGCCCTGGCCGCCGTGATGTCCACGTCCTCCGGCGCCCTCATCGCCTGCGCGACCGTCGCCAACAACGACATCTGGTCGCGGCTGCGCGGCGCCGTCCGGCCGGGGAGCGACGCCGCCGACCACGACGAGGTGAAGGGCAACCGCATCTTCATCCTCGTCATGGGCGTCGCGGTGATCTGTACGGCCATCGTCCTCAACAACGTCGTCGAGGCCCTGACCGTCGCCTACAACCTGCTCGTCGGCGGCCTCCTCGTGCCCATCCTCGGCGGCCTGCTCTGGAAGCGCGGCACCGCCCAGGGCGCCCTCGCCGCGGTCGTGGTCGGCGGCGGCGCGGTCGTCGGCCTGATGGTGACGTACGGAATCCTCGCGAACGAGCCCATCTACTACGGGCTCCTCGCCTCCCTCGCCGTGTACGTGATCGTCTCGCTCGCCACCCCCGCGACCGACGCGGCGGTGCTCACCGCCTGGCGCGAACGGCTCGCGGGCCGGGGCTCCGAGCCCGCCTCCGAACTCAAGGAAGAGAGTGTCACCCGATGAACAGCAACGAGACGCCCCGCGGGCCCGTCGACTCCTCCCGCGTGCCGCGGTACGCGGGCCCGGCGACCTTCGCCCGGCTGCCCCGCCTCGACGAGGTCGGCACCACCGAGGTCGCCGTGGTCGGCGTGCCCTTCGACGCGGGTGTCTCGTACCGGCCGGGGGCCCGCTTCGGCGGCAACGCGATCCGGGAGGCGAGCCGTCTCCTGCGGCCCTACAACCCGGCGCAGGACGCCTCGCCGTTCGCCCTCGCGCAGGTCGCGGACGCCGGTGACATCGCCGCGAACCCGTTCGACATCAACGAGGCCGTGGAGACCATCGAGGGCGCCGCCGACGAACTCCTCGGCACCGGCGCCCGGTTGATGACCCTCGGGGGTGACCACACCATCGCCCTGCCCCTGTTGCGCGCGGTCGCCAGGAAGCACGGCCCGGTCGCGCTGCTGCACTTCGACGCGCACCTCGACACCTGGGACACGTACTTCGGCGCCGAGTACACGCACGGCACCCCGTTCCGCCGGGCCGTCGAGGAGGGCATCCTCGACACCGAGGCGCTCTCCCACGTCGGCACCCGCGGCCCGCTGTACGGCAGGCAGGACCTGACCGACGACGAGAAGATGGGCTTCGGCATCGTCACCTCCGCCGACATCTACCGGCGCGGCGCCGACGAGGTGGCCGACCAGCTGCGGCAGCGCATCGGCGACCGCCCGCTCTACATCTCCATAGACATCGACTGCCTCGACCCGGCCCACGCGCCCGGCACGGGGACGCCGGAGGCGGGCGGCATGACGTCCCGCGAGCTGCTGGAGATCCTGCGCGGACTGGCCTCCTGCCGGCTGGTGTCCGCGGACGTCGTCGAGGTCGCCCCCGCGTACGATCACGCCGAGATCACCTCGGTCGCCGCGTCCCACACGGCGTACGAACTCACCACGATCATGTCCCGCCAGATTGCAGAGGCCCGAGCGCAGTGACCCACGACCACGACCTGGTGCTCCGCCCGACCGCCGCGCAGACGCAGGCCGCACTCGACCCGCCGCCCGGACGCAACGGCGGTGACCTGGTCGTGGAGACCCTCACCGGTCTCGGCGCGACCACCGTCTTCGGCCTGCCGGGCCAGCACGCGCTCGGCATGTTCGACGCGCTGCGCCGCTCCGACCTGGCGTACGTCGGCCTGCGGGTCGAGAACAACGCCGGGTTCGCGGCGGACGCGTACGGCCGTATCACCGGCGAGGCGGCCCCGCTGCTCCTGTCGACCGGACCCGGCGCCCTGACCTCGCTGGCCGCACTCCAGGAGGCCGCGGCGGCATCCGCCCCCGTCCTCGCCATCAGCAGCCAGATCCCCGGCGCGGGGCTCGGCGGCGGCCGGCACGGCTACCTCCACGAACTGCCGGACCAGCAGGCCTCGTTCAGGGGCGTGGTCAAGTCCGTCCACCCGGTCCGTACGCAGTCACAGATCCCCTCCGCGATCGCCGCGGCCTGGGAGTCGGCGCTGACCGCCCCGCACGGCCCGGTGTGGGTGGAGATCCCGCAGGACGTGCTGCTCGCCGCGACGGATCTGCCCGTCGTCACGGCCGTGGACGCCGCCCCGCACGACCTCCCTCCCCGCCCCGAACTGACCGCCGTGGCCGCCGACCTGCTCGCGAACGCGGCCCGCCCGGCGATCATCGCGGGCGGCGGAGTCGTACGCGCCGACGCGTCGGGCAAGCTGCGACAGCTCGCCGAGCGGCTGAACGCGCCCGTCGTCACCACCTTCGGCGGCAAGGGTGCCTTCCCCTGGAACCACCCGCTCTCGCTCCAGTCCTGGCTGGAGGACCGGCACACCACGGACTTCCTGGAGGACGCCGACGTCCTGCTCGTCGTCGGCTCGGGGCTCGGCGAACTCTCCTCGAACTACTTCACGTTCAAGCCCCGCGGCCGGGTCATCCAGATCGAGGCGGACCTCGGCAAGCTGGAGTCCAACCACCCGGCCCTCGGCATCCACGCGGACGCCCGCCTCGCCCTGTCGGCCCTCCTCGAAACCCTGCCCGCACGGCAGGATGCGCAGGCAGGGGAGGGCGAGTCGGCCACCGACCGCGTACGGGCCGTGCTCGGCCTCGTCCGTGAGCGCATCGACTCCCAGGAACTCGCCCTGGAGCAAAAGGTGTTGGCGGCCGTGCGGAAAGCCCTGCCGGACCGGTCGGCCAGCTTCTGGGACATGACGATCCTCGCCTACTGGGCCTGGTCCGCCTTCGACGCCCGCAGGCCGAACACCATGCACTCCGCCCAGGGCGCGGGCGGCCTCGGCTACGCCTTCCCTGCGGCGATCGGCGGCGCGGTCGCCGACCCCACCCACCCGGTCCTCGCGGTCTCCGGCGACGGCGGCGCGCTCTACTCCATCGCCGAACTGGCCACCGCCAGGCAGCACAACCTCGACGTGACCTGGCTCATCGTCGACGACGGCGGCTACGGCATCCTGCGCGAGTACATGACGGACGCCTTCGGCCAGGCCACCGCCACGGAACTGTCCCGCCCCGACTACGTGGCGCTCGCGGAGTCCTTCGGCGTCCCGGGCGTACGGACCACCGCGGACACCCTCGCCGACGACCTCGCCAAGTCCCTTGCCACGCCGGGCCCTTCGGTGGTCGTGCTGCCGGCGGTGCTGCGGATGTTCGCGCCGACGCACCTGGACTGAGCCCGAATCCCCTTTTAGGTCCGGACATGACGGTGGGGCGGCACGAGGCCGCCCCACCGTGTTGCTGTGGATCAGTTGGTCAGCGCAGATGCCAGCGCAGATGTCAGCGCAGGTACGACCCGAAGCTTGCGGCCGTCGCCGGGGCGCCGAGGTCACCGGCACCGAACGCGAAGGACGAGGTGGCGGTGAGGCCGCTCGCCGTGCCGTTCAGGATCCAGACCGCGCCGTTGTGCTCGTTCTCGGCCGTGGAACCGGCCGCGAGGTCGCGGTGGCCGTCGCCGTTGAGGTCGAGGAGGGCGGTGGTCACACCGAACTCGTCGCTGTTCTCGGCCACTCCGGGAATTCCGGCGGTGTTCTGGTGGAAGACCTGCGTCCCGGCGCCCGTGGCGCCGGCGGCGCTGCCGGGGACCAGGGCGACCGAGCCGGTGTCGTAGATGTCGCCGACGTCCTCGCCCGGGATGCCGAGCGCGATGTCGGCGTAGCCGTCACCCGTGACGTCCGCGACCGAGACCGACCCGCCGATCTCGTCCTCCTCTTCCTCGGCGCCGGGGAACCCGGGGCTGTCCTGGTTGAAGGTCTGGACGCGGTCCTCGGACAGGCCGGTGGCCGAACCGAGAGCGACCTTGACGTTGCCGCCGCCCCAGTCGTTGCCGACCACGACGTCGTCGAAGCCGTCGTTGTTGACGTCCCCGATGCCGGTGCCCATCTCGTTGCCTGCGGCTTCACCGGGGACCCAGCTCTTGGTGAAGCCCGCGCTGCCGCCGCCGAGCAGCAGACTGTTGCCCCAGACGCCGTCGCCCTCGTAGTGCAAGGCGACGATGTCGTCCTTGCCGTCACCGTTGACGTCGCCGGACTCGGTGGTGTCGACGGGGCCGCTGAGCGCCTCGCCGGTCTTCAGGAGGGGCAGGCTGGCGGCGGGCGTTCCGGCACGCGAGATCGGGCCCTTCCACACGGTCCCGGTGGCGTTCTCGGGGTCGTCGCCCTCGACGTTCTGGTAGGCGAACAGGGTGAGGTCCGTCTTGCCGTCGCCGTCGAAGTCGCCGGTCTGCGGGGAGTCGTAGCCGGCTATGGCCGTGCCGCCGGTGAGTCCGGACGCGGAGCCCCACAGGATGACGGAGCCGGCCTTGCCGCCCGAGATCACCAGGTCGCTGAAGCCGTCACGGTCCAGGTCGCCCTTGGTGAAGGTGGACCCGAACTGCTGGTTCGCGGTGGCAGAGCCGGGCACGCCGCTGGTGGAGCGGCTGATGAGCTTCTTGTCGGCGGTGGAGACACCACTGGCGGAGCCGTACGTGACGGCCACGTAGCCCGCCTTGGCCTTGCTCGAAATCGTGGCGTTCGGGGCTCCCACGACCAGGTCGGCGTATCCGTCGCCGTTGAAGTCGTCCTGCGCGTTCACGGCCCCGGTGGCGGCCTGGGCCGAGGCCCCGGTGAGGGCCATGGCGCCGAATCCACCGGCGACCAGCACCGCGGCTGCCAGAGGTGCGGTGAGACGCGCGGTACGAGTGCTGCGGTGTGCTCGGGACATACGTGAGCCTTTCGAGTCGGTCGGTCCTGCCGCAGCGGAATGCCGCGTTCAGGAGGTGAGACTCGATCGGGGTGTCCTCAGTTGTACGCCTCAATGTCATGGCTTCGTAACCGAAGGGACAGGTGCGGCGCCGAACTCCCCTTTATTTACGAGGAGTTCAGCGCCCATCACACTGGGTTCACCGGCCACGGCGGGTCTACCAGATCGACTCGACCCATTCCGGGTGGTCGATGAAGGGGTTCCGGTTGCCCTGGTAGTTGCTGTAGATGAGTTCGTTCCGGCGCTGCTCGGACGTGCTGGGCGGGTCCTGCTCGTTCCACTGCTTCAGTACGGAGAGGCGGCCGTGGTACGGGACGCTGCCGTTGGTGACGGCGTCGTTGGGCTCCAGGTCGGGCCAGGAGTCGTCGCCCTCGTAACGGACGGCCATGTAGAGGATCATCCGCGCCACGTCGCCCTTGACCGCGGAGCGGGGCTCGAAGGAGTTCGAGTCGGTGAGGCTGCCGCCGCTGTTGGTGAAGCTGCTGCCGCCGGTGTCGAAGTCCTTGTTGCCGCGGATGCTGTTGACCTGGACGTCCTCGGGCCGCAGGTGGTGCAGGTCGGTGCCGGGCCCGGCCGAGGTGCCGAAGTCGCCGTGGGACTGGGCCCACGTGTGCTCGCGGTTCCAGTCGCCGACGTCGCCGCCGTTGAGCGACTTGCTGCGGGAGATGCCGGAGTACAACAGGATCACGTTGCTGCTGTTGTTCGGGTCCTGGTCGGTGACCTTGAGGGCTTCCCAGACCGCGGAGTACGAGATCTTGGTCTGGTTCTTGATGATTCCGTGCAGCGAGGTCTTCAGAGCCGTACCGGTCTTGCCGATCGCGCCGGCGTAGTACGTGTCGTCGTACGCGGCCGCCGTGGCGCCGGTCGTGGTGGCGCCGGTCGTGGTGGTGGCTGTGGCCGCGGCGGGGGTCGCGGCGACCGTCGGGAGGGTGAGGCCGACGAGGACGGCGGAAACGCCTGCCGCCAGCGCCTTCCAACTGCCAATCCGAGCAACGGACATGTGGGGGTGCCCTTTCCCGAGAACGGCACGCGGAGGTTACGCGGAGGCCCGGATCGACGGGCCGGCGTCCGCGTTCTACGCGTGTTGACACTTCGGTCAATCGGGAGAGTGGCATGGACATGAGGTCATTCGCATAACGGGAGAGTGTCGTTCATGTGACGTTCTCGCATATGGCGCAACCCCTGGCCGTTTCGGGTCCAGGGGCTGCGAAAGGCCAGGGTTTTCCCTGACAGGTCGAGGGAGAACCCTAGTTGCGCCTGTCTGCTCAGCGGACGTCGAGGACGGCTTTGCCGGGCACGCGGCGGGCGGCCAGTTCGGCGGCTGCCAGCGCCGCCTGCGTCCAGTCGGTGCGCAGGGCGACCTGCGGGTCCAGCTCGCCACGGGCGGTGAGCGCGGCGAGCCAGGTGAGGTCCGCGCCAAGACCCGCGGTGTCGTCCAACAGGAAGTAGGTGGCGATCTGACGGTTGTGGTGGTGGCCGCTGCCGAAGAAGGCTCCGTGGGGGAACTGCTCGCTGTCGCCGGCTATGTGACCTGCGGCCACCAGTACGCCGTGTTCAGCCAGGGCGCCGTGTGCGGCGACCATGTGGGCGCCGCCGACCAGTTCGACCACGCCGTGCACCGGTTCGAGGTGCTGGAGCGCGGACAGGTCGGTGACGATCTCGTGGGCGCCGAGTGCGCGCAGTGCGTCCGCCTTCGCCGGGTCGCTGGTCACCGCCGTGACATGTGCGCCGCCCCGGGCCGCGAGCTGCAGGGTGAAGCGGCCCACGCCGCCGCCCGCGCCGGTCACCAGGATGCGCCGTCCCAGGATCGGCCCGATGCGGTGCAGGACGCGCAGGGCCGTACCCGCCGCGACCGGCAGCGTGCTGATCGGGCCGAGGTCGGCACCCTCGGGTGCGGTGCCGATCAGATGGGTGTCCACGGCGCGCAGTTCGGCCCAGGCGCCGTCGGCGCCCACGGTGACGACGGGAGTGCCGGCCGCGGGGCCGGAGCCGTCGGCGGCTGCCTGGACCACCACGCCCGCGGCGTCCCAGCCGGGCACTGTGCCGGCTTCGCCCCCGGGGATCACGTAATGGACCTCGCCGGAGTTGAGGGAGAAGGAGTGGACCTGCACCAGGGCCTGGTGGGCGGCGGGTTCGGGGTCGGCGACCGCGGTGAGCGCGAGGTGTCCCGGAGCGGAGTGATCAATCGTCAGTGCCTTCATGGTGAGCGATAGTGCCACTGAGAGGCATAAGCTTACAAGTGGCAAACGCTGCTGATAGGCTTCGCCCGTGCAGAAGGACTCGAAGGACCCGAAGGAACTGCCGCTGCGTGAGCGCAAGAAGCTGCGGACCCGCCAAGCTCTGGTCGACACGGCTCTTGAGCTGTTCACCGCGCGGGACTTCACCGCGGTCACCCTGGACGAGATCGTCGATGCGGTGGAGGTCTCCAAGCGCACCTTCTTCCGCACGTTCGCCTCGAAGGAAGACCTGGCCCTGGCCCCGGAGAAGGAACTGTGGGCCGCCTACCTCAAGCTCGTCGAGAACCGGCCTCTGACCGGTGAGCACCTGTTCGGCGCCTACAAGGACGCACTGTTCGCGGCGCTGGAGCAGATGACGGACGGCTGGGAGCGGAGCTTCCGCGTCAGCCGCACCCTGGCCGACCGCACCCCCGCGCTGACCGCACACAGCCTGCGCTTCTGCTCAGAAACCTCCGCGAACGTCGTCCGGATCGTGGCGGACCGGCTGGCCGGCCGGTCCCCCGGCCGGCCCTCCGGTCAGTTCCCCGGCCACACCGAACTGCGCCTGCTGCTGGACCTCATGCTGGCCGCCTGGCACCGCGCGCTGGAGACGTGGATCGCCTCGGACGCCGTACGGCAGGACCGTGCGGCGCTCACTCGGCACGTACACAAAGCCTTCGCGGCAATCCCCGCGGTGGCGGCCCTGGCGGCACAGGACAGCTGAGCGGACAACACGTCTAGCCGACGTCCGAGGCGTCCAGGCGATAGAGCGCCTGGGTGTTCTGCGCGTCGTCCTCCGAGTCCTGGGAAGTGGACGTGGCGGACCCCGACGACGAGCCGCTGCCGTACTCGCTCGCCTTCACCGCCGTGGCGTGCTTCTGCACCCAGGCCGTCACCTCGGAGCTGACGCTGTCGGAGTCGCCGCCGCCCATACCGCCGGCTCCGCCCCCGCCTGCGCCGCCGAGCACGATGTAGTGCAGCTCGCCCTTCGTCACGAGTTCCTTGAGCTTGGCGAGGGTCATGGCCTTGTCGCTGCCGGACCAGCCCCACATGGAGATGACGGGCTGCTTCGTGCTGACGATCAGCTGGGCCGCGCTCTGCGAACCGGACACCGCCACCAGCCACTTGGCGCCGTCGCGGTGCTTCTCCAGGTACGTGGTCATGGCACTGTCGGCGCCGCCACCCATGCCGCCGCCTCCACCGCCCATGCCGCCACCGCTTGCGTTCGGCGGGGTGCCGGTCTGGCCGTCGCCGCCCTGCTCCTGGGCGCTCGGGGCGCCACTGGGCTGGGTACCCGTCTGGCCGCCGCCGCCCGGTGCCTCGCCACCGGCCTGCGGAGCGCCCTGCTGCTGGCCGCCCGGTGCCTGGCCGCCTGATGCCTGGCTGCCGTTGCCGCCGGGGAAGCCGCCCCGGCCGCCACCTCCACCGCCGCCGGGTCCGCCGCCCATGCCGCCACCGGTGGTGGGGCCGGCCGTCGGGTTCGTACCGCTCATGCCGCCGCCCGAACTCGCGGGCACGGAGACGGCGTAGGCTGCGGGTCCGGCGAGGGAGGCGACGACGGCCGCGACCACGGCGCCGGAGAGCAGCCGCGCCCGCCGACCGGACCGGAAGAGGAACAGGCCGACGATCGCCAGGACCATCACCGCGGCGACGGTCGGCCACAGCCAACTGTTCCAGCCGGAGGCCCGCCGCAGCAGGACGACCGCCCAGACGCCGGTGGCGGCGAACGCCACGGGCAGGGCCCATGTCCATGTCCATGCCCAGGCCCCGGACCAGCGCTTGGCGTCACCTGTGCGGAACGTGCGGAAGGCGTGCAGGAGCATCGCGCCGCCGCCCCCGCACAGCGCCGCGATGCCGGGTGCGAGCGCGGTCGTGTAGTACGGGTGCATGGTGCCTTCGGCGAGGCTGAAGGTCAGGTAGTGCAGCGCGGTCCAGCCGCCCCACAGGATCAGCGCGGCCCGCGTGAGGTCCGTACGGGGAGCGCGTCCGCGCAGTACGAGGCCGCCGACGAGGGCGATCCCGGCGAAGGGCAGCAGCCAGGAGATCTGGCCGCCCAGTGTTTCGTTGAACATCCGCCCGATACCGGCGGTCCCGGAGAAGCCGCCTCCGCCACCGCCGCCTCCACCCCCGCCGTTGCCGTCGCCGCCGAGGACGCGGCCGAGGCCGTTGTAGCCCATGATCAGGTCCCAGGCGGTGCCGTCCGTCGACCCGCCGATGTACGGCCGCGACGAGGCGGGCACGAACGACACGGCGGCGGCCCACCAGAAGCTGGAGACGGCGAGGGTGACTGCGGCGACGGCGAGGTCGCGTACGCGACGGAGCAGGCCGCCCTGAGCCGCGTACAGGTACACGGCGAAGACGGCGGGCAGGGCGATGTAGCCCTGGAGCATCTTGGTGTTGAAGGCGAAACCGAAGCAGACGGCCGCGCCGACGAGCGGCAGCAGCTTCCCGTTGTGGACGGCGCGCAGGGCCAGGGCGGCGCCCGCGACCATGAGGAGGACGAGCAGGGTGTCCGGGTTGTTGTCGCGGTTGATGGCGACGGTGATCGGGGTGAGCGCGAGGACGAGCGCGGCGACGGCGGCGGGGCCGTGGCCCCAGACCCGCTTGACCGACGCGTGCAGGATCCAGATCGTGCCGAGCGCGGCGGCGACCAGCGGCAGCATCATCTGCCAGGTGCCGTACCCGAAGACGCGGCAGGACAGCCCCATGACCATCAGTACGACGGGTGGCTTGTCCACGGTCAGGAAGTTCCCGGCGTCCAACGAGCCGAAGAACCAGGCCTTCCAGCTCTGCGTGCCGCTGAACACGGCGGCGCTGTAGAAGCTGTTGAGGCTGGAGGAGGAGAGGTTCCAGGAGTACAGCAGGCCGGCCAGGACGAGGATCGCGCCCAGTACGGGCAGCGACCAGCGGGGTGCCTTGTCCGGCCGTGCGACCGGCTCGTCGGACGGCGTCGAGGCGACGGCCTCGGGGGCGTGGGGGTACGGATCGGTGGCAGATGTCACGAGGTCATCGTGCGCGGGCGGTTTTGGCGCGGGCTGTGCTGAACCTGGGGGTCAGCTGTGAGCGGGGAAGCCTCCGGCTTTGACGGCGGAGACGAACGAGGCCCAGTCCCTTGCCGGGATGAGGAGGGCGGGTCCGTGGGGGTCTTTGGAGTCCCGCACGGGAACCCCGGCCGGGTGGCCGTCGCCCACTTCGAGGCAGCTGCCGGCTTCGGGGCCGCTGTATGACGACTTGCGCCAGCCCTTCGCTATGACGCCGCCGGGGGCCTTCTGGTCAGGCATCGTGTCCGAATTCCTTCGCTACGGCTTTCAGCATGGCGAGAGACTCCTTCAGCGACAGCGCGTCGCTCAGGGCCAGATGGTAGGCGCTCTGGAGCCGGGCGACCACGGTGGGGGAGTCGTGCAGTTTGCCCACCTGGACGCCCTCCGAGTACGCCACCGGCGGTTGGTCCTCGAACCACAACAGCGTGAGCATGCCCTGGAGCAACTGGTAAGCCCCAACTCCGTACGGGACGACATGCACGCGTACCCGCCCGCTTTCCACCAGGCGGACCAGGTGAGTGAGTTGCTCCGCCATGACGTCCGGGCTGCCCACGACGCGGCGTAGAACCGCCTCGTCGAGCAGGGCCCACACCACCGGTGTCACCGGATCGTCGAGGATCTTCGCCCGCTCAAGGCGTGTGACAAGGCGCCTGTCACATTCCTCTTCACCCACCGGAGGGAACGACGTGTCCAGAACCGCACGTGCGTACCTTTCCGTCTGGAGGATGCCGGGGACGAACGAGAGGGCGAACTCCCGGACCATTACGGCCTGTTGTTCGAGCAGTCGAGCCGCCTCGAAGTAGCTGGCGACCGCCGCGTCCTCCGCCGGCAGGAAACTGCTCAGCACATTTCCCGTGTTCAGGACCCTGTCCAGGCGCCGAGCGTCCTCCTGCGAAGGAACACGCCGCCCCGCCTCGATGTGCGAGATGTGCGAACGGGTCATGACCGCCGCGTCGGCCAACTCCTGCTGCGTCAGCCCTGCTGTCTCGCGTTGCTGCTTGAGCCAGTCACCGTACGTGCTGGTCATGGCCTCTCCTTTGTGACAAATGACTGGTCACACTCGACCCTCTGGCGAGCCTGGACCGGACCGTCTCACTCTGTAAGTGGATCGCTACAGAACGCGATACCCCCGTGCCCGTACGACCGCGTACCACCGGTCCGGGGTGTGGTCATCAACGAACCCAACGGAGTTGACGACATGAGTCACCGTGTCGCCCGCCTCTTCGAACCGCTGCTGCGACTGCTCTTTCCCGGAACGGGGCGCAGGCGTCGCCCGGTCACCGCTCCGGTGGGTGCGTGCGCGTGTCCCCCCTGCTCATGTCCCCCTTGCACGTGTGGCGAGGGGCCTACCTCCACCCGGGCCGGTTCCCGCCCCCTGCGCGGTGAGGATCACGCGATGGTCCGTCCCTATCTCGTCGCCCACGAGCGTGAGGAAGCGCGGCGGCAGCGGGGCCGACGGCGTGCCCTGTGGCTCGCCGTGCACGGCATCGACATCGGCCCGCAGGTCATCCACGGTGTGGAGGTGACCGCGTGATCGGCAACCGGACGGAGACAGCCCGATTGCTTCCGTGGCCCAGCCCGGAAGGCAAGCCCTGTTACCTCGTCGGCGACGGGAGCGGACGTCTCTCCCGGGTCGTCGACAGAGTCGAGAGCGTGCAGCTCGGTATGGCGGGCGAACTCCTCGATCACGCCGCCGGCATGCTCGCTGATGACAAGGCCACATCCGTACAACTCCATTTCCTGGCGGCCCGGATGGCCGAGGCGCTGCGTGACGTCCACCGCATCGCGGAGAGCCGCGTCGCCCGGTTTCCCGCGGATGCCCACGAGGGCTCCGATGGCTGTGGCTGTGGCTGTGGCTGTGGCTGTGGCTGTGGCTGCGGTGACGGCGACGGCGAAGGCGATGTCCCGACTGTCACAGGCCTGTCCTAACGCGCCGTGTGCCGCAACGGGACTCACGGTGCTCACATCTGGAGGGTCAGAAAGCCCGCTCGACCGGAGCAGGGCCCCGTCCGGAGGAAACCTCATGCGCGTTCGGAAGATGTCGATGCTGGCCCTTACCGCTGTGGCTGTCGGTCTGTCACTCACCGCGTGCGACCCGACGAGTGACCCGCAGCCCCGGTCCTCCGTGTCCAGCTCCGTGTCCGCGGACAGCACCGACGACTCGGCCGAGCAGTCGGACAGTCCCGCCACCGGCGCGGCGGCGTCGGGCAGTCCGAAGGAGAAATCCGAGGCGCGTTGTACGGACCAGACGAATTACGCGGGGGATTCGCGGTCCAACGCCGAAATCAACTCCATCGGCGAAGACACCGGCACTTGCCCGCCCGTCGTCACAGCGTCCCCTTGATGAGGGGAACTGTTCACACAGCCGTCGGCCAGTGCTCATCAAAGAGGGCTAGTAGGGCCTCTGACCTGCTAATTCGTGGAACAGAAGGCCGGTTTCGGTACAACCTCCGCCCCGGGTGCGGTGTCTGACTGGGTGAGTGGGACAACACCCGTCTCACTGTTCACTCCTCTCGCTCCTCTCACTCTCCTCACTCGGCTCGGGCCTCACCTGGCCACCCGATCGCAGTCCGCTCACCGTGTCGAGCGTCGGCGGTGATGACCACACCGGCGACCCCATCGGCGACCGCGCCGACGGTCGTACGGGCGCTCACCGCGTCCGCGGTCGCGATCGGTGCCGGATCCACTTCCACGAAGGGTCACTTCAGCATGCGCTCTTTGCGTCTCCTCGCCACCACCACCCTCGGTCTGGCCCTGGGCGGGGCCGTCCTCCTGGCGCCCACCGCCCAGGCGGACACGGCGTCCGCAGCCGCGGCAGGCACGGCGACCGTCGTCCGCGAGGACGGTTCCATCTGGTACAAAGCCGCCGCCGGACAGACGAACGACCTCAAGGTCTCCAGCGAGTCCATCGACGTGAACCCCGACGAGTTCGGGGACGACTACCTCATCACCTTCCGCGACCGGGTCGACATCACCATCGGCTCCGACGTGTGCACGTACCCGTCGGCGACCGACCACACCGTCGTCCAGTGCGTGGAACCCGCCCCCCTCGGCTCCGACGACTCGAACCAGTACGACGTCGACCTCGGTGACGGGGCCGACTCCGCGACGGTCGGCGCCGGCAGTGCGCAGGGCACGATCCGCGGTGGCGCCGGCAACGACGTCCTGAAGGGCCGGCACGCCAACCAGCTGAACGGCGACGCCGGCAACGACCGCATCGAGGGCATCGACGGCTCCTGGATCCGCGGCGCCTTCGGTGGCGCCGGCAACGACACCATCCTCGCCAGCTGCGACTACAGCTGCAACGGCGGCGCGGGCAACGACACCCTCACCGCGGTCAGCGACGGCGAGGGCGGCTACACCAGCGCGTACGGCGACGACGGCGACGACATCGTGCGCGGGGCGTCCGGAAACGACTACCTCTACGGCGGCAAGGGCAACGACAAGCTCTACGGCCTGGCCGGCAACGACACCATCTACGGCAACACCGGCAACGACACCCTGTACGGCGGTAAGGGCAAGGACACCCTCTCCGGCGGCGCGGGCTCCAACAAGGTTCACCAGAACTGACCGACGCACACCCATACGTACACGTACGCGTACACAGGCATGTACACGGGCACGCGCACCGCGTGCCCGTGGTCCGCCCCCCTTCGCCCCCTCCGCCCTACACCGCTCCCGCTGTCCGGAATTCACGGCCAGTACCCTCCCCCTCAACCCGCTTCCGCCTACCGTGACCGCATGCGTCTGAGTGGGCGGTTCGTGATTCTTTGAGTTGATCTGGTGTCGCCTGATGGCGTGGCGGCGGGGCGGAATCTGCCGGTCCGCGGTTGTTGATCTGGTGATGTGACCGGGTGAGTGAACGCAAGCCGTATCCGAGTGACTTATCGGACGAGCAGTGGTCGTTGATCGAGCCGGTGATCACCGCGTGGAAGGACCGGCACCGCTCGGTCAGCGGTCATTAGGGCGCCTATGCGATGCGGGAGATCGTGAACGCGATCCTCTACCAGGGCCGGACCGGCTGCCAGTGGGCCTGTCTCCCGCACGACCTGCCGCAGAAGAGCGCGACCTACTACTACTTCGCCGCCTGGCGGGACGACGGCACCGACCAGGTCATCCATGAACTCCTGCGCTGCCAGGTCCGCGAACGCGCCCGCCGATCAGAGGACCCGATCCTGGTGGTCCTGGACACCCAGAGTGTCCATGCCGCCGCCGGGGTCCCCGCCTCCACGACCGGCCATGATCCGGCCAAGCGGGTGCCCTCTCGTGCCGACCCAGGACCGGCCACTTCCCCTCCAACACCACCGCGCTGCCCAACGGATCTTCTCAGTACGTGGGGACGCCGCAGGATACGAGCTGCATCCCGCGGCGCGTGATTCCACGTAACCAATAGGTAATCGTGCGGGAGATAGCGCCAGGGGATGCCGGTCCGGGCTACGTAGAGGATGGCGTCGAGCAAGTCGCGCAGATCGTGCTGGGGCGGTGTGCCGATGTTGAGTCCGTGACGGGCCTTGCCGTCGCGCCAGCTCGTCAACAGGGGCTCCACCAGGGCCCATCGGGCATCGGCAAGGTCGCTGGGATACCGTCGGCGTTCGCTCATACTGCCAGGAGGCGGCAGGCTCGAATGGCCTGACAGGGCGCGCGAGGCAGAAACTGAAGCATTCGGAGTGAACCGGTGCCTCTTGGGACGAAAGATGAGCAGATGGGGCGCAACAGCGACCGCGCAGCCTCTCCCGCCCCGTCATAGCCGCTCCTTCCTATGACCTCCCCAGTCACTCACCACGAACTGGCTCTATGAGCTCGTAACAGGATCATGAGCGGGTCTTCTTGAGACGTCCCCAGCAAATTAGGCTGCAGGCCAACGAGACGAAGGCGTCGTGGAATTCGGTTCGGCGTTCCCATCGGACGGCGAGGCGCTTGAACTGGTGGAGCAGGGCGAAGGTCTGCTCAACGACGTAACGGAGTTTGCCCAAGCCCTTGATGTGCGGGGTGCCTTTGCGGGAGATGACCGGCAGGATCCTGCGTCTGCGCAGCTCACGCCGGTTTGGGTTGGAGTCGTAGCCCTTGTCGCCGAGAAGTGACGCGGGGCGGCGGCGCGGGCGGCCGGGACGTCCGGTCACGGGCGGGATGCCGTCGATGAGGGCGAGGGTCTGGGTGACGTCGTTGACGTTGGCCGCGGTGGTGATGACCTTGAGCGGGGTGCCGCGTCCGTCCCAGATCAAGTGGTGCTTGCTGCCCGTCTTCCGCCGGTCGACCGGCGACGGACCGGTGTCGGCTCCCCCTTTTTCGCGCGGATGTGGGAGCCGTCCACGCACACTCGCGACCAGTCGAGTTCGCCGACCGCGCTCAGCTCGGCGAGTAGAACGCGGTGCAACTGGTCGAAGACGTCGGCCTGCTGCCAGCGGTCCAGACGCCGCCAGGTGTGTCCCGAGCCGACTCCCAGCTCCAGCGGCAGGAGTTGCCAGGCTATGTCGTTGTGGAGCACGTACAGAATGCCCTGTAGACAGAGCCGATCCGCCACCGGCTGCGGGCCTGGCGACTTCTCTGGCCAGGGTGGCAACAGCGGTTCGATCGGCGCCCACAAGTCGTCGTCCACGATCCACGGCCGAGTACTCACACCATCCCGAACGGCCGAATCGTCACATCGGTCACGCCCAACCAGGGCACTTCAACAAGATCCTGTTACGAGCTCTACGGGCACTCCGTCGCCATAGGGCTCGCGCCCCGTAGGCGATCCCGTATTCCCCTTGCGCTGGACGTATCGAGCGTGACGTAGGCGGTCTGTCCGTCCACTTGGGCGGGCTTACTGAGCCTTTCCCAGTAAGCGCCTGTCGCTCGCTGTGATCGCGATGCTGGCGCTGTGGTTCCGTGTGGTCCCCAAGTCCGGGCAGGCGTAGGGCCCCTGGTAGGAACGATCTTGCGAAGGAAAGTTCCGAACAAGGGGCCTCACGTGCCGATCAGTGTCACATACACCACCGTGCTCGATGTGAAGCGGTCCACCGCCGAGCACCTGGCCCGGCTGCTCCGCGACCACCGGACCGGGGTCAAGACCCGCAGGGGGCGGCGCGCGCTGAGCTGTTTCAAGCAGTCGGTAGTGATCCTGGCTCAAGATGACCTCCAAGGCCCTGCGCAGGGTCAGCCTCGACCCCAGCCGCATCACGAAGACCGCCGCCGCAGCCCTCGTCCTGCTCCAGCTCGAGTACGGCCGCATCATCTGAACGATCACGCACCGTCGTGATCCATTACCGGGAAAGACTCACTGACCCTGAAGCTTCTCGGCAGCTTCTTGCACCGTGTTGCCGTAGCCGACAAGGAAGCCCGCGAACGTTCGCGGTCACCGCACGAATGGCCCCGGCCGCATGAACCCGGAAGTGTTTTTCCTCTCTCTGTACGGCTTCTGCGGTTGCTGGCAGGCCCGGACGGAACCCAGTAGAGTGATCCGCCAGGCGCGCGGGGCGCCTCCGGGTCCGCGGGAAGGGCAGAGCCCACCTGGCTTACACGAGCGTGTCATCTTGGCCTACGTCCTTCGGCCGGCGCGGCGGACCACCGGTTCACCGAAGGAGGCTCTGTGCCGACGACACCGCGGCCCCTGTCCCTGCCCGAGCGTCCCAGTCCGCAGCAGCTCAAGAAGCGGGCGAAGGACTTGCAGCGGGCCGTGCGATCCCAGTCCCCCACCGCTTTGGCGCTGGTCGCCCGACACGCGCTTGAGAGTCTGGAAGATCCGGCCGGATTCACCCTCGACACTGCCCAGTTGGTGATCGCCCGCCTCTACGGGTTCCTGAGTTGGCCACGCCTGCGCGAGCATCTCACCGCGCTCCCCGGGACACCTGGCGACCGGCGCCGTACCGGCACTCGTACGGTGGAGGACTTCTACCGCCTGCGGACCGGGTGGGCCGATGCGTCGGACGTGCGCCGTTGCGCCGCGGCCTCGACGGGTGCGCATCCCGATCCGGCGCAGTGGCTGCCGCTGCTCACCGTGCGGTACAACGGTGTCAAAGTGATCGCGTTCGACTCACCGGCCGGGGCGGTGTTCGCCGAACTCACCCCGAAGCGGGTCACGTTGTCCTCGCCCGCCGGCGAGGCGCCGTCGGCGGGCGAGGGAGCCTCGGTGACCTTCCACAGCGAATTCGGCACGATCGCGGGTGTCGTTGCGCCCGATGTAACCGGCCTGGCCGTGGAGCTGGCCGCGGACCGGCGCCCGCTCGGTTGGACGCTGGTCGCCGACGGCGTGTTCGTCGCACCCAACGCGTTCCTCGTCGGCCCAGCAGGTCTCGTCCTGCGGATCAACCACAGCCCCAGAGGCGAGGTCGTGCCCGCGGCGGCCCTGCCACCGCGCTCGGCCGCCGTCGTGGACCGGCCCGCACCGGCCACGGAGGCCACCGCCCGTCTGGTGGCGGCCCTCGCCGCGGCCGACGCACCTCCGGTCGTCGACCCTGAGCAGTGGCGGCCCGGCGTCCACGCGGACCTCACACCGACCGAGCAGGTGCGGCTCGGCCGCTACGGCAAGCTACTTGTGTGGCACCGAACCGGTGGGCGGGAGAGCGTCGAGGATCCCTTCGTGTTCGACTTCACCCCTCAGCAGGGCCCGGTCCAGGACTTCGCCGTGGTCGGCAAGAGCATCGCGTTCACACGGATGTACTACGACTTCGTTGACGGGGCCAGCGGCACCATCGCCGTTGTGGGTCTGGTCGACGACGCCGACATCGCCTCCGTGGTCCTGCGCCGTGACAACATGCCCGACCTGCCGGCCCAAATCGCCGGCGGGACATTTCTCATTGCTGGGCCCGACCTCACCGACCTCACCGAGCGCGGCCCCGCCACGGCCGTCCTGGTGTCCCGGGACCACGCCGGCAACGTACGCGAAGAGCTCCTTTACCAGGAGCAGCACTGAGTCTTTCCCGGTAATGGATCACGACGGTGCGTGATCGTTCAGATGATGCGGCCGTACTTGAGCTGGAGCAGGACGAGGGCTGCGGCGGCGGTCTTCGTGATGCGGCTGGGGTCGAGGCTGACCCTGCGCAGGGCCTTGGAGGTCATCTTGAGCAGGGAATTGGCGCGCTCGCACACGCTGTGGATGCCTCGGACGACCTTGTTGTAGGTTTGCTGGGCCTCGGTCAGCTCCCCTCCTGCGGGCTTCTTGACGGGGTGGCGGAAGCCCGGGCCGGCGTTCTCGTAGCCGAGGTCGACGAGGGTCGGCATGCCCAGTTCGGCGGCGGTGCGGTCCAGGGCGTCGGTCAGGCCGTGGTGGCGGGCGCAGGTCGTGTCGTGCTCCCTGCCGGGCCGTACTGGCGAGACCCAGATCGGCCAGCCGTCCGGGGTGGAGATGACCTGTACGTTTTCTCCGTGGTGCTTGTGTTTTCCGGACCACCACAGGTCTGCGCCGCCTGGGCCGGGGGCGGCGACGCGGTCGGTTCGGATGACGGTGCCGTCAAGGTTCAGATGCGTCAGCCCGGCTGCTTTCGCACGCTCCAGCGCGGTCGCAAGGTCCGGAGCTCCGGCCGCCGGCACGGTCAGTCCTTCGTGGAGGTACCGGTAAGCGGTGGAGGCCGACAGACCGTTGTCGCGGGCGAGTTGGGACAGACGGGCGCCGTCGAAAAACCAGCGCAGGATCACTACCGACTGCTTGAAACAGCTCAGCGCGCGCCGCCCCCTGCGGGTCTTGACCCCGGTCCGGTGGTCGCGGAGCAGCCGGGCCAGGTGCTCGGCGGTGGACCGCTTCACATCGAGCACGGCGGTGTATGTGACACTGATCGGCACGTGAGGCCCCTTGTTCGGAACTTTCCTTCGCAAGATCGTTCCTACCAGGGGCCTTACCCCTGCCCGGACTTGGGGACCACACGGAACCACAGCGCCAGCATCGCGATCACAGCGAGCGACAGGCGCTTACTGGGAAAGGCTCACTGCCCGCTGTCCACCGGCCGGAAGGGTTGAGGCGGCTCAAATAGGACCGCCCGATACCGGTGGCTGCGACTACAGGCATCGTGTCGCAGGACGTACGACTTGCGTCCCTGGAGACTCGGCTTCAAGCAGTATGGCCTTCGCCGTATCACGCGGGCCTTGCACAGCAAGGTCTTCGATGCCTTCGCGACCTTCCGTGCTTTCCCGCCATGCTGTGGTCCCCTCGCGCTTTCGCGTCCGGGTAAGACGGGCGGCCCCGAGGCCACCTCCTTCCGAGCCTCGGCTCCCTGCGGGAGCGATCCAGCGCCGAGTGAAACGGCGCACACTTGAAGTCGATACGGCAGCGGACCGCCTCAGCGGCCTGCCGGTCCGACAGGCCGAGCAGGAACTGCAGCACACAGACGGTGGCCAGTTGAGCAGGCGAGAGCCCCGGGCGCCCATCCCGCGGGTACCAGCCGGCGAAGTCCTCGTCGCACCACAGCCCATCGAGTCGATCGCGTGCCCATATCGCCGTCGTACCACCCGGGTTGCTCGCCATCGCGATCTGCGCGGTCAGAGAAGGGACTTGCTCACCAGAACGGGGCGAAGGGACAACGGGCACCTCGACAACTGCATCGGTCAACGGAACCACCCGAGCATGCCCGTTGATCATGCTGCCGCACCAAGGAACTCCAAGATCCCCGAGTCAAGCTAAGCGGGAGGCGTCCTCGCCGTAGATGACGTCTTTGACATGGTGAATCTTGTAGACGAAAGCCGACCGGAATCGTCAGGCAGGCCCTACCGGGGTGTCGGGCAACCGCTGTTGGGCGGAGTCCGACGCCGGGCCGGGGGCGGCGAGCCGACCGGCGAGCAGTTGGAGTCGCTCGTCGTCGGGTCCGCCTTCCTCGGCGGTGTAGACGATCAACATCGGCCCGGGAGTGCCCGGCAGCGGATAGGCGTCCCAGTCCAGGTTCAGCTTCCCGACCAACGGGTGCTTGATGCGCATCCGGCCGCGGGTCGTCTCCTCCACGTCATGGCGGGCCCACAGTGTCGCGAACTGGTCGCTCCGGACGGCGAGTTCGCCGACCAACTCTACGGCGCGCGGGTTCCCGGGATCGGCGGCGACCTGTGTCCGCAGCATCGCGATCAGCTCGGTGACGGTGGCTGTCCGTTCCCGGCACATTTGGCCGGCCTCCGGGTGCAGCAGGAGCGAGAGCAAGTTCCGCTCTGCCACCGGGAGCCGGGTGAATTCGCCGAGCAGGACGCCGGCGAGCGGGCTCCAGGCCAGCACGTCGAGGAAACGGCCGACGACCAACGCGGGCGATGGCATCGCGCGCAGCAACCGCTCCGTGGTGTCCGGAACTTCCTCCGGTTCGTACCGGCGCGGGACGCGGGCCGGCGTGCGCGCGGCGGCGGCGAGGCTGTGCAGGTGCCGGGACTCCTCGGTGGAGAAGTTGAGGGCGCGCGCGATGCCGTCCAGGACCTGTTCCGAGGGGCGTACGTCGCGCCCCTGCTCCAGGCGCTGGTAGTAGTCCGAACTCACCCCGGCCAGCAGGGCCAGCTCCTCACGCCGCAGCCCGGCGACGCGCCTCCTCGGACCGGGTTCCAGGCCGACGTCCTGTGGTCGCACCCGGGTTCGGCGGGTCCGCAAAAATTCGGCGAGTTCGCGTCTGGGGTCCTCGATCACGGCGACAGTATGTCTCGGGCGCGGCCAGTGAGGGTAGGTCCGGCAGACTTCCAGTCGTCGTCGCTGTTCATCCGGTGACGGTCGGCGCCGTCTTCGCGGCGGCCCGGACCTGCCGGATGACGGCGCCGAGTCGGCGGAACCGGATCTCCGTCGCCCGTTCGAAGCGCTGGATCTCCGCCGCGCCGAAGGCGGTCCGCAGCGGCTCCTCCAGTTCGTAGTGCCCCGTTGTGTCGTGCCCCCGGACGAGCAGAGCGCTGTCGGGACCGCCGGTCGGCGCCACGGTCGGCGCGATGTAGTCCACGGCGAAGCAGACCCGGCCCTGCTCGCTGACGCTGGCCCCCGAGCAGTGCACGGTGGCCGGGGTGTGCAGGGCGCACTGGCCGGCTGTGAGGACGACGTCGACGGCACTGCTGTCGTCCACCGCGATGTCCGTGCGTTCGCCTCGCCGCAGTTCCGCGGGGGACGTCCCCTCGAAGCGGTGCGGCAGCAGCCCTTGCCGGTGCGTCATCGGGGCATAACGCATGGTGCCGTTCTCACGGGTGGTGGGGGTCAGCGCGAGCCAGACGCGGACCACGGATCCCTGCCATCCCTGCCAGCCGTAGTACGGGGCGTCCTGATGCCACGTCAGGTCGTCCTGGCTGCGGGCGGCCCGGGTGAACAGGCTTGTGGACCAGACGAGGACGTCCGGCCCGACCAGCTGCTCCGCGATGTCCACGAGGCGGTCGTCCCGTACCAGCCGGTCCGCCCAGTCGGCCACCAGATGCATCTTCGGGTGATCCCAGTGGCGGGCCAGGGCACCGCCGGCCTCTGCCGTCCGTTTGCGGTAGCGGCCGACCGCGCCAAGGGTTTCTTCCGCTTCCGAACCGGTGAGCACCGGCACGGGGAAGTGGTAACCGTCGTTGTGGAAACGGGCGACGTCCTGGTCTTTCAGGGGTGCTGTCATGTGCGTCCGTACCAATCTTCTCTGGGTTTGGAAGGTCTTGGCGGGCTCGGTCCCGGGAGGGTCAGCCACTATGGGAGCCGTCAGGAGCCGAGCCCGTCGTCGACACGGATCAGCTGACCTGTCATCCAGCGCGCGTCGTCGCCTGCCAGCGGACTGCGTGTGCGACGTCGTCCGGCGTGCCCATCCGTCCCAGTGGGGAGCGGAGCGCAAGGGCGGCGCATGCCTGCCGGGGGAACTCGCGGCGCAGTCGTGCAGTGTCGACGGCCCCGGCAGGAGGGCGTTGACTGTGATGCCGCGTGCGCCGAATTCCTTCGCCGCCACCCGCGTGAACGATTCGACGGCGGCCTTGCTCCCGGCATGCACAGCCGAACCGATTGCGCATTGAACCGAGCTGAGGGACGAGATGGCGATAATTCGACTTCAAAGAGTTTCGGAATGGCCTTGGCGCTCGAAGACAGAAAGATAGCGGTTTACGGGCGCAGAAGGATCCATCGTAAGCGGCTCGCGCTTCCAGCTACTGAAGCGGTCTCGAAGTTTCAGGCCAGCAATCCGTGCCATGAGGTCGAACTCGGACATCCAGACGTATCGAAGATGTTCGTTAAATGTTCCCTGGAAACCTTCGGCGCCAACCACCGTTCGTGATGTGATAGCTGCCTGATAGAGGCGAACTACTGTTTCCGTCTCAATGAGGATGCCATTTTCGAGAGGAAAGGTCCTGGTGGCGGGCTCAGCGTTACGATGGTGATACGTCGGGTCGTAGTTCTCGATGACCACGACGCCGTCGGATTTCAGTCTTGATTTCATCAGCTCCAGAGTCTCGATCTGCCTCTCCTGACTTGCTATAAGAAAGAACGTGCCACCACTCATCAGCACGACATCATATTTATCGTCGGGCAGTGATTCAGTAAAATCTCCCACACTGACCTTTATTCTCGCCGCCGAATCCCTCTCACGCAGCTTTTGGAGCATGGGCTCGGACGCGTCAATCCCGTGTACGTTCATGCCCATATCGGCAAGCCGTAGGGCAAGTCGACCGGTGCCCACCCCCAACTCCAAAACTCGCCCCTTCGGCGCTTCATCGTAGATGAACTGTGCCGTCTCTTGCACTTCGTCTGAACTATGTGGGTTCAACATGTCATAGATTGACGCCATGCCCTTTCCGTAAATGTTCTCAAAGCTGAATTCTACTTCTCTTCCCTGCATCACATCTCCTGTACTGATATGGTTGCCAAACTTCTGATTTTCGAGTTATTGCCCAACTGCCCTTGAGCCGGCGTTGCATATTTCGGCGTCCGGTGAGCAGTCATCGATCGCTTCTAGTCCGAGTGACAGGCGTCGCATACGAAGGCCACTCAGGTCCTCGACAGGCAGCGGTTCCCATCCACCTTGGAGCCGACGGTACTGAGTGGCGTACCGCTGCGGCTGACCGGCATGCATCGACACCCGGTCGCTCAGGAAAGCGACCTGCCAAACCGGCGCTTCGTGGGCGTCCGCGGCCTCGATAAGAAGCTGGAGGCACTGGTGCTGAAATACAATTTCCTTATCGGCGTGCTGGGCCAGTACCCACGCGCAGATCTCGGCCGCCTCGCCCACCATTGAGATACCGGGCCATCCATGGCGTCGGATGACTCCCCGTAGCCATCGGGCATTTTCGCGGTCGCAGGACAGCATCTCATCAAGCCGTTCAGGCGAAGACGCCACCACGGACCGGACGGTTTGGTCGCGTTCGACCCGGCTGTGCAATTCATTGGCGATTTCTTCGTTCACAGCTTAATCTACTCCTCGGGCCAGCATTGGTTCGCGGGATCACGCCGCCGTGAGTTCTGCCGCAAGCCACAGGTTAAGAGGCGGCAAATCATGAACTACATCCGGACTGGAGGGCTTCTGATCCACGTCGCTGACCTGGGATATTTCGAAACCGACCACCTGAAGTTCGGCTGACATTTCCGCGCCTGTAAAAAGCTTGAAGGAGAAAGCGCTGAGGTAGCGGTCTGTGACACCATGCCGGTCCACCAGCTCACAATATGTGTTGGTAACAGATTGACGGACATTCGGTCGCCAGCTCCAGCCTACGTCGTAGAATCCACGTTGATCGCCGATAGCGACAGGTACCGTAAAATGTCCTGTGTGATCTTCTTGGCGATCTTCAACCGGCGAGTAATCAAGTAGGAGCTGGCCTCCTGGTTTGAGGTGGCGGGCGGCTGTCCGCAACAATGCGGCACGTTCCTCAGCCTCAAAGAGGGTGATGGTCAAGCCGCCCAGGATGACGTAGTCAAAGGTCTCTTCCAAATCTAGAGTCAGCGCGTCGCCAGCCAGCAAGCGTGCCCGAGACTGAATACCCAAGTCAGTGGAAGCCATACGTCGGGTTGCCGCGTGGAGCATGTCCTGCGAGATGTCGACCCCGGTAACCGTGTGGCCTGCCGATACGGCTTCTGTGAGAAATCGCCCGCCCCCACAGCACAGATCGAGCACAGTACCTGCCTCACTTCCCAGTCGGTCCAGTGCCCATTGCAGATCATGCGCATCCGCGCCGACCACCGCCGAGTAACACTCGCCAAGGACGCCTTCGAACGGCGGGGTCATGGAGGTTCTTGGCAGCTCAAGTGCGGCAATCGTGCGAAAACTGCCAAAGAATTTTTCATTCATGATTCCCACTCCGGGGGTAGCGAAATATCACTCTGCCGAGACGGTTCTTGGTCCCGAACTCGCGCTCAAGGAATTCGGTGAGTTGGCTCTCGGTGTACACGGAGTCGATGACGGGCTCCCATCTTCCCTCCGCGACATGCTGGAGGGCATCAGCCAGATCCGCCCGGATTCCCAAATTGTTGCCGATAATTGTTATGTTCTTACTGATAACGCTCGGCAATGCCGTAGCCAAATCGTCAGGGACCTCAGCTCGCATGCCACATGCCACATAGCGCCCAGAGAAGCCGAGGAGCTCCACAGGACGGAGGTCAATGCTGCTTCGCGCGTCGAGCACACCGTCGAACCCGCCTATGGATGCGGCGTACGACCATGCACTGTCCAATCCGGTTTTGCCCGACTGGAGGACCTGGGATACGCCCAACTTCCGCAGCAGGGGGGCGTACTCGGGGGCTGCATCCAACACCGACACTTTGATATTTCGACAGGCCAGGGCGCCGAGCGCAGCTAGCCCGACATCGGAGGAGGCGCCGCAGACCGTGACGTGCTGGCCCGGTTGCGGATCCAGTCGGCGAACCATCGCATAACCGGATTGGGCTGACATGGACAGCGCGGCCGCAGCCTCGTCCGTTATCGATTCGGATACCTTCATGAGTCCGTTGGCCGGGAGTCGCAAGAGTTGACGAGATGCACTCGTGCTGACTAGGCCCCGGGCGCCTGGAATTCCAGGATGGGAAGGCCAGTCCGCACACGGTACAACTCGGTGGCCGGCTCCAAGATCAGTGACCTGACGGCCAACAGAGATGACTTCGGCGACGAAGTCTGATCCGATACCGTGGGTACTGTCGAGAACTGATTTTCCATCATCGCTGAAGGAAGCATGATCCCAGCGGTTGAGAGAGAATGCGATGACACGGACAAGCGCATGGTCCCGGTTGTAATCAGCGGCCTCATCGAATTGTGTGGCGTTGGCAGTGGCGATGCCGAACCGAAACCGGGCGCCGTGCACTTCCACGACTCCGGCGTCGGACCAATGAGGCGGGTAATTTTCATCGCACCACGGATTGGCGACCACGGAGCTCATTGTATGTGAACTATTCATCACCTGTTGAAGTTCCGATCTGCTGGTGAAGTTCGCCCCTATCTGACATGCTAACCTCTTCGATAATTCGGCCGTCGGCGCTCAGTGTGGTAAACATAAACCATTGGAAACGTAGAACGCGGAGTTCGGGTATCTCGTCGGACATTTCGCGAAGAGGCGGTTGGAGGGCCTCTCTCGGCACAAGGACTGTTGCATTCCAATGCCACGAAACATTACAGCCGCTACTGACTGGGATGATGGCTGTCGAAGTGCCGCCAGGGAATAGTGCACGCCAGGCGTTGATGCTATTTATGTACCAGTCGATTCCCCTGCCGAGCGGTCGGCCCCACGGATCATATAGGCGATATTCGGGGTGGATCAGTTCAGTACACCGGTTGACTTCACCACGCGTCCAGAGCACATCGATTGTTCTCCGGATGGCGGCTTCACCAGCGGTGTTTCTCACGGGCGTTCCTTCAGGTGGAAAGTTTTCTACTTGGCTGAACAAGGTCGGTTGAGCCAAACGTTATTAATCTCCCTTACGAGTTTTTCGATATCGATGCAGGCACCCTCCGAGGGCGTGAAATCGGACAGACTGATGCCCGCGATCGGATCGACCACCGTGTGTCCATCCTCCCGCAGCATTTTCTTGACACGCCGATACGGACCGGCGTGAACGGCACTGGGAGCCAATGACGGCGCGAAGAGCACAGGGACACTACTGGAGAGCACGATTGCACTCGGCACATCGCTGGCGAGCCCAGCTGCACAACGAGCCATGAATTCGAGTGTGGCCGGCCACACCACAATGAGATCAGGCCAGTTTGCCCAGGTAACGTGCAGTGGACCGCTGTCAGGATCCTCTTCCCACTGTGTGGGAAGCACCGCCTGCCCCGAGGATGCACTGAGTAAGGCGGGGGATACGAGCCGTTGGGCCGCCTTCGTCAGTACGACCTTGATCTTCGTCTTGTAGCTGCTTCGCAGGTAGGTGGCGAGCATGGGAAGACCGGCTGAGGTGGGTGCACCCGTGCCGACGAGAAGAATGCGGCCGGGCCCGAGTTCAGCAGGGGGCCCGGACGTCACGTTGAGTGGGGCGTCGTGGCGGTCGTCGGTCATGCCTCAGACGCCTGCCGACTGAACGTCACAATGACGTGCTGCTGACTTGTCGCAAGTCTTTCGAATGCGCGGTCGATATCGCTCGGCCCGGCCAAGAAGGCGTCCACCAGGCGCGCGGACCACGCCAGCCCCGTGCTAACGAGGAAAGACTCCTCGCCGTCGGGCAATCCGACCGCGATTCCTCGGCTGATAGGCCAGGCGAACCCGGGCACATCGGCACCGAGCAACCCTGGGTCGGCCGTTTTTCTTACCACGGCGGCCACACGCTCTAGGTCTCTGTTGTGCGCGTACACCACCAAACAGTCTGCGCGACGAGCGAGTTCGACAGACGCGGCGACTTTTACCTGACATGTCAAATCTGTCTCGGCCAAAGCGTCCGACACTGCCAGCCACACGTCGATCGCCGACTCGGCGAGGGCATTCACATAGAGCTTCATCGACCCTGGCGAAGGGATTTCCTTTGTGCTCCAAGCCAGCCAGTGACCTTCTGTAGTAAGACTCAAGAACGGAGTGATCATCACGAGTCCATCAGGGGTTTCTTCCACCGTTGCGCCAGGAGGGGGAATCACCTCGATACCATCGCCATCGCGAAGCACGGCAGCTCCCTCGTCCCAGCCTGTCCAGCAATCGTGCGGAACACGGTGCGCGCGCAACTTAACCCGCGCCCGTTCCAGAGATCTGACAGCCTGCTGGTCATTGGAATGGAGCGATGTCCCCCGTGAGATCCGACAGTGCAGAGTGCGGTACACCTCCCAGACGAGCTGACTCCGGAACTCCCCGGACCGGCCGTTCTGCGGCGCAGAGAAGCACATCTTTTCGAACTCGGAACGCAGGTCAGTTAGAGTGGACATAGACTTCTCCACCGCTAGGGCACAACGCTCGCCACCGCATCGGATGCTCGATTAGACCTACCCCCACGTCAAGGAGCAAAGCCAAAGTGCGATCGTGCGGATCGACAACCGACGTTGTGTAGGCCCGGCAGACAAGTAGGTTGCCCACGTTCCCGCCGAGCAGCCAGGGGTCCGGTCGAGCTCCACCCGCAGCCAAATATCCGTTAAGCGCGGCCGCAAGCATTGACCTGGACGCTTTCAGCGCGGTCTCTATCGCACCGCGCACCTCGGAAGCGTCACCGGTGCTGGTCGACGCCTTTTGGAGTACGAGAGCGACAATCGATCCCAGAAGGGCTGCCAGGTCCAACTCCGGCCTGGCGAGACCTGAGCGTTCCCAGTCGATGAGCACCGGAGCCCCGTCTCTCACGCACCAGTTGTCCAGACGGGCATCCCCGTGACACCAGTTTTTCCCATTCATCGCACCAGCGGAGAGCCTCCGGCCGGCAGCGCGGAGCGGAGTGTTGCTGTGAATCCTCGCCACAACCGCGCGACGAGGCGGTGACAAACATGCATAGACAGCGTGCGGCAAAGGCCCCCAGGGAGGTGTCTCCGACTGTGACGCTCGCTCTGTCGGCGCGGATTCGCGGTGCAGGCAAGCCAGTACGCCACCGGTTGAGCGCAGGGTAGCCAACTCGAGCTTTCCTTCTTGCTCAAGTACCTCATGGAGACGGGCGCCAGCAACATTGTCGAGGATTGGTCGACCGTTCTGAACGCTCCTTACAGCAGGAGAAATCGGACGAGCATCTGGCCCAAATACCGTTGACGCCCTCTCGGCAATAATTGCTTCAACAGAAATCGATGGATCTGACTTCAAACCCATCTCCTTTCCGGGAGATCAGCGTGCAGCAGTTAGAAACTGTATGAGACTGCTGTGCCACGCCGGTAGCAATCTGCGCAACCGGCGTGGCACAGTTCCTCACTCCGGAAGATCAATCATCCGCACACTAGTGATTGAACTCACTCCGTGAATGAATGGATCCCTGGCGTTTTAGCAGTGGACTGCGATGCTTGTCGCGACCACCACGGGAGTGACGGGGATCATCGCCATCGGGGGCATCTTCACATTCATCTCGGAGATCTCGTGGGCGCGACTCGACTCGCCCACAAGAATCGCGAGAATGTCTTCATTCTCACTCGCAGACTTCTCCAGTGCGGTATCGGTCTGAATTGTCACTGATACTCCAGTTGTTGATTTTCGAGGCCCCGCAAAGATTCGACCTAGGTTGCCGAGTTGTGTTACAACAACGAAGGGTGACCTCTGCAAGCTATATCAAGTAAGCCAAAGCCAATCGTCATACTGCAGGGTTGCATTGAGTGCTTCGCAATCGAGGAGCCTTGATTTTCGACACCCCGATAAGGACTCGACACTGCACGTAGGAACTCCGGCTTGAATTACCATTACATTTTCACGGGAGAACGCCACGGGAACAATCTATGTCTACGAGTCGTGTTCGAAAGGGCGCCCACGTTGCCCTATGGGGCATCGATCCTGTTGGCTATCCTTCTGAAGGTCGACTGCGCACAGTATCAATGCACTGATTTCTACTGCTGGGTTCCGCTTTCGTTGGGTATATGTCCTGGTGGCGGGGTAGTTGATGGTGCTCGGGGGCGGGTGCTGGGCGATGGTGTTATGAGCACGGCGGAGGCGTGACGAGGACGAGCGGGTGGTAATTCGTCGGTTGTCGCGGGCGCGGAAGGCGCCGCGGGACGTGGTGATGAGGGCGCGGATGGTTGAGCTGAGCTGGTCAGGGCTACGGGTGCCGGCGATCGCTGCGGAGCTGGGCTGCAGCCACAAGACGATCCGCTGCTGGCTGCACCGCTTCAACCTGCTGGGGCTGCAAGGGCTGGATGACCTGGGTGGGCAGGGCCGCAAGCGGCGGATCACCGAGGAGGAGCGATCTCGGATCATCTCTCTGGTCAAGACCGTGCCGCCGGGGCGGCTGCGGTGGGAGCCGGTCGGGGAGCTGTGGGCATTCGACGAGTCCGGACCCGCCGAGTGGACTCTGGATTCTCTGGCCGCGGCAGCGCGGGTGGAGGGGATCGAGGCGGGCCGCTCGCAGGTGCGCCGCATCCTGCTCGCCGAGGGTGTGCGCTGGCGCCGCACCCGGTCATGGATGCGGTCGAAGGACCCGGACTTCGTCCCAAAAGGACGAGGATCATCGGCCTCTACACTCACCGCCCGTCGGCGCGACGGTGATCTGCGCCGACGAGCTGGGGCCGGTGATCCCGCGGACTTTCCCTCCCGCACCCGCCTGGTCACCCGACGGGCACCGGATCAAGGCGGAACTCGACTACAGCCGCGGACCCGAGAAGACCTGGGTCTACGGGGGCTTACGTGTCCGGGACGGCCAGCAGATCACCATGACCGCGTCCTCCCGCAACAGCGTCTTCTACCAGCAGTTCCTGCAGCTGGTCGAGGACGCCAACCCGACCGGCGAGATCTGGATCGTCACCGACAACCTGTCCTCCCACAGCAGCCTGTCCACCCGGATCTGGCTGGAGGACCATCCCCGCATCCACCACGCCTTCATCCCTGTCGGCGCGTGCTGGCTCAACCGCAGGTGGGCTGGTGGCGGATCTTCTGCAAAACAGCCCTCGCCGGCCGGTCATTCGCCAACCCCGACGACATCGAACACGCCACCACCCTCGCAACCAGCCAGCTCAACTCCCGCGCCAAACCCTGGGTCTGGGGCAGACCAGCACCACCAAGCCGCCTACTACGGCGCCGATATGTGTACACCGATTGAGGAACCCAGTACTAACGGCCTCTGACCTGCCCGGATGTTCCGTGTGACCAGAGGCCGTGCACAGCATCCGAGCCGGGACGCTGCGCGGTGCAACGCCGGAAGCGATCAAGACAGCGTCTATGAAGTGACGCAGGTCCCGGAAGGCCGCCGTCTGCGGGATAGAGACTCCCTTGGCCCGGGCCGCCTCCTTCGCCAGGTTGAAAGCCCGGCACAGCGCTCCCTCTCGTACCGGTGTGCCGTAGCGGCCCACGGTCACCAGCGCGTCGTACTCCTCGGGCGGGGACACCACCGTCGCTGCTTGCGGTACCGAAGGACGTCGTCGGAGGGGGAAGCGGTCCTCCGGGCCATGTGTGAGAGGTATTTGTCCACCAGGAAAGAGCCGATGGGCAGTACGGCGTAGCTGTGATCCGCCTTCAGGGGTGCAGCTTGGCCGTCCTGGCGCTGTTCCTCGACCCCCAACTTCATCAGCCGGCACTTCATGTTGGCCGCACGTACCCCAGCCGTCTCCATGCTGCGAGGCAGGGACAACAATTGCTGGAAGGTGATCTCTATCGCTGGAAGTCACACCCGTAGAAGCACGGGACAGACACGGTGGTTCATGAATGAGACAGGCGCAAGCAGCCCTTTCATCTCACATACCTCACTGAGAACAACCGCCTCAACAGCAGCACGTCGCGAGGAAGAATAAACCAACTCAAAATATCGCACTCAAGATGAAAGCGACCGCTATGGAGAGCGCCCACAGGGGGCGAAGGTGGGTCTGCTGGACCCAGGAACAGCGGACCCACCGTGATGCTGCCTGAAGGGACCAAAATCGGAGCCACCAGACAGCGGGGCATGGAAGGACTGCAACATGGTGGTTCGGATTACGAGCTACGGCGCGTCAGATGTACTGCGGGTCAGTGACGTCGAGGATCCCGCTCCCGGCGCGGGCGAGGTAGCTGGAGCTGGTGGAGACGTCCAGCGTCAACGGGCATAACACTACTGTCCGGGTGCATTATTACTGTTCAGGCCAGTCCGAGAGAACCTGTACCGACGGTTTGGCAGCCGCCGAGCGGGTACTAAGGGTATTCCCGTAATGCCCGGTGGATCAGCGCGCGGCGTCAGATGCGGTGCATCGCAAGGCGCCGGGTCACCCTCATACCGGGTGTATTCGGGTGATCCGGCAATGCCGCGAGGTGCCGTAGCTGTTGTCGTGCGCCGCCGGGAATTACGGGACAGCCCTTAGATTAAGGAAGCCTGATCTAAGCCGTGATCGCAGCACACGAGCCGAGCATTCTTAGAAGCACGTAGGCCAGTAGAAGGTCGGCAATGAGTGCTCGGATTCAGCACGGACTGCGCCACAGCCTGGGCATTAAACGCGACCTTCAAAAGAGCGAAACTCAAGAGTTGGACGGGATAGCCGGACTAGCGCGAAACCGCGCTTTCCGGAGATCGAACACCTCCACCTCGCTCGCACTGTCGCACCACTTAGCACGAATCACCGTACACCAACTTGCCGTACCTGCAGTCGCGTTGCGCGCCGGACACCCTCGCCGCTGATCCGGTGGTCGGAAAAGCTACCTGGGTACCACGTTCGAGCCGAGCACCCTGCTCGGCTCCGGGAGTTCACGAAACAGGCACAACAGAATGAGCCATGGTGGTGATCGTAAATTGGACCTGAAGGTCGTTTCGGTGGCTGTCTATGCGGACGATCGGGTGTCCCAGGAGGGAGCCGTCAGCTGGTTACGAGGTCGCGACGACGTAAGGATCACGGAGGAGAGCGACGCCGCTTCGGTCGTCGTCCTGCTCACCGAAGCCGTGGACCAGAGAGCGATCCAATACCTGCACAAGTTCGTCAAGGTCGGTGACCAGAGAGCGGTTCTCATTCCGAACCACCTCGGGCCGGGGAATCTGCTGGACGCCGTCCGGAGCGGGATGAAGATCCTCCTCCCCCGTGACGCGGTGACCGGTGATCGGCTCGTCGAAGCCGTACTCACCGCGTCACGGGGCCGCACCGAAATGCCCCTCGAATCTCTCGTCACCCTTCTTGCCCAGGTTAGCGTCGAGTCCGAACGAGTTGAGATCACACCACGTGACATCAATGTCCTCAGTCTCATGGCGGAAGGCAAGGACACAGAAGAGATCGCCGCCCAGCTGAATTACTCACCGCGTACCATCAAGCTCATCATTCAGAACTTCACCACTCGCTTCAATCTGAGCAACCGAACCCACGCCGTGGCTTATGCGATTCGCCACGGATACATCCAATAGCCCGAAACTCGCGGGATGCCAGAACGAGTGGTCGGGTGACTTGAGGGAATTGCACCCCCGACTCCTACAGAGTGAAGCAGGCCGCCGACGAGGCGCCCGTGACTCGGGTCCTTTCGACGGCCCCTTCCCGAGTTGGGCAGGCGAGATTTCCCCGCACCTGGCTCTCCAGCATTCAATTCCGGGCTGGGGGCTGCGCCTCGTCCCGCGTGGACGTTCTGGTGGCAGTGTTCGCCGACCACGAGGGTCCTGCGTTTCCGCATAGCCATCAGGTGCACCCACAGCGGCCGTTCCGACCGTTCTGAATTGTTGAGGTCGGCGAGTTTGCGGATGTGGAACGCACCCGGGAGATCCAGCGCCTGGAGAAGCTGCTGGAGGATCCCGGGATCAAACTGTCGAGCGTCGTCTCCGACCTCGGCGGGAAGTCAGCCCGCACGATGGTGGAGGCGCTGATCAGCGGTGAGCGCGCCCCCCAGGTTCTGGCCCGGCTCGCCGTCGGAGCCCTGAAGAACAAGGAAGCCCAACTGATCCAGGCGCTCACCGGATTCTTCACCGATCACCACGCTTTCCTGGCCCGCACCATGCTGGATCACATTGACGCCGCCACAGCCACGGTAAAGGGCTCACCGCCGAGATCGACCGCCGTCTGGAGCCATACCGACGCCAGCTGGAGCTGCTGGTGACCATCCCGGGAATCAGTCTCACCGCAGCCCAGGTCGTGGTCGCGGAGATCGGGGTCGACATGCGGCGCTTCCCCCCTCGCCTCCTGGGCCGGGGTCTGCCCAGGCAACCACGAATCCGCCGACAAGGTCACCAGCGGACGCACCCGCCACGGTGACACCTGGCTCAAGGGAGCCCTGGGCAACGCTGCCACGGCAGCTGCCCGCTCGAAGAACACCTATCTCGCTGCCCAGTTCCGGCGCCTGGTCGGCCACCCGCTCCTCGACAACATCGAGGGCATGACGATCACCGGCCGCACCCCCGGCGCCCACAGTGCCCTGAAGGTCCTCCTGGTCAGCGACGACAACCAGGGCGCGACCCAGACGACCCGCTTCTACTCCCTGCGCGTACGCCTCTGAACGATCACCTGTCGCGTGCTGGATTGTTGCGGAGGGATGAAATCCGCTTCGATTCGTGTTGGTGCCTTCCGGACGATCAGGTCGGATCGTCCTGATGACCAGAGGGAAGGCACCAGGAGTGACAACGCAGCGGGGATGGGCACGGCGGCTGATCGGGTACGCCTGGCGGTACCCGAAGGACGTCGTGCTCGCGCTGGGCGCCTCGCTCGGGGGCATGGCCGTCATGGCCCTCGTCCCCCTGATCACCAAGGTGATCATCGACGACGTGGTGGGGGACCACACCCGTGACATGGCCCCCTGGGCCGGCGCCCTCATCGGCGCCGGCGTCGTCGTCTACGTCCTCACCTACATCCGCCGCTACTACGGCGGACGCCTCGCGCTCGACGTCCAGCACGACCTGCGTACGGACATGTACGCCACGATCGTCCGCCTCGACGGCAGGCGCCAGGACGAGCTGTCGACCGGGCAGGTGGTGGGCCGCGCGACCAGCGACCTCCAGCTCATCCAGGGTCTGCTCTTCATGCTCCCGATGACGATCGGGAACATCCTCCTCTTCCTGATCTCCCTCGGGATCATGGCCTGGCTGTCGCTCCCGCTCACCCTCGTCGCCCTGGCCGTCGCCCCCGCGATCTGGTTCGTCGCCAGGCGCAGCCGCTCCAGGCTCCACCCGGCGACCTGGTACGCGCAGGCGCAGGCCGCCGCGGTGGCCGGAGTGGTCGACGGCGCGGTCAGTGGCGTACGGGTGGTGAAAGGTTTCGGGCAGGAGGACCAGGAGACCGGCAAGCTCAGGGAGATCGGGCGCCGCCTCTTCGCGGGGCGGATGCGCACGATCCGGCTCAATTCCAAGTACACCCCGGCCCTCCAGGCCGTTCCGGCGCTCGGCCAGGTCGCCATGCTGGCGCTCGGCGGCTGGCTGGCGGTGAAGGGCGAGGTCACCCTCGGTACGTTCGTCGCCTTCTCCTCCTACCTCGCCCAGCTCGTCGGGCCCGTGCGCATGCTCGCCATGGTCCTCACGGTCGGCCAGCAGGCCCGCGCCGGCGCCGAACGCGTCCTGGAGCTGATCGACACCCGGCCGTCGATGGAGGACGGCACGAAGGCCCTGCCCGCCGACGCCCCCGCGACCGTCGAGTTCGACGGCGTGTCCTTCGCCTACGACGAACAACGCCCGGTCCTGGACGGGCTCAGCTTCGAGATCCGCTCCGGCGAGACCCTCGCGGTCGTCGGCTCGTCCGGCTCGGGCAAGTCCACGGTCTCCCTGCTCCTGCCCCGTTTCTACGACGTGACCGGGGGCGCGGTCCTCATCGGCGGCCTCGACGTGCGCGAGCTGACGTTCGACTCCCTGCGGGCCGCGATCGGGCTCGTCCCCGAGGACTCGTTCCTCTTCTCGGACACCGTCCGCGCCAACATCGCGTACGGCCGCCCCGAGTCCACCCAGGAGGAGATCGAGACGGCGGCCCGCGCCGCCCAGGCGCACCGCTTCATCGACGCACTGCCCGCCGGTTACGACACCTTGGTCGGCGAGCACGGGCTCACCCTCTCCGGCGGCCAGCGCCAGCGCGTGGCCCTGGCCCGCGCGATCCTCACCGACCCGCGCCTGCTGGTCCTCGACGACGCCACCTCGGCGGTCGACGCCGGGGTCGAGCACGAGATCCACGAGGCCCTGCGCGGCGTCATGGCGGGCCGCACCACCCTGCTGATAGCCCACCGCCGCTCCACCCTGAACCTCGCCGACCGCATCGCCGTCCTCGACGAAGGGCACCTCGCCGACATCGGCACGCACGAGGAGCTGACCGAGCGCTCGCCGCTCTACCGCAGGCTGCTCACCGACCCGGACGAGCTGGGCGGCGTCTCGCCCGGTCACACCAAACAGTCCTGTCCCACGGAGGACACCTCCGTAGGGGACTCCGTACGGGAGGAGCTGGACGCCGAGTTCGACGCCGAGCGCGGCGTCACCCCGCACCTGTGGACCGGCGACCGCGAACCGAAGGACACCGCGCTGGCCGGCACGCCCGCGACCCCCGAGCTCCTCGCCCAGGTCGACGCCCTGCCGCCCGCCACCGACACCCCCGCCGTCGACGAGGCACGCGCGGTCGCGTCGGAGGACTCGTACGGGCTGCGGCGGCTGCTGCGGGGCTTCGGGCTGCCGCTCCTCGTCAGCCTCGGCCTCGTCGCCGTCGACGCGGGCATGGGTCTGCTGCTGCCGGTCCTGATCCGGCACGGCATCGACGAGGGTGTCACGGAGGCGGCGCTCGGCGGTGTGTGGGCGGCCTCGGTGATCGCGTTGATCAGCGTGCTGGTCCAGTGGGCGGCTCAGACCGGCGAGATCCGCATGACCGGACGCACCGGCGAACGGGTCCTGTACTCGCTCCGGCTGAAGATCTTCGCGCAGCTCCAGCGACTCGGACTCGACTACTACGAGCGGGAGTTGACCGGCCGGATCATGACCCGGATGACGACGGACGTGGACGCGTTGTCGTCGTTCCTCCAGACCGGCCTGGTCACCGCGTTCGTCTCGGTCGTCACCTTCTTCGGCATCATGGCCGCCCTGCTGGTGATCGACCTCCAGCTGGCCCTGGTCGTCTTCCTGACGCTGCCGCCGCTGATCGTCGGCACGTTCTTCTTCCGCCGGTCCAGCGTGAAGGCGTACGAACTCGCCCGTGAGCGGGTCTCCGTGGTGAACGCGGACCTCCAGGAGTCGGTGTCGGGGCTGCGGATCGTGCAGGCGTTCCGCCGCGAGGGAGCGGGCAACCGGCGCTTCGCGGAGGGCAGCGACCACTACCGCCAGGCGCGTATCCGCGGGCAGTGGCTGATCTCCATCTACTTCCCGTTCGTGCAGCTGCTGTCGTCGGTGGCCGCCGCCTCGGTGCTCGTCGTGGGCGCGGGGCGGGTCGACGCGGGCACCCTCACCACCGGCGCGCTGGTGGCGTACCTCCTCTACATCGACCTGTTCTTCGCCCCCGTGCAGCAGCTCTCACAGGTCTTCGACGGCTACCAGCAGGCGACCGTCTCCCTCGGCCGCATCCAGGAGCTGCTGAGGGAACCGACGTCGACGAAGGCCGCCGAGGAGCCGCTCGACGTGCTGTCCCTGCGGGGCGAGATCGCCTTCGAGGACGTGGACTTCGCGTACGGAGCGGCCGACGAGGCGGACGGAACGGCGGGGGCGGCAGCGGCAGCGGAGGAGGCCCTCAGCAAGGTCTCGCTGAGCATCCCGGCCGGGCAGACCGTCGCGTTCGTCGGCGAGACGGGCGCGGGCAAGTCCACCCTCGTCAAACTGGTGGCCCGCTTCTACGACCCCACCGGCGGCCGGGTCACGGTCGACGGCACGGATCTGCGCTCGCTCGACCTGACCTCGTACCGGCACCGGCTCGGCGTCGTCCCGCAGGAGGCGTACCTCTTCCAGGGCACGGTCCGGGACGCCATCGCGTACGGCCGGCCCGACGCCACGGACGCCCGGGTGGAGGCGGCGGCCCGCGCGGTCGGCGCGCACGACATGATCGCCACACTGGACGGCGGCTACCTCCACGAGGTCGCCGAGCGCGGCCGCAACCTCTCCGCCGGGCAGCGCCAGCTGATCGCGCTGGCCCGCGCCGAACTGGTCGACCCGGACATCCTGCTCCTCGACGAGGCCACGGCCGCCCTCGACCTGGCCACCGAGGCCCAGGTCAACCAGGCCACCGACCGCATCGCGGGCCGTCGCACCACACTGGTCGTCGCCCACCGGCTGACCACGGCGGCGCGGGCGGACCGGGTCGTGGTGATGGCGGACGGCCGGGTCGCGGAGGACGGCACGCACGACGAACTGCTCGCGCGGGACGGCCGGTACGCGCGGCTGTGGCGGACGTTCGTGGGGGAGCCGGACCCGGCCGCGAAGGTCAGCACATCGACGTGACGGATCACGGCTCGAATCCGTAGAAAAGCCGCGTATGTCGGACGAGGCAACCGTCCGCCATACGTCACGCGTCCGTACATCAGTACGCCAAAGTGCGGCAATCGCTGTGGGTCGTCGGGCTGTTGAGCCGTTTCGGGCCGGGTCGGGCCGGGGGAGGAGGGACATCGGTGGACATGAGAGCCGCACGCCGACACCTCGCGCTCGCTACGGCCGTGCTGACGGCGTCCGGGCTGCTGTCGCTCGCGGGCCCGGTGGGTGACGCGTCGGCGGCGGCACTGTGCGCCGGGCGGAAGGTACGCACGCTGACCTTCTCCACCGGACACGTGGACGTCCACAAGAAGCGCGGTTACGTGTGCGCGGTGACCTACCCGAAGAGGGTGGGCGCCCGCCGGTACATGAGTGTGAGCGTGCAGGCCCGCGGGAGTCAGCGGGTGCCCAACGCGGGCCGGTTCACGAGGTACGCGGGTCCGGTGCGGGTGCACGCGGGCCACCGCTGCGTGCGGATCGCGGGAGCCGTCGGTTCGGGCTCGGTGGCCACGGGCTGGATTCTCTGCTGAGCGGGCCGCCCCTCCTGATCTCCCGCCCAGTCGCGCGATCTTCGTGCCGTCCTGCCCGTAATGTCCCCGGCATCCCCTGGTGCGACAGCTGTTGCTCCGCTAGGTTCCGGCGGACATCTGCGTATTCAGGGGAGAACGCATGCGCAAGACGCTCAGATGGCTGTTGTCTCTCGCGGTGCTCATAGGCACCGTGAGCACGGCCGGGGCGGCCACCGCCGCCCAGCCGGACACCACCGGTTCCAGTACCGGGGCCGTCACCGGCTCCGGTCTCGTCACGGACGAGGCCGCGGACATCAAGGACCGGCTCCTCGCGATCCCGGGCATGAGCCTGATCGAGGAGAAGCCCTACACCGGCTACCGCTACTTCGTCCTCAACTACACCCAGCCGGTCGACCACCGGCACCCGTCCAAGGGCACCTTCCAGCAGCGTCTCACCGTGCTGCACAAGGACGTCTCACGCCCGACGGTCTTCTACACCAGCGGCTACGGCGTTTCCACGTCGCCCGGCCGCAGCGAGCCGACCCGCACCGTGGACGGCAACCAGGTCTCGCTGGAGTACCGCTACTTCACTCCGTCCCGGCCCGCGCCGGCCGACTGGACGAAGCTCGACATCTGGCAGGCGGCCAGCGACCAGCACCGCATCTTCAAGGCCCTCAAGCCGGTCTACGACAAGAAGTGGCTCTCCACGGGCAGTTCGAAGGGCGGCATGACCGCCACGTACTTCGAGCGCTTCTACCCGCGTGACATGGACGGCGTCGTCGCGTACGTCGCCCCCAACGACGTGGTGAACAAGGAGGACTCGGCGTACGACCGGTTCTTCGCGAAGGTCGGCACCGAGGAGTGCCGCACCCGGCTGAACGCGGTGCAGCGCGAGGCACTCGTCCGCCGCACGTCGCTGGAGAAGAAGTACAAGGAACTGGCCGCCGCCGAGGGCTACACCTTCACCACCGTCGGCAGCCTGGACCGGGCGTACGAGGCGGTCGTCCTCGACTACGTGTGGGCCTTCTGGCAGTACAGCCTGCTCGCCGACTGCGACTCGATCCCGGCCGACGCGAAGAACGCGACGGACGACGAGATCTGGACGTCGATCGACACGATCTCCGGCTTCTCGTTCTACACGGACCAGGGCCTGTCGCCGTACACGCCGTACTACTACCAGGCGGGCACCCAGCTCGGTGCGCCGACGATCACCTTCCCGCACATCGAGAAGAAGTACGTCCGCTACGGCTACCAGCCGCCGCGGAACTTCGTGCCGCGCGACATCTCGATGAAGTTCCAGCCGGGCGCGATGCGTGACGTCGACAGCTGGGTCAAGCACAACGCGAACCACATGCTGTTCGTGTACGGCCAGAACGACCCGTGGGGCGCCGAGCAGTTCCGCCTCGGCAAGGGCGTCCGTGACAGTTACGTCTTCACGGCCCCGGGCCTGAACCACGGCGCCAACGTCGCGGCTCTCGTCCCCGAGCAGAAGGCCCTCGCCACCGCTCGCATCCTTGAGTGGGCGGGCGTCGCACCGGCCGCCGTCCAGGCGGACCCGGAGAAGGCGAAGCCGCTGGCCACGTACGACTCGAAGCTGGACAAGCGCATGACGGAGCGCCAGCAGCTCCGCCCGTAGCGCCCCCGCGGCGACCATTCCTGAGCCGCGCCCGTCCGTCGAGCCTCCGGGCTACAACGGGCGGGCGCGGCCGGAAGGCGTCCTCACGAGTGGGTCAAGGGTCCTAGTAGGTCAGGCCGTGCCCCACGGAGTACAGCACCTGTGCCGGATCGTCCGCGCGTTGCACCGGCACCGGCAGCTTGCCGGTCGGGTCGGCACGCCCCGCCAGAACCCGTACCGCGGCGCGCAGCTCGACGTCCGTCCAGGAGTACGCCGCCAAGTAGGCGCTGACGGCAGGCAGTTGGGCCACGTCGTACGGGTTGCGGATGGCGAGCGCGACCACCGGGCGTCCCGTTGCGAGCAGTTGGTCGACGAGGGTGCGCTGGGTGGAGGCGGCGGTGACGTTGTACGTCCCCACGAGTACCGCGTCCGCGTCCTGGGCCGCCGCGACGGCTTTCGCGATGGCCGAGGCGGAGGGTGCCGTGCCGGTGGACAGGGCCGTCGCGGTGAACCCCAGCTCGTTGAGGGCGTCCGCCAGCACGGTGGTGGGCGGCCCCGTGGTGCCGGACGGTGAGGCCGGGTCGGCGCCGACGACGAGCACCTTCTTGTGCGTACGCCGTGAAAGCGGCAGCAGGCGGCCGGAGTTGACCAGCAGGGTCGTCGTCCGCTCGGCGATGCGGTCCGCGGCCTTCAGATGCGCCGGGACGCCGACGGTCCGGTCCACCCCGCGCCGGGTGACGTACGGGTCCTTCAGCAGCCCGAGTCCCGCCTTCAGCCGCAGGACGCGCAGGATCGATTCGTCGAGGCGGGCCTCCGTCAGCTCGCCGCCGCGGACGGCCTGGAGGACGGCGTTCCAGGCGAGGTCCGGTTTCGGCGGGTTGAGGAGCTGGTCGACGCCGGCCTTCAGGGCGAGTACGGGCACACGGTCGTCGCCGTACTTCGTGCGGACGCCCTCCATGCCGAGCGAGTCCGTCACCACGACCCCGTCGTAGCCGAGCCGCTCGCGCAGGATGCCGGTGAGGATCGGGTGGGAGAGGGTGGCGGGGTCACCGGCCGGGTCGAGCGCCGGGACCATGATGTGCGCGGTCATGATCGAGTCGATGCCGGCGGCGACGGCGGCGCGGAACGGGGGCGCGTCGAGCTCGTCCCACTGCGCCTCGGTGTGTTCGATGACCGGGAAGCCGTAGTGGCTGTCCGTCTCGGTGTCGCCGTGCCCCGGGAAGTGCTTGGCGGTGGCCGCGACCCCGGCGCTCTGATAGCCCTTCACCTGTGCGGCGACCAGGCCCGCCACGGCCTGCGGGTCGGCGCCGAAGGAGCGTACGCCGATGACCGGGTTGGCCGGGTTCACGTTCACGTCGGCGACCGGCGCGTAGTCCTGCCGGATGCCCATCGCGCGCAGTTCGGCGCCGCCGATCCGCCCGGCGGTGCGGGCGTCGGTGCGCGAACCGCCCGCGCCGAGGGCCATCGCGCCCGGGAAGAGCGTCGCGGGCGTGCCCACGCGGGCGACGATGCCGTGCTCCTGGTCGGTGGAGATGAGCACGGGCAGCCCGCGGGGCTGTGCCAGCGAGGCCCGCTGGATCCCGTTGCTCAGGTCCGCGATCTGGTGCGGCTCGCGGGTGTTGTGCGCCCACCCGAAGTAGATGATCCCGCCGACCCGGTACTTCGCGATCAGCTCGGCGGCCGTCCGTACGCCGATCTCCGCGAGGTTGGCGTCGATGTCGGCCTGGTCGGGCGCGGTCGCCGAGTGCCCGTACACCCGCATCACGAAGAGCTGCCCGACCTTCTCTTCGAGCGTCATACGGGAGATGAGGTCCCGGAGCCTGTGGTCCCGGAGCCTGTGGTCCTGGAGCCTGTCGTCCTGGTCGGCCGACGCGGGGGTGCCGCCGACGGCGACGGCCGCCGCCGCGCCCGCGGTCGCCGCGAGCAGCGTACGTCTGGAGGTGTGCACGTGCGCTCCTTCCGGAAGGGGCCCGGGAGGGCCCGTGGAGGGGCGAGCATGAAGGAAACTGCCAAGGAGTCACGGATATCCGGGAAATAACTGCCAGTCAATAGCGCGGACGGACGACACGCCGCCGCTCGGCCCAGTCGCCGACGTGGACCGCCACACGTTGTCGTCGCTCAGCCGGAGCAGGTCCGGACGACAGCCATCCTTGTGCCCCTATGCCCTAGGCCCTATGCCCTACGCCGACTCGTTCAGCAGCCGGGCCAGGTGCTCGCGGCCCGCTCCCAGCAGCCCTTCGAGCGGCGGGGCCGACTCGTACCAGCGCTTCTCGTACTCCCAGCACAGCCAGCCGTCCCAGTCCGCGCGGGAGAGCAGGTCGACGCACTCGGTGAGGGGCAGGACGCCCGCGCCGAGCGGCAGCGGAGTGGTGTCGTCGGGGGAGGCGATGTCCTTGACCTGGACGTAACCGAGGAACGGCGCGAGCGCGGCATGGCTGGTCGAGGGCTGCTCGCCGCCGAGCCAGGTGTGCATGACGTCCCAGAGGGAGCCCACCTGGCGGTGGCCGACGAGGCCGAGGACGCGGATCGCGGCGGCGCCGGTGCGGTGCGAGTCGTGGGTCTCCAGCAGAATCCGTACGCCGAGGTCGGCGGCGTACTCGGCGGCCGTGCCCAGGCGGCGGGCGGCTGCCGCGTCGGCCTCCTCGGGGCTCTGGTCCTCACCGGCGCCGGGGAAGACCCGGATGAAGGGGGCGCCCAGGTCCCGGGCCAGGTCGAGCAGTGCGCGGAGTTCGGCGATGACCGGTTCGTCGTCGCCCGGCGCCGCGACGCGCGTGTACCCGGCCACGCTCAGGATCTCGACGCCCGCCGACTTGAACTCGGCGGCCACGTCGGCCCGTGCGGTGAGGTCGAGGCCGGGGTGCACGGGCTCCTCGGGATGCGCGCGCAACTCGACGCCGTGGTAGCCGTGGGTGGCGGCGAGCCGTACGACGTCACTGATCGGGAGTCCGGGGACACCGAGGGTGGAGAAGGCCAGTTTCACGATTGCACCTTCGCTATCGAGTTCCGGGCGTGATGTTTCCGGACCGTTCCGGACCGTTCCGGACCGTTCCGATCCGATCCAGGTCGGACCGGCGCAGCATGCAGCGGACCCTACCCGCCGCGCGCGTTCTCTCACTTCCGCTCTCACTCCTGTGTGGCGTGCAGGTCCAGACGCCAGTCCTGGCCGACGAGATCGGCGCCGAAGGAACGGTGCGGTTTCTCGCCGAGGAGGGTGAATCCGTGGCGCTGGTAGATGTGGCGGGCGGAGGACAGGACGTCGTTCGTCCACAGGACCGTCTCCCGGTAGCCGACACCCCGGGCGAACTCGACGCAGGCGCTCACCAGCCGGTCGCCGATGCCGAGGCCGCGCGCGTCCGGCTCGACGAGCAGCAGGCGCAGCCGGGCGGCGCCGGGTGCCTCGTCCCGTACGCACATCACGCAGCCCACCGGGCGGCCGTCCAGCTCCGCGATCCACACCCGCTCCAGATGCGGGTCGTGGTCCTCGGCGAAGTCGGCGACGATCCGGGCGACCAGGCCTTCGTAGTCCGTGTTCCAGCCGTACTCGGCGGTGTAGAGCGCCGCGTTGCGCTGCACGATCCAGCCGAGGTCGCCCGGTCCCGGCTCGCGCAGCAGGACGTCCTCGCGGCGCGGGCGCCGGCGCCGCGAGCCGGAGAGGATCTCGCGGATGTCCCGCATCGCCTCGGTGAGCCGGGGCCGGTCCGCGGGCGGCACGGTCGAGAGCAGCGAGCCGACCGAGTCCCGCGAGCGTTCGTCCAGCAGGTCGGCGGTCTCCCTGCCGCGGGCCGTGAGTGTGACCCGGCGGCGCCGGGTGTCCTTCTCCGACGGCGTCCGCTCGATCAGGCCGTTCTTCTCGAACTTCGCCAGCAGTCTGCTCAAGTATCCGGAGTCCAGACCGAGTTCGGCGCGGAGGTCGGCCGCGTCCGTACGGGGGGAGCGGGCGAGCTCGTACAGCACGCGGGACTCCGTGAGGGTGTACGGCGCGTGCAGCCGGCGGCTGTAGTCGAGGGCGCCGATGAGGTTCGTATAGAAGCGGTTGAAGGCACGGATCTCACGGATCTCCCTCTCTTGAACGACGCTGTCCATGGTCATGACTCCTGGCACCTGCCTCGCGACGCGGATGGCTGACTCAGTCAGAGATTATGCCCGCGGTGGCCGGTGTCCGGCACGGGTTTCACCGGCTTCCGCCGGGCTTCCGTCGGGGTTCCGCCGGGGTTCCGCCGGTTTCCGGCACGGTGGCGCGGATAGCCTTCCGGGGTGCTGGAGTACGACGATCTGACGCGTCCGGAACGTGCCGTCTGGGACGCCTTTCCCGAGGGCCGGCTCGTGGACCTGCGCAGCGGGGTTCCCGGGGAGGACGACGCCCGCCAGGGGCAGGCGTGGGGCCCAGGGCGCACGGTCCGCGCGGAGGTCCTGGCCGCTCTGCTGCTGGGCGCGAACCCCGCCAGGCCGGGAGCCGTCGCGGCGCTCCGCCTGACCGGCGCGCGGGTGGCCGGCGCCCTCGACCTGGCGGGCGCGGACATCGCCCAGACGGTACGGCTCGACTCCTGCCGTTTCGAGGAGCCGGTGGGGCTGCGCGGCTGCGCCACGCGGTCGATCCGGCTGGCCGAGTGCTGGATACCGGGCATCGACGCGGCGCTGGCCCGGATCGAGGGCCGGCTCGACCTCCGGGGGACGACCGTGGAAGGCGCCCGGGTCGCGCTCATCAACACCCACATCGCCGGGGAACTGTCACTGAACGAGGCCACCCTGTCCACCGACGACGAGTGGGCGCTGTTCGCGGGCGGGCTCGTCATGGAGGGCGCGGTCTTCTGCCGCGGCCTGACGACCCGGGGAGGACTCCGGCTGCTGGGCGCGCAATTGTCCGGCGGCCTGTTCATGGAGGGAGCGCGGCTGGCGAACCCGCGGGGCGAGGCGCTGCTCGCCGACGCCGCCACGGTGTCGACCCTGGAGATGACCGACGGTTTCGCGACCACCGGTGCGGTCCGGCTGCGCGGTGCGCACGTCACCAGCCGGCTGTCGGTGCGGGGCGCCGCTCTCGGTTCGCCGGGCGCCGCGCTGGACCTGGCCCGCGCGCAGGTGGCCGAGCTCGACTTCACGCCCGCGGTCGCCCCGCCCGGTGGCGTCGACCTGCGCAGCGCACGCGTGGAGGTCCTGCGCGACAACGAGGTGAGCCGGACGGCGAAGCTGCGTCTTGAGGGCCTCGCCTACACCTCCCTGCACGCGGACGACGCGCCGCCGGCGGGGCTCGGCGTACGGGTCGGGGCGGCCCGCAGGATCGCGTGGATACGCCGGTCGCCCGGCTACAGCCCGCAGCCGTACGAGCAACTCGCCGGCTGGTACCGCCTGATCGGCCACGACGACGACGCGCGACTCGTGCTGCTGGCGAAGCAACGTCACCGGCGTGGGACGCTGCGCCCGGTCGCCCGGATCTGGGGCCACGTCTTCGACGCCGTGGTCGGTTACGGGTATCGCCCCTGGCGGGCGGGCGGTTGGCTGATGCTGCTGTCGCTCATCGGCACGACGGTCTTCCACGCCCACTCACCCATGGCGGACAAGGAGGGCGAGGGGCCCGAGTTCAGTGCCCTCGCCTATACGTTGGACCTGCTGATCCCGATCGGGGGTTTCGGCCAGCGCGAGGCCTGGCACTGGGACGAGCGGGGGGTCATGTGGCTCTCGTACGGGCTGATCGCGGCGGGATGGCTGCTGACCACTGCCGTGGTGGCGGGCGTCACCCGCTCGCTCAACAAGAGCTGACCCTTTTGTCTGCGGGTGCGTGGGGGCTTGTCGCGCAGTTCCCCGCGCCCCTGGGGGTGGGGGTTTGGCTCTTGCGTTGGCTGCGGGTCGGCCGTGGTTGAGCGCGCAGTTCCTCGCGCCCCTGGG
>NZ_LIPP01000559.1 GCF_001418335.1 Streptomyces aurantiacus | reverse complement strand
GGGTGCGGGGGGTGGGGAGGCTCGGGTTCTGGCTCTGGTCCTGGCTCTGGTCCTGGCTCTGCTGGGCGTACCAGAACGATATTCCGCCGTTGGTGGTCTGGCGGGGTGCCTGGGGTGCCTGGGGTGAGTTGGGTGCGTGAGGCGCGTGGGGCATTTGGGGCGTGGGGTCCTTGCCCGTCGCGCTGTCCGCGTTCTCCGTGCTGCTCATGCGCGGTGACGTTAGCTTCTCAAGGTGGTGGGTGTCTCCTTCGGATTTCGTGGTTTTCGTGAGGAGGAAGGCGTAGGTGGGGTCGGTGATCGGATATGGGCGGCTGCTTGAGCGGGGCGGGCGGTTCCTGGAACGGTGGGGACTGCGGCAGGAGGGCGCGGCGATGAGCGGGCGGGTTTCCGTCGTGCTGCCCGTGGTGTGCGGTGACGGGACGAGGGCCGTGCTGAAGCTGCAGGACATCGACGAGGAGACGGCCGGCGAGGGGCTGGCGCTGCGGACCTGGGGCGGTGACGGGGTCGTACGGCTGCTGGCGGAGGACGCGGGGACCGGCACGTTGCTGCTGGAACGGCTCGACGAGCGACGGCCGTTGGCCGCTGTGCCCGATGTGATGAAGGCGACGTCCGTGCTGGCTGAGTTGCTGGCGCGGATCACGGCTGTGCCGGCGCCGGCGGGGCTGCGGCGGTTGGACGCGATGGTCGACGGGATGTTCGAGCGGCTGCCCCCGGTGGTCGCGTCCCTTGCGCGGGACGAGGACCGGCGGCTGCTGATGGACTGCGCGGCTGCCGTGCGTGAGGTCGCGGGCGAGCCCGGGGACCGGCTGCTCCACTGGGACCTGCACTTCGAGAACGTCCTCGCCGCCGACCGTGAACCCTGGCTCGTCATCGATCCGAAGCCGCTCGCCGGGGACCCCTGCTTCGAACTGCTGCCCGCGCTCCGGAATCGGTTCGGGGAGGGCGGGCAGGGTGGACAGGGCGGGCTGGAGCGGCGCTTCGATCTGATGACGGAGACGTTGGGCGTGGACCGGGAACGGGCTCGTGCCTGGACGTTGGGTCGGGTGCTTCAGGACTCGCTTTGGCGGGTTGAGGAGGGGGCGGGGTTGGACCGGGAGCAGGTGGCCGTTGCTCTGGTGTTGCTGGGGCGTTGATGTCGGAGGCTGATGCCGGGTGTATTGGCCGGCCAGGGGG
>NZ_LIPP01000558.1 GCF_001418335.1 Streptomyces aurantiacus | reverse complement strand
GGTTGGTGTCACGGTGTGGTTAGCAGATCGCGGGCCGGCTGTGTTGGGTTTGCCGGTCTTCGTGTGGGGGGGCGACCGGAGCGGTGGGGTTGGCCGTGTGACGGTTTCACAGGACCCGGTGGGGGAGACGGTGCCGGGTCCGGCCGCTTCGGCGGTGGCCGGGCGGGTGGAGCGGGCGGTGGTGGTGCGGAGGCTGCTGGCGGTGGACCGGAGTGAGGACGGTCTGTCGTCGTTGCATGTGCGGATCGCGGCTGGTTTGGCGGGGGTGACGGAGCGGACGGTGTGGCGGTGGCTGGCCGAGGGACGCGAGGGGCGGGTGGAGGCGCGGCCACGGCAGGGCGGGTTCACGGTGGGCGACCCGTTGTGGGAGGTGCTCACCCAGTCCGGCGGGAACGTCGCTGAGCTGCGCCGCAGGATGCTCCGGGCGCAGGACGAGGGCGTGCTTCAGCGGTGGGGTGTCGAGGCGGTGCCGTCGTTGGCGACGCTGCACCGTGCGATCAAGGACGAGTTGCGGGCGGGCCGGGTGCTTCAGGTCGCCCGTGCGGCGTCGGGCCGGGTGGAGCCGAGCCGGTACGACCGGGCGCTGGCTGAACTCGGCTTCGCAGATGGTGCGGACGGTCCGCCGGTGGTGGACGGTCCGGACGCCATGCCGTCCGGGCCGGGTGGTGAGGAACGGTCCGGTGCGGTGAAGGCTGCTGCGTGTGCCCGGGTGTCGGGTGGGGTGCGGTTGTATGCGCCGGGGGCGCGGCTGGTGTCGACGCGGCAGGTGGCCGGGGTGGTGGAGGCGGTGGGGCACACAGTCGCCGCGCGGGGGATCGGCTGTGTGTACGGGGATACAGGGCTGGGGAAGACGGTCGCGGTCGAGCAGGCTCTGCATCTGCTGCCCGGCCGGGTGCCGGTGTGGCGGGCGGTGGTGGGGGTCGGGCCCGGGCTGCCGCAGGTGCGGGCCGCGTTGTGCGAGGCGCTTGGGCTGCCGTCGGGGTCCTTGACCCACCGTGCCGGACCGGCCGACCAGGCGTTGGCGGAGGCGCTGGCCGAGCCGGGTGTGCTGTTCCTCGATGACGCGCAGCGTCTGTCGCCGCCGGTGCTGGACTACCTGCGGCAGCTGTGGGACTCGCCGGGCTGTGCGGCTGCCCTGGTGCTGTGCGGGGCGGGCAGTGAGCGGGCGCTGGCCCGGGCAGCGGCGATGCGTTCCCGGGTTCTGACCTGGCATCAGGTCAGCCGTCTCGACATGGAGGACGTGCCGCGGACGCTGGGTCTGTTCCACCCGGTGTGGGAGGACGCTGATCCGGCCGACCTGGGGCGGGCGGATGAGCAGACCGCCCGCGGCAACTTCCGTACCTGGGCGAAGATCACCTCGCATGTCTGTGCAGCCCGGGGCCGCGACCCCGGTGCGGGTGTGGGGCGGGACGCGATCGACCAGGCCTGCGCCCGGCTCGGCCCGTACTCATGACCGCCCCTCTCACACGCCCGGGACGCACCGGTTCCGACGGCAGAAAACCTCACCCCGTTCGGCGAGGAGAAGGAACGGCGCGATGACGGACAACGGACCGCAGGACATCAACGGCGGCCACGGCGTTGACGCGGGAGGGCAGTGGCTGTCGCCGCCGGGGGATCCGGCGGTGGTGCTCGGGAAGCAGTCGCTGGTTGCGCTGCGGGCGCCTGCGGTGCGTCGTCTGCTGGCGCTGCGGGCCCGGGGCGGTCTTTCGCGGCAGCATGTGCGGCTGGCGGGGGAGTGTCTGGGGGCATCGGAGCGCACGGTGTGGAGGTGGCTGGCCGAGGCGTCCCGGAGCCCGGCGGCGGCTGCGCACCCCGGAGCCCGCCACACCGGCCGGTTCGAGATCACTGCGGAGATCCGGGTGCTGCTGGCGTACTGGCACGGCAACGCCTCCGCAGTCCACCGCCAGCTCATGGAGCGCGCCGCGGCCGAGGCCGGGGGCGTACGCGCGCAGACGTCCGGCACTGCTGGGCCCGTCCCGCCGGACCTGGTGGCTGTTCCGGGCGGGGCAGCCCTGTCGCAGGTGCCGCTGCTGGATCCGGTCCCGTCCCTGTCGACGTTCCTGCGCGCGCTGCGCCGTGACCTGACGGCGGGGGAGCGCGCCGGTCTCGCCATCGGACCGGAGGCGGCACGCGCCCATGACGTGTTCGGCAAGCGGCCGCGGTCTTGGCGCAACTACGCCTGGGAGACCGACCACGTCCAGGCCCCGCTGCTGGTCGACGCCGACGGCGACCTGGTGCGCCCGTGGATCACCTGGTTCATCGACACCGCCACCAAGGTCATCACCGGTACTGCTGTCACCCCGGGCCATCCCTCCCGCGCGTCGGTACTGGCCGCCTTGCGCGCCGCAGTGGTGCGGGACGATCCCTATGGCCCGGCCGGGGGAGTGCCGGAGCTGGTGAGGATGGACCGGGGCAAGGACTTCCTGTCGGCCGCCGTCACCACCGCGCTCGGCGCGATGGGCGTGACGGTCAAGGACCTGCCCGCCTACAGCCCGCATCTGAAGGGCACGGTGGAGAGCCTCAACCGGGCTGCGGACCGGATGCTGTTCGCCGCCCTGCCCGGCTACACCGCCGCTCCCACCGGGCCCCGCTCGCAGCGGCGCGGACGTACCGCGGGGGCGGTGTCCGCCCTGTCGTTCCAGGACTTCACTACGGAGGTCCTGGCGTGGACGGACTGGTGGAACACCGCGCACCGCCCGAAAGCCCTGTCGGGCCGTACGCCGCTGGAGGCGTGGCAGGCCGATCCGACCCCTGTCACCGACATCCCCGCCGCCGACCTGTGGGCCTTCACCCTCGAGGACGACGGCCGGCCCCGGAAGCTGACCAGCCACGGCGTGAGCTGGCGCGGCCGCACCTACACCGCCGCGTGGATGACCGGCCAGGCCGGCCGCCAGGTCCGCGTGCGCTACATGCCGCACCACGACCACGAGATCGAGGTCTGCGACGCCCGTGGCCGCCACCTCGGCCCGGCGCACCTCGCCAACGCGGCCACCCCCGAGCAGCTGCAGGCGCTGCGCGAGGCACGCGCGGAGCGCGCCCGGCGCCTGCGCGCCGACGCGAAGGCCGCCGAACGCCTGCGCCGCCAGCGATTCGCCCCCACCACCCGTGCGGAGCCCGCCCAGCGGCTGGGAGCCGTCACGGCCGCCCAGGCCGAGCGTGAACTCGACGCCTCCGACTACACCGACGTCGCACGGCTGGCACTGCCCGACC
>NZ_LIPP01000557.1 GCF_001418335.1 Streptomyces aurantiacus | reverse complement strand
GGTGGGGGGAGGAGGGGTACGGGAACCGGCGGGTCGGGATCGGTCGGCAGGTGGTGTGGGCCGAGGAGTACGCCCGGTCGGGTGCGCCCGCTCGCAGTGGGCACATCGGGGAGAAGCTGCTCGCCCCGACGCTCATCGCCCACGGCAGCGCGGAACAGAAGGCCCGCTTCCTGCCCCCGATCGCCTCCGGTGACGAACTCTGGTGCCAGGGCTACAGCGAACCAGGGGCCGGCTCCGACCTCGCGGGCATCCGTACGGAGGCCGTGCTGGACGCGGGCACGTACCGGATCAGCGGGCAGAAGATCTGGACCTCGCTGGCGCACGAGGCGGACTGGTGCTTCGTGCTGGCGCGTACGGAGGAGGGGTCCCGCAGGCATCGGGGCCTGAGTTTCCTGCTCGTGCCCATGGACCAGCCCGGCCGGATCGACGTCCGGCCGATCCGGCAGATGACCGGGACCAGCGAGTTCAACGAGGTCTTCTTCGACGGGGCGCACGCGCGCGCCGAGCATGTCGTCGGGGGCGCGGGCAACGGCTGGCAGGTCGCCATGAGCCTGCTCGGCTTCGAGCGCGGAGTCTCCACGCTGGCCCAGCAGATCGGCTTCGCCCAGGAGTTGTCGCGGGTGGTCGAGACGGCCGTCGCCACGGGAGCGGTCGACGACCCGGTCGTCCGTGACCTGCTCGTACGACAGTGGGCCGAGCTGCGCACCATGAGGTGGAACGCCCTGCGGACGCTGGGGAGTGCGGCGGACCGGGGTGCTCCCAGTGTGGCCAAGCTGCTGTGGGGCCGATGGCATCAGCGGCTCGGCGAACTGGCGATGCGGGTGCGGGGCGCGGATGCCGCGGTGGGGCCGACGGACTGGACGCCAGAGGCGCCGTACGAGCTCGACGCGCTCCAGCACCTGTTCCTGTTCAGCCGGGCCGACACCATCTACGGCGGCTCGGACGAGATCCAGCGCACGATCATTGCCGAGCGCGTGCTCGGCCTTCCCAGGGAAGCGAAGGGCTGAGATGGACGCGATGCGAGGTCTGACATGAGGGGCGTGATCTTCGACGGCCGGCAGACGCAGGTGGTGGACGACCTGGAGGTACGGGACCCGGGGCCGGGCGAGGTACTGGTCGCGGTCGCGGCGGCGG
>NZ_LIPP01000556.1 GCF_001418335.1 Streptomyces aurantiacus | reverse complement strand
ATCCCCGCTGCCATCCCCGCCGCCGTCCCCGGACTCGTGCAGACCCTACGGCCGGGAGCCCGCCCCGTTCGCCCCCTCGAACAACTCGTCACCCCCGCGGTCTTGTCCGACCCGCTGCACAGAGGCTAGCTTCTCCTTACATAGAAAGCGCTTGCTGCGACACTCGCCAGTTCACGCGGCGCAGGACGTAAACGACCCGTACGACGTGTACGACGTGTATGAAGGGAATGACGTGACACGCAAGACGGTGCGCATCGCCATGAACGGTGTGACGGGCCGCATGGGCTACCGCCAGCACCTCGTCCGCTCGATCCTCGCCCTGCGCGAGCACGGCGGCCTCGACCTCGGCGACGGTGCCGTGCTGTGGCCCGAACCGGTCCTCGTCGGCCGCCGCGAGCACGCCCTGAAGGCGATCGCGGACCGGCACGGCATCGAGCACTGGTCCACGGACCTCGACGCCGTCCTCGCGGACCCGACCGTCGACATCTACTTCGACGCGCAGGTCACCTCGGCCCGCGAGGAGGCGCTCGGGAAGGCGATCGCCGCCGGCAAGCACATCTACACGGAGAAACCGACCGCGACCGGCCTCGACGGAGCCCTCCGGCTGGCCCGCCAGGCGAACGAGGCCGGCATCAAGCACGGCGTCGTCCAGGACAAGCTCTTCCTCCCCGGACTGCTCAAGCTCAAGAGGCTCATCGACGGAGGCTTCTTCGGCCGCGTCCTGTCCATCCGCGGCGAGTTCGGCTACTGGGTCTTCGAGGGCGACTGGCAGTCCGCCCAGCGCCCCTCGTGGAACTACCGCACCGAGGACGGCGGTGGCATCGTTGTCGACATGTTCCCGCACTGGGAGTACGTGCTGCACGAGCTGTTCGGCCGCGTGAAGTCGGTCCAGGCGCTCACCGCCACGCACATCCCGCAGCGCTGGGACGAGCGGAACAAACCGTACGACGCCACGGCCGACGACGCGGCGTACGGCGTCTTCGAGCTGGAGGGCGGCGCGATCGCCCAGATCAACTCCTCCTGGGCGGTCCGCGTCAACCGCGACGAACTCGTCGAGTTCCAGGTCGACGGCACCGAGGGCTCGGCCGTCGCCGGACTGCGCAACTGCCGTGTCCAGCACCGCTCCGCGACCCCCAAGCCGGTCTGGAACCCGGACATCCCCGCCACCGAGGATTTCCGCGACCAGTGGCAGGAGGTGCCCGACAACGCCGAGTTCGACAACGGCTTCAAGGCGCAGTGGGAACTCTTCCTCAGGCACGTCTACGCCGACGCGCCCTACCACTGGGACCTCCTGGCCGGTGCGCGCGGCGTCCAACTGGCCGAGCTGGGGCTGAAGTCCTCGGCCGAGGGCCGCCGCTTCGACGTACCGGAGATCGCGCTGTGACGAACGGGAAGACCGACAAGTTCGGCAACGTCGACGATGCCGGTGGAAGTACTGCAAGTACTGGGAGCGGTAGGAGCGAGCAGATCCAACTCCCCAACCGAGACGGCACACTGCGCACCCACACCCCCCTGTCTC
>NZ_LIPP01000555.1 GCF_001418335.1 Streptomyces aurantiacus | reverse complement strand
GGGCCGGGGCCGGGGCCGGGGCCCGCGGAGACCCCCGCACGGCACCAGCACGGCCACGGCCGCCGCCACGAACAGCGCGGGCACCCACAACAGATAGGGATGCGCGAAGTCCGCCAGATACCCGAGGCCCCGCCCCCACAGGCTCTGCGAGGCCTCCTTCGTCACGGCGGGCAGCGGCACCAGATGCCCGTAGTACCCGGCCCGGAAGACCTCGTACGCGGCCGGCAGCGCACCCGCCGCCCCCGCACCTGCGAGCGCGCCCCGCCACGACGGCCGTACGAGCAGCCACTGGGCGCCCAGGAACACCACGGTCACCAGCCCCAGATCGGGCCGCACCAGGGGCCCGAGCCCGATGACCACCGAGGTCGAGAGGGCGCAGGGCCGCGTCGTCAGCGCCAGCCACGCCCCCGCGATCCAGCAGGTGGCGAGCCCCGTCTCCAGCCCCGAGGTGGCGAAGTCCCACACGGGCGGCAGCCCGAGCAGCACCAGCGACCCCAGCGGCACGGCCGCGCGTCCGCCGTACGTCCGCAGCGCGCCGATCCCCGCGAGCGCGAACCCGGCGGCGGTCAGCAGCAGCCCCCCGAACACCGCCGCCGGCACCGGATCGACGCCGGCCGCCCCGGCCCCGGCGAGCAGCCACTGCCACAGGGTGCCGGTCGACGACTCGACCCGTTCACCCGCGTTGAACACCGGCCCGTTCCCCGCCAGCACCTGCCGCACGGTCCGTACGTAGATGTAGGCATCGTCGGACATCCACCGCCGCCGGAACCCCGCGCAGGCCACCAGGAGCGCGGGAACGAGCCACACCGCCACCCGCAGCAGACCCGCCCACGCGGCGCCGGGCCCTGATCCGGGCCCTGATCCGGGCCGGGACCCGGGTGGCAGCGACAGGGCGGAGGAGGACGAGGGCGGGCGGGTTCTGCGGTACGAGGGAAGGGCGGGCGAGTGCGTCGACGTCATGATCCGTTCATCGGCCCGCGTCCGGCCGGGCTTGACGCCCCGGGTGGGCCGAACGGGGCACCGCCGGCAGGCCCGGGGGAGGTGTCCTCGGCCACGCCGGCCGGTACGCCGAGGCAGCAGCGAACACCGGGCGCCGGCACACGAAGAGGGCGGGACCACCGATGTGCTCGGTGGTCCCGCCCTCAAGTCGGCTCAGCGTCGGCCGCGGCCTTCGTCCTCGCTGCTGGTGGAGAGGACCGACACGTCTTCCAGAAGATGCGCCAGCGCGCCGTCGCGCTTGACCTGAGTGGAGTTCTCGGTGCACTGCTGGTTCATGTCGTCCGACAGGATCGGGACATCCTGGATCGGGATCAGGTTGACCACCGGAACGTTGATGTCGTTCAAACCGATGCATGGCTTGTTGAAGGAGCCCTGGATGAGCGCCATCTGCGGGCTCATGTTGCCGTACGTGGCGGAGTTGCCGTAGTACTGCGCGGCGGCGTTGCCGTTCGCGGTGTTCGGACCACTGTCGTCACCGATCGCCAGCGCCTGCGGGGCCACGGCAGCGGAAGCGCCTACGACGGAGGCGGCGATTGCCGCGGTGGCAAGAACCTTTTTGATCATTGGCCAGTCCTTTCTGAGGAAAACCCCGTCCACCGGAGCGCTCTGGTTCAACTGCATGGGCGCCGTATGGTTTCTCCCGTTCACTCCGACGGTCTACACGGGAAGCGTGCGCGAGTGCGATCGGGCCGTCGTCAATCCTGCCTGTTCACGGATTCAATGCGGGCCAAGCGGGTGAACACCCGCAACCTATTCCGACGCTGCCGGTTGATAGGCCGTAGGACATGCGTCGCTACTAGGAAAGGAACGCGAAGTGCTTAAGAAGGCAATGTTCGCCGCGGCGGCTGCCGCTTCTGTCATCGGTATGTCGGTGGCGGCCGCTCCCCAGGCGCTTGCCGTGGGCGACGACTCCGGACCGTCTGTGGCCAACGGAAACGGTGCCACGTCGGCGTTCGGCAACTCGGCGACCAAGGGCGACATGAGCCCTCAGCTCTCGCTGGTCCAGGGGACGCTCAACAAGCCGTGTGTGGCCCTGGAGGACATCAACGTCCCCATCGTGAACATCGTCCCGATCCAGGATGTCCCGATCCTGTCGGACGACCTCGCGCAGCAGTGCACCGAGAACTCCACCCAGGCCAAGCGCGACGCCGCTCTGTCGCACATCCTGGAGGACCTGTCCGTTCTGTCGGCGAACGGCGACTAAGCCGAATTCGGCATATTCGGCACCGCCTGGGCTGTCCGCTGACGTCGTGTGCGGGCAGCCCCGGTTTTTCACCGCGTTTGTTTCGCTGGTGCCCCCGCGTTGTGTGCGGTACTGCCCCTCCGGGGCGTGGCGCCTGTTCGGTGCGTTCGAGTGAATTGTCAAACGGTTCACATTACGTAGTTTCTTCGGACCTCCGTTCCTCGTTTACAGCCCGAGGTCGTGCTGCGAGCCAGCCAGAATGTGTTCGCTCGGTTTCGGCCGTCACAGGGGCATGACCGCAAAGAAGGGAAAGCACGTGAATCACAAGAAGAGCGCAGCTGTCATCGCCGGAGCCGTGATGGCTCTCGGAATGGCGGCCCCCGCCTTCGCCGACGCCGGCGCGCAGGGCGCCGCAGTGGGCTCCCCAGGTGTCCTCTCGGGCAACGTCGTCCAGGTTCCCGTTCACGTTCCCGTCAACGTGTGCGGCAACACGATCGACGTGGTCGGCCTGCTGAACCCGGCGTTCGGCAACGAGTGCGAAAACGACTGACGTCGTAACGCATCAGCCGACCGGCTGTGTCACGCCGGCCTTGGACCGCATTCCGGTGCCAAGGCCGGCTTTTCCCACTTCTACCAGCAGAGAAGACAACGAGAGTGCGACAGACCTTGAGCAAGGGAATGGTCGTGGCCGCCGCCGCGACGAGCATCCTGTCCCTGTACGGCTCCCAGGCGTTCGCCGACTCGAACGCGGACGGGGTCGCAGCGGACTCGCCCGGTGTGCTGTCCGGCAACAGCGTGGGGGCGCCGGTGGACGTACCGGTGAACGCGTGCGGCAACTCCGCGAACGTGGTCGCCGGCCTCAACCCGGCCTTCGGCAACTCCTGCGCCACGCCCACGGGAAAGCACCGGAAGCCGGCCACGTCCGGCCACGAAGCCCCGGCCGGCCACGGCTCGGACCACGGCCACGGCCACGGCTCGGACCACGGTGACGGCTCCGGTCACCACGGCTCCGGTCATCACGGTTCCCGTCATCAAGGGTCCGGCCACCATGGCTCGGGTCATCGCGGCTCCGGGCACCATGGTTCGGGCGAGCACGACTCAGGCCACCATGACTCCGGGCACCACGACTCAGGCCACCGTGGCTCGGGTCACCACGGCGGTGGCTCCGTCGCACACGGTGAGACGCACGGTTCGCCCGGCGTCGGTGCGGGCAACAGCGCCGCGGTCCCGGTGGGCGTACCGGTGAACGCGTGCGGCAACTCCG
>NZ_LIPP01000554.1 GCF_001418335.1 Streptomyces aurantiacus | reverse complement strand
CGCTGCGGCACCCCGATCCGCAAGGCGGAACTCGGCGACCGGGTCACGTACTGGTGCCCCGGCTGCCAGCACGGTCCCACGAACGAGACCGCACCCGACCCCACCCACTAATTGACGACCCGTCAGATGACTCGTACGGTCCCTTCATGCCCGTAACGGCGTACGACCTCACCGGACGCACCGCATTCGTCACCGGCGCGGCGAGCGGCATCGGCCGTGCCTGTGCCGTGCTGCTCGCGGAGGCGGGGGCGACCGTCCACTGCGCGGACCGGGACTCCCAGGGCCTCGACGAGACGGCCGCCCTGGTCAAGGACATGGGCGGTACGGCCCACACCCACACCCTCGACGTCACGGACCGACGCCGGCTCAGCGAGGCGGTCGCGGCCTGCGCGCGCCTGGACGTCATGGCCGCCGTCGCCGGCATCATGCACAGCAGCCCGGTCCTGGAGACCCGGGACGAGGACCTCGACCGGGTACTCGGCGTCAATTTCAAGGGCGTCCTGTACGCCTGCCAGGAGGCGGCCCGCTCGATGCTGGCCTCCGATACGCGCGGCAGCATCATCACGATGGCCTCGGGAGCCGTCGACACCGGCGGGCCGGGGCTGCTCTGCTACGGAGCAGCGAAGGCGGCCGTCGTGCAGCTCACGAAGACCCTGGCGACCGAGATGGGCCCGCACGGCATCCGGGTCAACGCGGTCGCGCCGGGCTGGATCCGTACGCCGATGACCGACCGCCACGACGACGAGGCCCAGGCACGGACGGAGACGGTCATGGCACGGAGGTCACCGCTGGGCCGGGTCGGCGAACCCGAGGACATCGCCCACGCGGTCCTGCACCTCGCCTCGGACGCCTCGTCGTTCACGACGGGCCAGATCCTCCGCCCCAACGGAGGCGTGGCAATGCCTTGGTAACCCGAGACACCCACCGACAACGCCACGCACTCACGCACGCGCACCATCCCCGACCTCTGGCCATCGGCCAACCACCCCAACCACCGGCCACCACCCCGGCCATCAGCCACCAGCGGCTTTCTCCTCGCGCACCTCAGAAGGGTTCACCCCCGCCCCAAGAGCGGTCCCCATTTCCTTCGCCAAGCCTCCGAAGCCCGCCGCATCCGCCGTATCCACTGGTCCGACCCGGCCGCCCCCACGGCCCGCGCCTTGGACACACAGTGCACCGGAAGCAGACTCAGCCCCCACCCGCCGGCCGCGACCGCTCCTTCCAGCACGCCGGCCTCCGCGGCGAACGCCAGCCGTATCACGGCCCACCACCACAGCCCTCCGGCGCCCAGAGCCAGCCCCCACCTGCCTATTCGCCCCACGCGCCCCATCCGCCCCCTCACGGCACCGCCTCCAGCTCCCGGCCTGCCGCTGACGCAACCGCTGACACCGGCTACCCGTTCTCCGCCTGGAACATCCAGTGGTGCTTTTCGAGGTCAGCGGTGATCTGGATGAAGATGTCCTGGCTCACCGGGTCGGCGACCCCCGTCGCTTCCACCCGCTCCCTCATCCGCCCGATCACGGCTCCGAGCCCGTCCACGAGCGCCCCCACCGCGTCGGTGTCCTTCACCCAGCCGTCCTTCACGGGGCTGATACCGCTGCTGTTCGCCACGGTCGCGGCACGTCCGTCCGGCGAGACACCGAGCGTGGAGGCACGCTCCGCAACGGTGTCGGAGTGCAGCCGGGCGGTGTCGACGACCTCGTCGAGCTGGAGGTGGACGGTCCGGAAGCGCGGCCCGACCACGTTCCAGTGGATCTGTTTCGCCACGAGCGACAGATCCACCAGGTCGACGAGCGCACCCTGCAGCGCCTCGGACACGGTCCTCAGATCGGTATCGGACAGCGGGCTCTTCACGACGTACATCGACATCCTCCGGTCAGCAACGCCCCCCGGGCTTGCCCCGCCCCTCCACCATGGCCGCCCCGAGCGATACCGGCAAACGCGGCATAGCAACCGAGCCCAGCCACCCCGCCCGCACTCGCCCCCCCACCCAC
>NZ_LIPP01000553.1 GCF_001418335.1 Streptomyces aurantiacus | reverse complement strand
GGGGCATGCGGGGCGGGGCGGAGCGCATCGGTGCCGGTCAGCCGGTGTCCTGAGGCCCCCTTGCGCGGTCAGGGGACAATGGACGGTGGCCCACCCACCCGGGCGGGCCGACCACTGTACGAGGAGGAGAAGTCATGGCGGAGCCCACGCCGCGTCGGAACGAGCCGCGGCTGCGCCCCGCGCCACTGCTCTTCGAGCCCGCGGAGGCGGCCTCCGATCCGGAGCATTTCTTCGACCTGGAGTCGATCGACGACCCCCGGGCGCTGCTGGACCGCGCCACGGAGCTGACGCACGCGTTCCGCGCGGCCACCGACCGGGCCGTCGAGTTCCAGGCGATGGCCGCCGCGCAGCTCGCCGATCCCCGGAAGTTCGACCGGCTCACCCCCGCGGCGATCGCCGAGCAGGCCGAGTGGACCGAGGACTACGCGAAGAAGATGATCGAGTTCGGGCGGGAGCTGCTGCGCGGCGCCGACGCCGAGGGGTACGCCGACCCGATCTGAGCATCGGCCGGACAGGACCTGGGCGCGCAGGAGCATCGGCCAGGCGCGCAAGGTACCGCGCCCCCTCCCCTCCTGTCCCGGATTTCCGCAACTCTGGGGAACCGTTCGCTCACCCCAGGTAGCCATGGGAAGCATGGACAGCGATCGGAACCTGGTAGGTACCCTGCCCGGCGCCACAGAAGTCACCGGGGTCACCCCGGAAGGAGCGGCCTGGCTCGCCTCGGCGGGAGCGTATCCGCGCAGCACCCGCGTCCTCTGGGAGGACCGGCCCACCGCCCCCGTGGTGCTGGCCTGCGGCGCCGCCTTCGACGTCGTCAGCACCCCCGCCGTCTTCGGCCGTCACATGCTGGACCGGCTGTGGGACGAGGGTCCGGGCTCGGGCCCCGTGGCCGCGCACCGGGGCCGGATACTCCTGTTCGCCGCCCCCGGTACGGCACAGCGCCTGCCCTCGCTCCTGGAGTGGGAGGGGTGGAGCTCCGGCGGCGCCTCCGACCGCGGCCGGGCCGTCCCGCCCCTCCTGTGCCACGGCACCGGTGACGCGGTGACGGTCCCCGCCCCGGCCCCCGTCGTCGCGGTGGCCCCGGCCGCCGCCAACCGCCTCGACTCCCGCTGGCTCGTCGCCCCCGACACCCGCGAGCCCTGGCTGCCGGGACCCGAGGTGATGCTCTGGGCGTCGGTGCGTGCGGCCCGGTCAGCGGCCCGCAGACGGCTCTCGGAGCCCTGCCCCGCGGCGCCGATATCGATTTTTCCTCCCGCCGATCAGGATGCTAAGGTCTACGACGTCAGCAAGCGCCGCTAGCTCAGTTGGTTAGAGCAGCTGACTCTTAATCAGCGGGTCCGGGGTTCGAGTCCCTGGCGGCGCACAGAC
>NZ_LIPP01000552.1 GCF_001418335.1 Streptomyces aurantiacus | reverse complement strand
GGCGGATATCTCCAGGCAGTCCTCATCATCACCGCCTCCGGAGAACGATGACTTCTGCCAGTGGAGGTCGGGAGTCATGGGGGCCTTTCAGAGTTCTTGGGTGATACGGCGGATGAGGGCGAGGGAAGCGTCCTGTGCCAGCGCGGCGTTGTCAACGCCGGCCAAGCGGGCTTGATAGCGGCGCAGTAGTGGGCCGCGGTGGCCGCGCAGGCCACGCCGTTCGGGAATCAGAGTGACTTCCCGCTGCGTTCGGCCAACAGCCACTCTTACGCCCCTGCTTCGTCCAGGAGACCTCTCCCATGTCAGAGCTAGAGATCGATGCCGTCGTGTTCGACGTGCTCGGCACGCTCGTCGACGCACCCGCCGGTATCCGCGCCGGCATTCGTGAGCTCGACCCATCGCTCGACGACATCAGGGTCGAGGAGCTTTTGGCACTGTGGCAGCAACACATCGACCACGAGCAACGTCGCATGCTCGACAGCGGCCGGCCCTACCGCACGAGCGATGTCCTTGACCTGGAAGCCGCCCGGCTCGTCGCCGATGCCGCCGAAGTCGACGACCCGGCCGCCGTAGCGGCGCTGGCCCTGTCAGGTCGCAGGCTCCCGCCATGGCCCGACACCGTGGCAGGGCTCGCCCGACTCGCCGAACGGTTCCCGCTGATCGGGCTCTCCAACGCGAGCCGGACGGCGCTGTTGGAACTCAACGCCCACGCCGGACTGCGCTGGCACCAGGCCCTGTCAGCCGAAGACGCTCGGACCTACAAGCCGGACCCGGCGGTCTACCAGCTGGCCGTCACCGTTTCCGGACGACCGCCGGAGCGGCTCTTGATGGTCGCCGCCCACGCCTGGGACCTGCGCGCAGCACAGAACCTCGGCCTGCGCACCGCCTATGTCGCCCGCCCGGGCGGCGATCCGCCCACCACCTCGGACCGGTTCGACCTGTACGTCGACGATCTGGCCGACCTGGCCGGCCAACTCGGCCATGTCCCGGAGTCGGATTGACGTGAGGGCGACGGTTGACCGGACTTCGGCAGAAGCCCCTTCTGCCGGGCCCTTCCCCTCACGCGGAGGAGCCGGGCGCCGCGTGTTTCACTGCCGTGAGCAGGGCGTTGAGGGCGGTGGGGGTGGGCGAGAGGACGGCGGCCGGGGTGTCGCTCTC
>NZ_LIPP01000551.1 GCF_001418335.1 Streptomyces aurantiacus | reverse complement strand
GGCCCGGGAGCCGTTGCCGGAGGTGAGGTTGCACCAGACGTACGCCTCGGGGACCGGTTCACTCCGGTGTTCCTCGGGCCGTTGCGCCGCGTCCTTCTCCGCGTTCTTCTCCGCGTTCCTCTGGGCGTTCCTCTTCGCGTTCTTCTCCGCGTCGACGTCGTCGGCCCGGCGGAAGACCGCGGCCGTGTCGTCGCCGGTGATCCGGACCGTGCGCGGATCGTTCAGCATTTCCTGGGGCGTCGTGCCGCCGACGCCGTGGACCAGGAGTTCGAGTGCGGTGTCGGCCGTCGGCCGCCGCTCGGAACCTCGCACCTCGTTCGCTTCGTCCGTCCCGCTCGCTTTCTCCTGCGCTTCGTTCGCTTCGTTCGTCGGGGCGTGCCCCTGCAGACGCTCCACTGTGGTCTTCCCCCGTGATGCCCGTACGGCATGTGTCATGTCCAGACACCCAAGGGTCTCGCCTGTCGGCCCCGCGCGCACCGCTCCTCACGGAATCTCCCCGATCCGTGTGACAGAGCCGGACACCGGATGACAGCGTGACGTGTGCGCGTCGCCACGGGCAGTGGTACGACCTGCGGCGACCCGTGCGAGGATGGGGCGTCCCGTGGTCCGGAGGTGAGGGGAATGTCCTTGTCGGAGGGGGTTCGGGGATATGCCGAACGGGTCGAGGCGAAGGGAACCGGAGCGGACGTGAGCGAGAATCAGAACCTCCTCGCGGAGCAGCGGCGCGCTCTGATCCTGGATGAGGTCCGGCGCCGCGGTGGCGTCCGTGTCAACGAACTCACCAGGAAACTCGGCGTGTCCGACATGACGGTCCGCCGCGACCTGGACTCGCTCGCCCGTCAGGGCGTGGTGGAGAAGGTGCACGGCGGTGCCGTCCCGGTGGTCGAGGCGAGTACGCACGAGCCGGGCTTCGAGGCCAAGTCGGGGCTGGAGCTGACGGCCAAGGAGGACATCGCGCGGGCGGCGGCGGTGCTGGTGGCGCCGGGCACGGCGATCGCGCTGTCGGGCGGCACGACGACGTACGCGCTCGCCCATCAGCTCCTCGACGTGCCGGATCTGACCGTGGTGACCAACTCGGTGC
>NZ_LIPP01000550.1 GCF_001418335.1 Streptomyces aurantiacus | reverse complement strand
CCGACTCCGACTCCGCCCCTGCCCCCGGCCCGGCCAGGTCGCCCAGGCCGAGCGGCAGGCCGTCGCCGGGCGGCAGGAGGCGTACCCCGGCCGGGCCGGCCGCCAGTGGGGGTTCGTGCCCGAAGTTGACGACCTCGATGTGGCCGCCGGGCGAGCCGCACGGCGGGAACGCGACGAGGACCGCGGTCGCGAAGCGCTCCACGCCGCGCGCCGGTTCCCCGCCCAGGTCCGTCACGTACTGCCGCTGGCGGCGCATCCGTACCTCAAGGCGTTCGGCAACGACGGCCAGGGACGCCTCGTGGTACGCGGACTCGCGGAACGTGCCGAGCAGCGCGGCGGCGGTGTCGACCGCGGGCAGGCCCTTGCCCTGGACGTCCCCGAGGAGGACCCGTGTGCCGTGCGGGCCCGGCTGGATGTCGTAGAAGTCGCCGCCGACGCGTGCCTCGCTGTCGGCGGCCAGGTAGACGGCCGCGTGGTCGAGGCCGGCCCAGGGCGTGGGCAACGGGCGCAGCACGGTACGCCGGGTCGTGTCGGCCACGTCGCGCATGTGCAGCATCCGCCGCTCCTCCCGGACCCGTACGGCACACGCGGTCGTCGCCAGCGCCCCGCCCACGGCGACGAGGATGAAGTCGGGCAGGCCGGTCTGGTCCTGGTGCGGCCAGGCGGCGTCCACCTCGATGTACGTGACGAGGGAGAGCACGGCGAACGCGGCCGTGCCCCTGACTCCGCAGATGGCCGCCGCGATGCCGGGCACGAGGACGATCCAGGAGATGATCCTGAACTCGCCCGTGGTGTTGCTGTCGATCACGGCGATCGCGACGAGCAGGAGCAGCGGGGGTACCCAGGCGACGCTGCGCCCGCGTACGCGGAGCAGGTGCTGCCGCTGGGCACGGGTGCCGGGGTCCGCGCCGCTCATCCGCCCAGCTCACCATGCGGGGTTGCGTGCCGCATGCCGGACGGGTCATACGTGCGGGTGGGTGGGGGCCGGCCGCGCAGTTCCCCGCGCCCCTGAAAGCGTGGGCCGAGGCCGGTTCGTATGTGCGGGTGGGTGGGGGCTGAGCGC